>CAYMRB010000096.1:0-25398 GCA_964392615.1 uncultured Planctomycetia bacterium | reverse complement strand
CCTGGGTTCCTTAGAAATCCTACTTGGAGGCGGCAGAAGTCTTCGCCGGAGAACACGATTCTGGACGTTAGTAGTACAGATATTTCTGAAAGGCGGCACTTAGAGAGCGATGTGGATCCCGACGAACCGACCCTCCCTACGGGTCCCGATCGCCTTTCTGATCTGCCTCGCGACGGCGCACTGGCTGTCGTTCCACGTCGCGGTCTGGCTGTTCGCGGCGATCAGCTTCGCGAGTCTGCGCGAGTACTTGTCGCTGGCTGATCTGCGCCCCGAGGATCGCTGGGCGATGGCCGCGGCGTACTTGGGCATCCCGCTGCAGTTCTACCTCATCGCGGACGGCTGGTACGGCTTCTTCATCGTGTGCGTGCCGGTCTACGTGTTCCTGATCGTTCCGTTTCTCATCGCTCTGGGAGGGGGCGGACGCGGTGGCGCACGCGGCAGCGTGTTCTCGATCGGGGCGATCGACTTCGGCCTGTTCCTGTTTGCCTACTGCCTCGGACACCTCGCGTACCTGACGTATCTCTCGACGGCTCTCGCGCTGCTCCTGGTGCTCGGCGTCGCGGTCTGCGACGTGCTCGATCGCGCGGCGCGTTTCGTGCCCGCAGGCTCCGTGCTGAAGATCGTCGTCGGCGCACCGGCGGTCTTCGGCCTGGCGTGGCTCCTCGGGAAGCCGGCCGAGATGCAGCTCGTGCACGCGGTGAGTCTCGCGGTCCTGATGCCCGTGCTCGTGTGCATGGGCAACTTCACGCTGCGCACGGTCGAGGAGGATCTCGGCATCGAGCCGACGCAGCTCGAGCCCGGCCGCGGCCGGTGGATCGACGGATTGCGCGCGCAGCTCTTCGCGGCACCGGTCGTCTTCCACTACCTGCACTACTTCGAGGTCATCCTGGTCGAGGTGCCGACGCCATGACCGGTCACGGCGCGTTCCACCACCTCATCCTGCGACCGCTGCTGAAGGTGCTGTTCGGCGTGCACGTGCAAGGAGCGGCCCAGCTCGACGAGCTCGACCAGTTCCTGATCGTCGCGAACCACAACAGCCACCTCGACGCATTGCTCCTGATGAGCGTGTTGCCACGCCGTCACCTGGCGCACACGCACCCGGTGGCCGCTGCGGACCACTTCGGCAAGTCGCAGCGCCTGGCGCGTTTCATGGACCGCGTGCTGGCGCCCCTCTGGGTCGACCGAGCCAGCCCGCGCGACGCGTTGGAGGCGATCAACGCGATGGACCGCTGCATCACCGCAGGCGAGAGCTTGATCATCTTCCCGGAGGGCACGCGCGGCGAGCCCGGCGAGCTCGCGCCGTTTCGCAGCGGCGTCGGTCGGCTGCTCGAACGTCACCCGGAGTTGCCGGTGATCCCCGCGCACATCCTCGGCCCGGAACGCGCGCTGCCGCGGGGGGCGACCTTGCCCTTGCCCGTGTGGAACCGCGTCCTGCTCGGTCCTGCGCGACGGTTGACGGGACGGCCGCGCGACCTGACCGCGGCCCTGCGCGACAGCGTGCTCGAGCTCGCACGCGCCGAGGCGTCGCGACGCCAGCAGCGCCAGCGCCACCTGCACCGTCGTGCGACGTTTCCCGTCGCGGTCCTCGGCATCGACGGATCCGGCAAGAGCACGCTCGCGGACAACCTCGCCGTGCTGCTGTCGGAAGCGGGCAGCGCCGCGTTCATCGGCGACGAGCTCCGCCTGCTGGAACGTGGCGAGCCCCGGGAGCTGCAACCGCTTCCCGTCGAGCGCCTGCGCCTGCGCCTGCAGCGACGAGCGAAATGCGCGCGCTCGCTGACGGGCTACAAGATCCCGAAGCTGGTCGAGCTGCTCCTGCGCGATCGACTGCTGGCGGAGAGCCGCCGCTGGTACGATCCCGATTGGACCGTGATGGACGGCTCGCCGCTCCTCAACATGACCGCGTGGTCGATCCTCTACCACGAGAAGGACTTCGATCACGAGTCGTGCGGACGCGTGCTGGGCGTGCTGTCCGGACGCGAGCGCGTGCGCGCGAGGGAAGCTCTCGCACGCCGCTTTCCGGAACTGCGCTGGCTGCAACGTCTCGGGCTGAACCGGCTCGAGCTGCCGGAGGCGGCGGTGTTCATCGACCTCCCCGTGGATGACGCCATCGGCAGAATCACCACGCGCGGCGAGGAGCGGCAGCAACACGAGACGGCGGAGAAGCTGGACAAATTGCGGCGCGCCTACGACACGGTGTGCTCGGTAGCCGCGAGTCGGTTCGGCTTGCCGGTGCTACGGCTCGACGGAGGGCTGTCGCCGGACGAGCTCGCGACCGCGGCGCGCGATTTCGTGACGGAGCACACGATAGCGCGCGACGACGCCCATCGAGCCGCCGAATCAGGAGCCTAGACGCAAGATGGCGACGGACCGAAGCGCGCGGATCGAGGTCATCGCGACGGCCGTGTCGGGGTCCATCGCCGACTGGAGCAAAGTCCGACGCATCGAGCCGCTGTTCGCAGAGCACGGTTGGACCGGTGTTGCGCTGAGCGAGGTCGAAGGTCACGACGAGGCCCGCGCGCGCGCGGCGGAGCTCGTGGGCGACGGTGCGCGCATCGTGATCTCGGCCGGCGGCTCGGGAACGTTCAACGCCGTGCTGCACGGTTGCATCGACGCAGGTGTTCCGCTCGAGCCGTTACGCCTCGGTTTCCTGCGCAAGGGATCGGCCGACCTGATCGGCAAGGTGCTCGGCATGCCCGACGAGATCGAAGCGGGAATCCGCGTGTTCTCCGATGCGATCGAGGCCGATCACACCGCCCCGTGCGATCTGCTGCGCGTCGATGTGGAAGGCGTGCCGCCGAAGCACTTCGTCGGTTACGGGGGCGCCGAGCTCTTCGGTCGCATCCCCCACTTCACCGAAAACCGCTTCATGAAGTGGTACAAGGGGGTGCTGAGCCAGTTCTTCGGCGATCTCGGACCGTTCACGACGGGCATGATCCTCGCGCTCCTCGAGCGCCTCGCGAAGGCGCCGTTCACGCGCGCTCGCCGGTGGCGCATCCGCGTCGACGGAAACGAGATCGACGGCGGTCGCTTCCAGGCGATGGTCCTCGTCAACGGCTACCTCGGAAAAGACCTCGCGTTCACGAACGACGCGCTGGGTTCCGGCCGCTTCCACTGCTTCGCGCTGCGCGATCGCGGCATCTGGCGACTGCCGGGGCAAGTGAAGGCAGCGCGCAGCGGCAAGGTCGCCGCGGATCCCGCGCGCTGGGGCATGGAGCATCTGGTCTGCGAGGAGTCGCTCGAGCTCGAATGCGATCGACCGTTTCCGCTCAACGTCGACGGGTCGACGGTGCTGTGCCCTGGCGCGGCGAGCGTGCGGCGCGTCGGATCGATCGCGCTCTTGGCGGCGCGCTGAATCCGCGTTCACCTCTCAAGCCAGTAGAAGTGCCCGTCCTCCGCGCCGACGAGGAGCTCCGGCACGCCGTTGCCATTCCAGTCGACCGTGCACGGACTCGTCGTGTGCGATGAGATCTGCCGCGCCGCGATCGTTCCCTTCGCATCGAGCTGCCACCTGCCATCGGCGGCCGCGCTGCCGCGGAGCCAGTCGGCGTTCTTGCTGTTGACGAGCAGATCGAACGCGCCATCGCCGTCCCAGTCGACGAGCGCGATCTTGCGCCGCCCGCTGCGGCCGGCGCGCTTGGAGTTCAGACGCAGCGGCGCGCCATCGGCTCCGACGAACACCCTTCGAGGAGGCAGGAGCACGAGCCTGTCACCGCGACGCTCGCGACGCAACAGCGTCAACCAGCCCTCGTGGTCGAGGACGACCAGGTCGCAGAGCCCATCGCGGTCGAAGTCCACGGCGACCGGTGTCGTGCGCCATTGCGTGACGAGCTGCCGACCGCGCGGGCGCCACCAGGTCCACTCGGGCCTCGGCGGCGGTCCCGGCCACTCGACCTCGATGGCGCGCGCCGCTTCCAAGCGAGGCGACCCTTTCGCGCCGATGTTGCGATACCAAAGGATCTCGCCCCAGATCGAGTTGACGACGATGTCCGACCTGCCGTCGTGATCCCAGTCGGCCACGCTCTGCGTCGTGTAGCCCCACTTGCCCTCGCACGGCCCCTGGATCGAGCCGTTCGGTCCCGCCTGAATACGCAGCACGCTGCCGCCAGCCTTCAGGAGACGCGGTACCGCGAAGCGCGGCGGTGCACCTGCATCGAGGTTCTCGATGAACGCGATATGCCCCGCCGTGTTGCCCGCGATGATGTCTTCGTCGCCGTCCTCGTCCCAGTCGACGGTCCACGGCGTCGAGAGGGCGCCGAACTTGAGCTCCCGAGCCCGCTGCCGAAAGAAACGCGGCGGCGCGAACAGCGGCATGCCGCCACGCGTGCGACCGGTGTTCTCCACGAACGCGACGCGACCGTCTTCCTCGCCGACGATGAGATCGATGTCCCCATCGCGGTCCCAGTCGATCGACGTCGGAACGATCATCTGCAGCTCGTGGCGGATCTCGCCTCCGTCGTGCCAAAGGAACCGACTGCCGGCGTAGCCCGGAGCCTCGCGCGAGCCGACGTTCTCGAAGTAGGTCAACCTGTCGAGGAACTCGCCGCACACGATGTCGAGGTCGCCGTCTCCGTCGAAATCGTCGACACACGGTGACGGCCAGCCGTAGACGTCGATCGGCGCGCCGCCGGCTTCGACCTTCACCGCGTCGGCCCACTTTGGAGCTGCGTCCGTTCCCGTGTTCTCGACGCGGTAGACCCAACCGTGGAGCGGTCCGTTCTGCCATCGCCCGCTCGCATCCCACGCGTCGTCCCAGCCGTAGTCCGACCAGTCCCCCGCGCCGATCACGAGATCGTGGTCCCCGTCCCCCTCCCAGTCGACGAGGTGCCACTGATTCGCGCGCAATCGGCCCCCGTGGACGTTGAACTGCGGGTGCAGACGCCGACGCGCGTCCGCTCCGCGCTTGCGGAAGTCGACGAGCTCGTGACCTGGCAAGAGAACCTTCGGTTCGCCTCTGACATACGACACACGCACGTTCTGAAAGCCAGGCGCGACGCGACGCGCGGGCTCGAAGACCGGCATCGACGACTCGCCCGAGCCGGGATTCTCGAAGAGCCACATGCCGTTGTAGGGCTTGTCCGGACAGTTGACGACGAGGTCGAGATCGCCGTCGCCGTCGTAGTCCATCGGCAGCGGCCAGGCCCACAGCCCGACGCCGAGATCGACGACGAGGCCCGGATCGCGGTACTCGAGCCGCACCAGGTCGGCCGCCTGCGAAGGCGGGAGAACGAGGCCGATGAGCGCGAGCGCCGCGAACGCGGAGACCCGTCGATTCGTACGGCGAGCGCCAGTCTCCGTGCATCGGTCCGACATGGATTCGATCTCCTCGTAGTGGTCTTGTTTCGCGCTCACCGTACGTCATACGACGAGAGAACGCGACCGCACCCGCGGAGTTGAGCCGCCGCGAGCCTTGCGCGGGACAGGCAACGATCGAGTGTCCCCGAGCGGTCGCCTCCAACTCCGCGCGCATGGGCTGCCCGCCAAGAGCGTCCACCGCGAACTCATCCGCCCGGGCAGCCCATGCGCGTGTATACTGCCGGGCCCGCGCCACGTACCCGAGAAAGACCACCGCCGTGCCGCCGACCGCCCAATGGCTCGAAAGCGCTCGCATCGTCGCGTGGATGGGATTGCCCGTCCTCGCCGGCTTCCTGCTGTGGACGCGTGTGCTCAGACACCAGGAGCGCGGCGAGCTCATCGCGTCGACCATCGCGCGCAGCCTCGGGCGGACGGCGATCCTCGCAACGGCAGCGCCGCTGATGACGCTGGTCGTGTGGGCCGCACCGCTCCCTGTCGGTCGCGCTGCTTTCCTGCCGCTGATCGGGATCGCGGTGCACATCGCCGGCGCCGCCGCTGGCTGCCTGATCGCGTACCTGTCGCGGGCGCGACGCGAGCAGCGCGGTGCGTATCTCCTCGGCGGCGGCTGCGGCAACGTACTGACGTTCGGCGGCATCACGATCGTCCTGCTGCTCGCGACGCCGCAGGATCCGCACGCCGAGAACGCGCTCGGCCAGCTCGCGATCTATCGCCTCGGCGAGTCGCCGTTCTACTTTCTCGTCGCGTGGCCCCTCGCCGCGGTGATCTCGCACGCTGGCGGATCGAGCGGTCTGTCGTGGGGTTACCTCGCGCGCCGCGCTTTGCTCGGCCCAACGATGGCGCCGCTCGTCGGCATCCTGCTCGGCGCCGTCCTCAACGCTGCCGGCGCCGTACGACCGGCGTTCTTCGACGGCACGGCGGAGATCCTCGTGCGCATCAACGTCGTGCTGCTCGGCGTCACCGTCGGTCTCGGCATGCGGCGCGCGGCGCCGCTGCGGCACTGGCGTCCGTGCCTGGCAATCGCAGCCGTGCACTTCGTCGTGATGCCCGCGGTCGGGCTCTCGCTCGCGTGGGCGGTCGGACTGCGCGGCACGACGCTCCAGGTCATCGCGATCGCGGCATCGATGCCCGTCGCGTTCCTCGCGAACGTCGGCGCGATCCTCTACGGGCTCGACGACGAGCTCGTCGGCTCGTTCTGGGTGTTCACGACCGCGGCGATGGCCGTCGTAGTGCCGATCCTCGGCTTCGTCGTGCCGCTCCTCGAGTAGCCTCGAGTTCAGCGACTCGTTGAGAGCCGGCGCTCACCGACTCGTCCGACACCACAGCGATTCCCAGTACGCCTGGTCGCTGCGGAACACGTCGATCTCGTCCCGCGACGGATCGAAATCGGCCGGCAGCACGCCGTACTTTTTCAGCTCGCGGACGTACTGACGGTTCGGACGGAAACCCGGTGTCGAGTAGCGCGGCTCGGCATCGATGACCTTCTTCGCCGCGTCGAGCGCGCCGAGGAGCTTCTTGTAGTCCGTCTCGTCCTTGCTCTTGAACACGTCCGGACAGCTACCGAAGCCGCCGGCGTCCTTCGCGAGCGGACCGAGGATGAGCGGCGAGAAGTGCGGGCGGGTCATGTTGAACAGGATCGCCATGCCGAAGCGCGCTACCGGATCGTTCTCCTCGACGAGCCGCTCGTGGATCGCCGTCGGCCGGCCGATCGTCTGACGCAACTTCTTCGTCCGCGCCCCCTGGTTCGTCGGCAGGGAGCGATCCGATCCCGGCTTGTGACACGAAACACAACGAGTCTGCAGCACACGACCGCCGCCGTTGCGATAGAACGCGCTGACAGCCTGGCCGGAGCGAGCTTGCCCCGCGCCGTTGCGCAGCGCCGCGTACGAACCCGCGTACGTCGCGCCGCTCTCGATCCACAGCCAGAGCATGCGCCAGTCCTCGGGCTTCGCGCGCACGTCATAGTGACTGCCGTCGACCTTGTCGAGAAGCGCGCTCGCGGAGCTGCCGATCGTGCGCGGCGGTTGATTGCCGAGACCGTTGCGCCCGTCGGCGACCTGGCGGTGCGCGAAGAGACTGAAGTAGGCGTGCGACCACTGCAACCCGAGATCGCCCGCCAGGATGACGTTGCCCTCCCGCTTCTCGTAGCCGTGACACTCGACGCAGTAGCGATCGAGGATCGGCTGCACGTCGCGGTGGAAGTCGACGACGTCGGGGAACCCCTCGAAGCGCTCGATCGCGCTCGGCGGTCGACGCAGCGCCTGAAGCACGGGCTGCGGCGTGTAGCTTGCCGGCGTCAATGTACGTTCCTCGTGGCACCCGACGCAGCTCAGCACCTCGCCCGGCATGACGCACGTGAAGCTCTGCATGCGCTTGACGGACAGGTCGTTCTCGTCGAGCGCGACGAAGAAAACCTGTCGGTTCGCGGGCACCTCGAAGCACGCCGAGCCGTCCTTCTCGACCGGCACGGTGCCGAGGACGCGCTCCAGCGTGAACGTCCCGAGCCAACTCGTCAGGTCGGGGCCGCCGCTGAAGTTCACCGGCTTCGGCAGCGACTCGAGCACGAGGAGCTTGCGGATGTCGCCATGCTTCACGCCGTCGAGGCGGCGGCCGTTGTAGACATCGGTCAGCACCATCGTGCCAGTCGCTGCGGCCTTCCCCTCCGGCATCTCCGGAATGATGCGCTCGCGCGGTCGCGGGGCGATCGGTCGTGGCTCGTGCACGTTGCCCGGACCACGATGCGTGTAGAGGACCTCCACGCGGCCCGAGCCGTCCATCAGCACGATCTCGCGGTCACGCGCGGCGATGAAGCAGTCCTCGGAGAACGCCCACGGATCGCAGATCTGCCGCCCCCTGTGCAGACTGCGTGCGGCACCGCGATCGTCAGGGCCGCTGTCCGGCGACACGATCGTCGCGACGCCCTTGTGCTCGTTGCGGCCGTGGCCCGGCGAGAAGTTCGCGAGAATCTTGCGGCTGCCGGGAATCGGCTTCGCATCGATCATCACGATGTGCGGGTGCTGGTTGCCATAGAAGACGGACTGCCCAGTGCCGTCGGGGTTCATCACCCACAGGTGATGGAACTCGACCTGACTGCGGTCGACGTACTCCCACCGCGTGTAGAGAACGCGGCCGTCGGGAAGCACCCACGGCGTGTTGTCGTGCTCGGTGTTGGCTGAGACGGGGCGGATATCGCTGCCGTCGCCCTCGCAGCGGTACATCGTCCCGACCTGGGTCTTCCAGCAATTGACCCAGCGATTGCAGCGCGTCGAGACGAAGAGGATATCGCCGTCGGGAAGATAGGTCGCCTCGTAGTCATCGACGTCGCCGGAGGTGAGCTGGCGCAGGTTCGCGCCGTCGACGCCGATCTCCCAGAGGTTGTAGTGATGCGTTCCGGCCTTGCGGTACGAGAACAGGACCTTGCGCGCGTCGTAGTGGACTTGCGGATCGCGAATCGAGCCGCCTTTCGCGTCGAGGATTGTCGTGACGTCACCGCTGCGCACGTCGAGCTTGAGCAGCTTGCCGACATCGGGGCGGCCGTTGCCGGCGTACGCCTTGCGATTCTCGTCGTCGCAGTAATAGCCGATGTTGGCGTACCAGTGCCCGTCGTCGTACCGCGACCGCGTGCAGAAGACGAGCGCGGGAACGTCGGCCATCGGCCCGGCGAGCGCGCGAGCGCGCAGGTTGGCTGAGTTCCTCCCCTGCGGCGACCCGTAGGCGGCGGGGGCGAGGACGGCGATCGCGATCAAGGCGAGGGCGATCGAACGAAGGAACCGGCGTGTGGAATGGTGCATGTCTGGATCTGACCGCTCGTGCTGCGGGGATGCCGTGACGTTCATCACGTGCTGTGCTCCTCGCGGAAGCTGGCTGCTGCGTGAGCCACCGTCCGCGTCGCGTTCGGACATCTCCCGAATCACCGTACCCGAGCGAGGGGGGCGCCGTCGACGCCCTATGCCCGTTGCCGTCCTTCCGCTCGGGTCACCGCGAGGTCTTTCCTACCACCTCGAGCCCGCCGGCGACGGGCCACGTGACACGCATGCGTCCGTACGCCGCCACCCCCCAATGTGGCCGCCTCAGCGCGGGCTCCTCGTCACGCTTGAGCAGCTCGACTCCGACGGCGACCTCGACACCCAGATTGCCGTCGAAGTCGAACGCCTTCGATTCACCGTCGTGGCAGATGCCGTCCACCCAGGCCCGCTCGCCGTCTCGCCCCGCGCGCCACACGACAATTCGTCTTCCGAGGCCTCCGGGAATCGTGTGAACGACTGCGGTCCTCGCACCTGCGGCGAGCTCGAAGCGCCCGCCGCCGAGATCGCGACCGGTCGAACCGGGCCCTTCGAGCTCGAACCGCAGCCGCAGGTCGCGCGCGCGGAACACCCCGTCCTTGGGACGGTCGAGATGGATGTGCCAATCACCATTGCGGCGCGACGTGTAGAGCATCGACAGCGCACGGGCGCCACGCTGCGCGGTGTAGATGCCCACCGAGGAGAAGTCCTTGCCGTCACGCAGGAAGCGCGCTCGCAGAACGACGGGTCGATCGGCACCGACGTCCCAGTACGCGATCAGCGGACGGCGCTGCGTCCAGAAGCACGAGCGGTTCACCGTGCCGAGAGTCGCGTCGACCGCGTGCCAGGTCGTGCCGACGGTCGACCGCGCCGCGTCCTCATGCCGGAAGAACGTGCGGCGAATCTCGACCTCCGACTTCGGCAGCTCGCGAAACCGCGCGACGAGATCCGGCGGACACGGCAATGCGCGGAACGCCTGGTAGACCTCCTGCGTCTTCGCACCGCGGGCCAGATCGAGCCCTGTGCGCACGGCGAGGTGCGCGACGGTCTTGGCGCGCAGGCGGTCGGAGTACGCGCGGCTGTGCGGCCCGGCCCATTGCCCGGTCGCGGGGTGGAAGCTGGCCGCGATATCGCGCCACGCGCCGAGGCGCAGCGCCTCGGCGGCGGCTCGCGAGGCCGGGTCCCGGACGAGGTGTAGCACGCGCTCGCACTCCTCGAGCGCTACCGTGGTATACGTCGGGCTGTTGTACTCGTTGAAGTGGCCGTCGTGATAGCGCGTGTACTCGACGATACGCTCGAGCCGCTCGCGCCCGTACTCCAAGAGGTCCGCGTCACCGAGGATCTCGCCGACCGCCGCGCAAACACCGCCCCCCATGATCGCGATGTTCGTGTAGCCAGGCCCGACGTTGCGCTTGCGGATCGCTCGCGCCGCGTGCTGCAGGCTCGTGCGCATCTTCGCGCGCAGATCGCTTGGAATCCGCTCGCCGTGATCGTGCAACATCTGCGCGATCCGCGCGCCGCAAAAGTCGGCCCAATTCCAATCGGGCGGCGACATCTCGGCGAGCGATTCCTCGAGATACCACGGCCAGATGCCGTACGTGCGGCTGGACGGATCGACATCCTGCAGCTCGAGCACAGCCGAGACGACGCCCGCGGCGCGCTCGAGGTCCTCTGACCCTCCGCGCGCGAAGAGCGCGACCGCGTAGCTCAACGAGTCCCGCGTCCCGTGAATGACCGTCCCCGGCGCCAGCGTGCTGTGGTAGCCGATCTTCCCCATGCGGCCCGAGAGCATGCAGCGCTCGGAGCTGTACCGGGTGTCGCAGCTCTTCAGGAAGCGTTCGAGTGCGACGTCGGACGCGGGCACTGACTGTGCCGCGACGGTCAACGCGATTCCGGCGATAGCGGCCGAGACCATGATTCCTCCTCGATCGGCGTCCGTACTCATTGCGAGTTTCGCCGCGCATCGTACCAGAACCCGCGATCGCCGCTGGAAAAGCCCGCCGACCTGCGCGATGCTGGTCTGCGGAATCCCCCGGCCCACGCGCAGTGCTGTTCGCGCCCGGCCGCCGCACGCTATCAGCCCGTTGAGAAAGGGCTCCGAGCGTGAGAGCGAAATGACCGCCATCGCGCCGGATTGCCTTTCTCAGTGGGCTGCCATCCGAGGAGCCCGCGATGCCACGCCCCGTGTCCCGACGTCGCTTTCTCGCCAGCACGGCTGGCGCTGCCGCCCTTGTCTCGACGCCGTTCGTCTTCACCGACGACAAGTCGGGATCGAGGAAGATCATCGGCGAAGGCGACTACCGCTTCGAGGTCGTCCACGCATGGCCGCAGCTCCCCGACCGCTACGAGTGGCAGACGACGCACAACGTCGCCGTGGACCGCGACGGCTTCCTCTACGTGATTCACGAGGGTCGCGCGAAGCAGAAGGACCACCCCTCCATCTTCGTGTTCGATCCGCAGGGCAAGTACGTGCGCTCGTTCGGATCGCAGTTCCAGGGCGGCGGGCACGGGCTCGAGGTCCGGCAGGAAGGCGCCGAGCAGTTCCTGTACGTGTGCGCGTACCAGCACCTGAAGACGTTCGCGAAGCTCACCCTGACCGGCGAGACGGTCTGGCAGAAGTACGCGCCGATGGAGTCGGGCGTCTACGCCGACGGCGAGGCGAAGAGCCCGAAGAAGGTCTGGGGTCGCGACCGGTTCCTGCCGACGAACTTCGCGTTCCTTCCGGACGGCGACTTCTTCCTCGTCGATGGATACGGCTCGTACACTATCCACCGCTACACGAAGGACGGCGAGTGGAAGAGCTGCTTCGGCGGCCCCGGCAAGGGCGAGGGGAAGTTCAACCTGCCGCACGGCATCTGGGTCGACCAGCGCCCCGGTCGCGAGCCGACCGTCATCATCTGCGACCGCGCCAACCACACGGTCCACCGCTTGAAAACCGACGGCGAGTACATCGAAACGCTCGATGGCTACGGGCTGCCGGCGAACGCCGACACGTGGAAGGACCTGATGGTCGTGCCCGAGCTCTACGCTCGCGTCACGCTGCTCGACGGCAAGAACCGCGTCGTCGCGCGCCTCGGAGACGACTCGAAGCGCATTCGCGCTGACAAGGGATTCGCGGTACGCCGCGACGCGAAGAAGTGGCTGTCGGGACGCTTCGTCCACCCTCACGACGCCTGCTTCGACCGCGACGGCAACATCTTCGTCGCCGAGTGGGTCGGAACCGGACGGGTCACGAAGCTCGTACGTCTCGGGTAAAACACCCGCCTCGGGTAGAATCGGTTGCCGACAACCCGGACCGCCACAACGCGAGGACGAAACGTGAACACGCACCGGACCACGACTCTCGCGACAGCTCTCCTGTCGGCCATCGCACTGACGAGCGTCACCCGTGCCGACGATGTCGACGTTTCGAACTCGACGGCGCTGCGCAACGCCCTTCGCAGTGCCCAGCCCGGCACGCGGATCCTCATCGCCCCCGGCACGTACCGCGGAGGCCTCGATGTGCGGGGAGTACACGGCTCGCGCACGAAGCCCATCGAGATCCGCGGTGCTGACGCGCGACGCCCGCCGACCTTCGAAGGCGGCTCTCAGGCGCTCCACCTCATCGACTCGAGCTGGGTGACGATCGCGGCGATCGAGGTGCGCGGCTTCCCGATGAACGGCATCAACATCGACGACGGCGGCGACTACTCGACACCGGCCCATCACGTCGTCGTCGAGGACGTCGCGTTCCGCGACATTGGCCCGCGCGGCAACCACGATGCGCTCAAGCTCTCGGGTCTGGACGACTTCACCGTGCGGCGGTGTCGATTCGAGGGCTGGGGCGGGTCCGCGATCGACATGGTCGGCTGTCACCGCGGCCTCATCGACGAGTGCTCGTTCAAGGGCAAGGACGGCTTCTCACAGTCGAACGCGGTGCAGATCAAAGGAGGCTCGCGGGACGTCCGCGTCACCCGCTGCTTCTTCGACGACGCCGGTCAGCGCGCGATCAACCTCGGCGGCAGCACCGGCACGCCGTACTTCCGCCCGCTCGGAACGAGCTACGAGGCCAGCCGTGTCGAGATCGCGGGAAATCGATTCGTCGGATCGCTGGCCCCCATCGCGTGGGTAACCTGCGACGGAGGTCACGTGCACCACAACACGATCGTCCGCCCGCGCAAATGGGTCCTTCGCATCCTCCAGGAGACGAAGGACAAGCGCTTCCGCCCGGCGCACGACGGCGTGTTCGAGCACAACCTGGTCGTGTTCGACAAGCGGGTCGGCGTCTTCGTCAACGTCGGTGCCGGCACGGCCCCCGAGACGTTTCGCTTCCGCCACAACGCGTGGTTCGATCTCGACGGCAACCGACGGCCGCGCCTGCCCACGCCGGAGACCGACGGCGTGGTCGGAGTCGACCCTCGGCTGCAGAATCCGAACACGGCCGAGATGCGTCCGGGCTCGCGCGATCGCAGGCTGCGCGACGTAGGGGCCACAGCGTTCCGACCGTCGACGCGACAACGAGCGAAAGCCGGCAAGTGAAGCCGAACATCGCCCCTGACGAGGCGCGGTCGCGTGACCGGAGCCGCTCGCGTCGAGAGGGCGAAAACCGCCACGAGATCCTTTTGCCTTCCGGGCGAAAAGGTGTATTCTGCCCCGAGTTTTGCCTCCTCTCGGAGTGCTGCAAGTCACGACGAAGGCCTTCGTCCCTTGCGACGCTCCGACCGGCGGGCCTTCTGATGTCCGTTCGCGTTGCGTTTCCGTCGTTACGCGTGTGTCTTCGTGGACACAAGGTGGAACATTCGGAATGCAAAACACACGCGGCGTGATTCCCGTCACGACGTGAAAGCGCTGTCGCGTGCCCCGTGGAGCCCCCGACGCCGCGCGACCGGACGAGTGGAGCCAGTGATATGACACTGTCGCGACGAACCCGCGCCGTGCTTCTTTTCATCACCCTCTCGGTTATCGGTCCCGGCTCGCCGGGCTTGCTCGCAGAAGATACCACCGCCGGTGCCGAAGACGACGGCGGCTGCTTGCCCTACTTGCAGAACACGCCGCGGCTATTGGGTGACCTCGGCGGACCGCGTAAGACGCTGGAAGATAACGGCCTCGCGTTCAAGCTGTTCTACAACGGCATCCTCGGAATGAACACGCGCGGCGGCGCGGACTCGGAAAACGCGACCGAGTGGTCGGGCAGCATCGACTTGTTCCTGCTCGCCGACATGGAGAAGCTGGGGCTCTTCGACGGCGGCAGCGTGCTGATGCAGGTCAAGAACAACCACGGCCAGAATGTCAATCCCGACGTCGGCGCGCTATCCGATCCTGTCGACGACGCGGATTTCGACGAGCCGATCTACATCGACCAGCTCTATCTTCACCAGGAGATCTGGTCCGATTGGGTGCAGCTGCGCATCGGCTATCTCGACTATCAGACGATCACCGATCGGAACGCCTACGCGAACAGCGAAGACGTGCGGTTCATGTCGACGTACCTGGACAACAATAACGCGATCGTGCCGCTGCAGATCGGCTTCGGCGCCACGCTGTACGTCCAGCCGTTCGACTGGCTCGAGCTGATCTTCGGCGTCGCCGATGCCGACAACTCGATTCGCGACGCCGGATTCGACACGGCCTTCGACAACTTCAGCAGCCTCGCGTTCTACTCGGAAGGCGCCATTCCGATCGAGATTCCGACCTCGCGCGGTGTCCTGCCCGGCAAGTACCGCGGCGGCGTGTTCTACGACTCCGACACGAGAACGGTCATCGGTCGCACCAACTCCGGCACCGGCCAGCCCGAGCGCGACAAGGGAGACGTCGGCTACTACCTCAGCTTCGACCAGCTCGTCTACCGCGAGAACCCGGACAGCCCCGCCGGACTCGGCGTGTTCTTCCGATACGGACACCGCGATGCGCGCACGAGCCGCATCTCGCAAGTGTGGTCCGCAGGCTTCCAGTATCACGGCCCGTTCTCGTGTCGCCCTCAGGACACGATGGGTGTCGGCGTGTATCAAGCGTTGGCATCGAGCCGCTTCCGCAATACGGTCAACGGTGGCTTCGTTGGTGAGACCGGCGCCGAGATTTACTACCACATCCAAATCACGCCGTGGTTCACTCTGACGCCGGACTTCCAATTCATCGACAGCCCGGGAGGACTGCGGACGACGGAAGACAGCTTCTTCTTCGGACTTCGCACTCGTGTGACTTTCTGATGACACGACCCCCTGAGACTTCTTTCACCACAACGACAACCAGAGAGGACGAGCGGATGAAGAGACGCGCTGATCGATCCCCGCGGCGCTCGCTGGCGGCCCTGCTGCTGCCGGTCCTCGGGCTTTCCGCCCTGCTGATCGCCGGCTCCTGCCGGCAAACCAAGGACGTCACCCCCGTCGGCGACGATGAGACCCAGAAGCACGTGATCCACAGCGAGCGACTGGTCGGCGTCATGCGCGGCCTGCAGAGCATGGCGAACGAGCGGCTGCCGCAGGAGCTCGAGGTTCAGAGCGAACGCGAGAGGAAAATCGCGCACGTGAAGAACGTCGCGAAGCACATGGTCTCCTCGGCGCGGAACCTCCCGAAGATCATGAAGGAGGTGAACCTCCCCGACGACGCGAAAGGGAAGTTTCTGGAGCTCGCGACGCAGCTCGAGCAGCAGTCGGCTGCTCTCGAGGGCGAGGCTTCGAAACTGACCATCGCGCAGATCCGCGAACGCGTCGACACGATCCGCGTGACGTGCTCGCTGTGCCACTCGAGCTTCCGAGAGCTGCCGGACCTGCAGTTCGACGAGTTGGACTGACGCCTCGACCCTGACGGTCTTCCTTCGAGGCTCTCTCCCCATGCGCCTTGGAGGGAGACCGTCAATCCGCCGGCTTGCGCGGCCGAAACCGCGGGTCGTCGGGCCAGCGCTCGGCCGCCGCGCGGATCGCCGCGAGCGTCTCGCCATGGCGCCCCGCCGCATCGAGCGCTCGAATCAACGCGACATGACCCGCCTTGGCGCGCGGGAAGAAACGCACGAGCGGCCTGAAATGAGCGATGGCCGCGTCAACGTGCGCGGCCTTGTCCGCGTCGACCTCGGCGAGCTCCCATAGCTGCATGTGCGCCCGCCCCGCGCCGGCGTACGCCTCCGGCAAATCGACGGCGAGCTCCAGCGCGCGCTCGTAGGCCGCGACGGCCTGGGCAGCTCGGTTCCGCTCTCGCTCGCGGACGTCGGCGTCGGCCCTAGCCGCGTCGAGATCGGCACCGCGCATCTGATACAGGTCGCCCCGTGCGGCGAACGCGCGCGCACTGTCGGGCTGCAGCTCGAGCGCTCGTCCGACATCGGCTCGTGTGCCGTCGCGATCGCCGCCGCGCAGGCGGACGCCGGCTCGCTCGATGCGCAGCGGGACGTCATCGGGTAGCGCGGCACACGCGGCGTCCAGCGTCGCGAGCGCCGTCGCTCCTTCGCCCCGCTGCACGAGCACGCGGGAGATCTCGATCCATGCCTCGCTGCGGAAGGCATCGAGCTCGGTGACGGCCCGTAGCTCTCGCAGACCGTCGTCGACCCGACCGCCACGCACGAGAGCGATGCCGAGAAGATAGCGCGGCTCAGCGGCACCCGAGCGCTGCTCGAGCGCTGCGCGTGCGGCGTCGATCGCGTCACTCCAACGTCGCTCGTCAGCAACACGCCGGGCTCGATAGAGCCGTGCCGAATAGCTCACGGCGAGCTTCTCGACGCGGTCGATGTACGGATCCGGCAGCGGGATCCGGCTCGTTCCGGCGCGGCTCCAGCGGTGGTGAATCTCCGCCTCCGCCTCGTCGCCACGTCGTTCGTACAGCTGCGCGAGAAGCTCGTGCGCCGGCCCGCAGGTCAGCGATTCGTCAAGTGCCAGGAGGAGGTTCTTCTCCGCCATGTCGAGCACGCCCGAGCGCAGCGCGAGCCGGGCGAGCGCGACGCGCGCGGCGACCGAACGCGGCTCGCTCTCGACGGCCTCCACGAGAAGCTGGCGCGCGCGCTCGTCCTCGTTTCGCTCCGTGAGGATGCGGGCGAGCGAGCAACGCGACGCGACATCGTGCGGCTCCATCGCGATCGAACGTTCGTAGGCTCGCGTCGCGTCGTCGGTCCGGGACAGCGACTCGTAGACCCTGCCGAGGAGATGTGGCCACAGCGCGTCGTGCGGCGTCAGCTCCTCGGCGCGCTCGTACGCTGCCGCCGCATCGTCGAGCAACTCGTTCGCGTGGCAGAGCATCGCGAGATCCCCCCACGCGTCCGCGTCGGTCGGTCGATCCCGCACCGCGGCGACCGCGCGCGCGAGCGCGTCTCGCAGCGGCGGCTGGTGCGCCGACGGATCCGGAAGCTCCGCTCCCTTCAATTCGCCGCCCGCCGGCTTCGCGTCGGGAGCCTTCCACTGCGCTGACGGAATGACCGCCGAAGCCGTAGGCGACGGCGCGGCCTTCGACGTCGACCGAGGTGCTCGACTGCGCTGCCACATGAACACCCCTGCCGCAGCGCCGAAGAACAACGCCGCCGCGACGATCCATCGCGCGGTTCGATTCCTCACGACGCGCTCTCCCGATTCCGTCCGTTCATCGTTCCTCTCTCAGCAGTGAACGCGTGTGCTCGAGGTTACGCCTCGCCGCTGCGTTCTCGGGATCGATCTCGAGGGCGCGCTCGAAACAACCGAACGCCTCCGAGAGGCGCCCCTGCTTCGCATGCAGCACGCCGAGATTCTGGTGGACCCGAGCGTGATCCGGGCGCAACGCGAGCGCGCTCGCGAACACGCCCTCCGCCTCGTCGTAGCGCCCGAGCTTCGTTAGCAGCAGGCCGAGGTCGTGGCAGGCGTCAGCGCTCGGAGCCAGCGAGAGCGCGCGGCGATAGGCGACCTCAGCTGCCGCCGGCTCGCCGCCGCGTTCGAACGCGAGGCCGAGGTTGTGGTGCGCCGGCGCGAAGTCGGGGCTCGCGGCAACCGCCGCGCGGAAGTGGCTGAGGGCAGCGACGAGCTGCCCCTGCCGTGCGAGCAACCGTCCGAGATCGTTGCGAACGCGATGGTCGTCCGGTCGCAACCGAACCGCCTCGCCGAGCAATTGGGCGGCGCGTGCGACGTCACCGCGGCGGTCGTACTCGCATCCGGCGAGATAAAGCGCGACCGCATCGTCGGGAAGATCCTCGACGGCGCGCACCGCCAGCTTGCCGGCTTCCCGTTCCTTGCCTGCCCACCGCAGGACCTGCGCCAGGTTGCGCAGCGCCGCCGCGTGCGCGACGCGATCGATGCGTCCCTCGACGGCACGAACGACTCCCGCGACGACCTCGCCGGCCCGTTCGTCCGCCGGCGGCACGAGGCCGCGCGCTCGCAACCAGTCGACGATCTCGAGAGCCAGCAAGCGACTCCCAGCGATCGTCGGGTGCACGTGATCGAGGAAGAGATCCTCGCCGGGAATGCCATCCCTCGCGCGCTCCTCGACGGTGGCCGCGAAGTCGATCAGCGGCGCGTCGAGATCTGCGGCCACCGCTCGTACGGCGCCGGCGATCGCACCGAGTGCGCGCAGCGGGCAGACATCCTCGTCACGCGCGGCGAGGAAGTCACGACGTGCCGCCTCGATCTCCCCGAGACCGACGAGAGCACGACCGCGCAGAAAGCGCGCACCGGCGTGTCGTGGATCCATGGCGACAGCGTGGTCGAGCGTCTCGCGTGCGACGCCGGAGCGCCCCTCGGCAAGCGCCCGTCCGCCACGCTCGAGAAGCGAGCTCAGACGGCGACGCTCGGCCGAGGTCAGTCGAGACGCCACCTCGCTCTTGAATGGCGCGCAATCGCGCAGGTTCGATGCGGGCGAGACCAGGACCACCTTCGCGCCGCTCGACCGGGCGATCGCGACGATGCGCTCGAGGTTGAATCGAAAGTGCGCGAGGACGCCCTGCCGGAGCGCGTCGTCGCGCCGATAGGCTTCGGGGCCGATCGAGTTGTCGAGCAACGCGTCGACCTCACCCGGCAGCAGATCGCGCGATTCGCCGACGCCGGGCCCACGATCGTGAACGAGGCGATCGATCAGCGCGTACGTTCGCGAGCGCCCGAGCCACGATGACGCGCGCCGCACCGGCCACGGCGCGTCGAGAATGTTCGCGTAGGTGCGTTTCTCGAGGAACTCGTTGTGCCCGCAGTACACGATGAAGAGGTCCGGCTCGTACGCGGCGAGCTCCTCCATCACGATGGCGATGCGATAGCTCGCGTAGCTGATGCCGCCGGCGTTGATCACCTCCCAGCGGTGCTCTGAATCGAGAGCCGTCAGAAACGCGCGCAGCCAACCCGCGAACGATGTCGCGTCGTCGTATGGCCGCCCGAAAGTGGTCGACCCGCCCACGCAGAAGACGCGCCGCACGCCGGGAGCTTTCGCCGCGGGAAACGACTGGGCGTTGAAGTAGCGCAGCTTGTTGCGCGCGGTCGTTCGAACGCGCGTGCCATCCGGGGAGCCCGCCTCGACGAAGAGCGGCGCGCCGGGCTCGAACCCGACGTACGGGTCCTCCTGCCACAGGAACGGCTCGACGCCGCAGAGCGCCAGCCCTCCTTCGAGCAGCGCGAACGCGAGCACGGTCGCGACGGCGGCGAACAGCGCCTTCTTCCACGCGGGCAGCGGTTGGCCGCGACGGTCTCGGGACATGCAACGATTCTACACGTCGGGATCGCTCAGGACACGGCCGTCACTTCCGCGGCGACCGAGCTTCTCCTTGCCGTGACGACACCGGCTGCCCACTCGCGTCGGTCACGCGAACTCCGATCGCCCAGTTGTTTCCGACCTGTGTGACCTTGAACAGCAGACGATTGAGGCCTTTCCGTCCCGACACCTCGATCGCATCTTGATCGGGATCGTACCCCCGGTCCCCGTCGAATCGCCCGACGGCCTCGCCGTTGAACCAGCACTTGTATCCGTCGTTGCTGCCGACGCGCAGGACGAGCTCACGCGCCTCCTCCAGGTGAAACTCCGTGTACGCGTAGGCGGCCACGTCGGCCAGCTTGCCGTACAGCACCGCGATGTCGACCTTGCCGTTCGCGTCGATCGTCAGGTGCTTGCGCCAGCGCCGAGTGCGCCCGGCGAACTCGACCGGCGATCGGCCGTCGACGTCCGGCTCGCCGATGAGCACCTTGTCGACCGGGTTCGCGTCGTTCCACGGCACGGGCGCGAGGAGACTCCACCGCGTCAGGCTGCCGCGCTTCGACGCAGGCTCGAACGCGTCGACGCCGAGCTCGTCGAGACGGCGGACGATCAGCTCGCGCAGGTCCGCCGACTGCACGGAGTACATCGTGACCGTCAAACCCCGTATCGAACGCCGCCTCGCCTCGCTGCCGTCCTCTGACGCGCGTCCGAGCCGAGCGAGCGACTCGATGCGCGCGCGGGAGCTCGCCGCGCCTCCGAAGCACTCGACGCTGCCGTCCTCCAGCACGACCACGACGCGTGACGCACGATCGATCGCGACGCCGCCGATGACGGGCTGGCCGGACAGCTGCTGCCGCCACAGCACATCACCGGTCTGCAGATCGAGCGCGGTCAACATCCAGCGGGGCTGGAGATTGCCCGGATTGCGAATCTCGGTTGCCGCGACGACGGCGTTCTTCGCAAGTGCGAGCGCCAACGTCTGCTGCCCGAGAAGAGCATCGCCCCGACCGACGACGCGCACCTCGCCGCGACGGCGCGCCTTCGGGTCGGTGCCTCCTGCCGCCAAGCTGCTCGCGTCGTACCAGACGGGAACGTCGGTCGGGCTCGGCAGCAGCACGACGTGTCGATCGCTCCACGCCGGCGGCACCTTGCCGCGACTGACCGGAGCGGGCGCGGACAGCCTCCCGTCGTCTTCGATGCGCTGCGCCGTGAAGTACCCCGGATCCACCACGCTACGGCGCGCCGAGTACCGCAGCCGCCCCCCGAGCACGATATGGCGACCCCGATCTCCTCGCCGCGGTTCGCTCGCGGCGAGCCGTCGTGAGGACGCGGGCCGAGATACTTGCCGCTCGCGAGATCGTAGGACGCGGGCGACACGACGTTGCCGCCCGGCATCCACAGACGACCGTGTGCGGCGGTAAGAAAGCCCTGCGCCGACACGCCCTTGCGCAGGGAGGCGTCGAGATGCCCGGTCTTGCGGTTCTCCCAACGCACGTCGCCCGTCGCCGCGTCGAGCGCCACCACGTGCGTTCCGTCGTAGTCGATGATGCCGGCCGCCGCATACGCGACGCCGTCCTTGACGAGCACGCCGCTGTGCACGGGCCAGGTCGACGACAGCGCACCGTAGACGGGAATGCGTCGCTCGACGGGTGCGGCGCGGTAGCGCCAGAGGAGGCGACCGGTCGCGGCCTCGAGACAGTAGACCCAGCCATCACCGGAGCCGACGAACGCCCTGCCGCCATCGATGGTCGGCGGCTGGAAGATCGGCCCGGCGGTCGTGAAGATCCACGTCAGGGCGCCGGTCGCCGCGTCGAGCGCCCGCACGACGCCGTCGTCGCCGCAGATCCAGACGAGATCTCCGGCCGTGGTCGCCGCCGTCGCTCGATACGGGTCTGATGAAAGCCACGCGTCGCGAGAATCGTAGCGCCACAGGCGAACGGCGTCCGCCGACAGCTCGACCGGAGCGAACGCGCCGCGCGACGCATCGCCGCGATAGGTCTCCCAATCGGCGGAGGTCGTCAGAAGCGGCTTGGCGACCGCGGTGCCGCTCGAAGCTCGCTCGATGCGCGCGGCGGCCTCGAGCTCGCTCGGGGCGCGATCGAAGTCGAAGGAGCCTGCTGACGTCATCACGACCCGCCCCATCAGCGTCAGATTGCAGTCGCAGAGCCACGGCCCCATGTACAGCAGGCCGTTCGCGGCGATGACGCCATCGTTGCACGACGGCCGCACCGCACCGTTGAACGACACTTTGCGCGTCGACCGATCGAACCGCGTCAGCCCCTCCGGCATGCCGCGGCAGAATAGCGAGTCGGTCGTCGCGGTCAACCGCGCGCACGATCGCTTCGCGAAGCCGAGGTCGCCGAGCGTCTTTCCGGTGCGCAGCTCGACGAGCAGCGAGCTCCCGTGCGGCCCGATGCCGAGAACGAGGCCCTCGTCGAGAAAGACCGCGTTCGGGTTGTTCGTGGTCTTCTTGCGATTCCACAGCAGGTAGCCGTCTTTCGTCGACAGGGCGACGACGTTCATGCGCGTCTGCCCCTGGTAGACGAGGACGTCCGGCGTGAACAGGCAGAACGTCATCGTGCGGAAGCCGGGCGTCGATCCGAGCCCGCGACCGACCTCCTCGATCAGCTCGCGCACCTTCGCATCGGAGTTCTTCCAGACGGGCTTGCCGGTCTTCGCGTCGAGGCTCGCGACGTGCGAGTCGGGGCAGTAGTGGAAGATCCGCCCGCCGCCGAGCGCCATGCCGCGCGAGTCGATCGGCTCCTGCGCCCGATGCTCCCACAGCACCTCGCCCTTCTCGAGGTCCCACGCCAGGATCCGCTCGCCGAAGCCCCACGGAACGCGTCCCGCGTAGTAGCCCTTGCTCAGCTCGCCCCAGCTCCAGTGCGTGCGATCGCTGCGGACGATCGTCGTCTCCGGAGGATCCTTCTCGCTGCCGATCAGCGCGTAGAGGATGCCGTCGGCGATCGCCATCCACTTCCACTGCCCCCGCGTCGCGGCTCGGTCGATCCGCCCGCGATCCTCGCCGGTGCGTCCGTCGACGAGAAGGCACCCGCTTCCGTCCGTGTCGATCATATACAGCGTGTCGGCCTGCGCGACGAACGCGGAGCGGTGCACGAGGTATCCGTCGGGCAGCTTGCGCTGCCACAGGATCGTGCCGTTGTATCCGTTGCGCCCCATCAGCGTGTTGAGCCACGGCTCCTCGCGCTTGTGGTGCGCGATGTGACCGGTCGCGAGGTAGATACGACCGTTCGCGGCGACGGTCACCGCCGGCATCGCGATGTAGTATGGCTCGCCGAGCCACTTCGTCATGTAGGGCGCCTTGATCAGCTGATCGCGCGAAACCGGGTTGTTGTCGGGGCCGTGCTCGAGGTGGCTCCAATCGCCCTCGCCCTCCGGGCGCGGCTTCGTGACGACGAGCGCCGCCGGGTCATCGAGACGCCGGATCTTCACGTCGGCGAGATCCTCACGCCGCAGCCAGCGTTCGAGGACGGTGCCGGGCACGCCGACGCCGCCGATGTACGCCGAGCCGTGCGGGCACAGGACGCGAGTGACCTCGGCGAGCGTCAGCGCGTCGAGTCGTGCGGCGTCGAGACCGTTCGCGACGAGCAGGTCGATCGTGCTCTCCGCCCACGGCAATCGTCGCGGGTCGCCGCGCTCGACGATCACCGCAGGCCCGGGCGGCATCGGCCAGTCAAGGTGTCGACGAAAGCGGGTGCGCGTCTGCTCCACCGCTTCGGCGCTCGACTCCCACACGTGCACGCGAAAGCCGCCCTCCACGACGAGAGCGATCGCGACCTCGGCATCCTCCTGACTCCAGCCCCTGCCGATCAAGGCGCAGATGCCGGGACCGGTGGACGTGTTCTCCACGATCTGCTCGATGTCCGCTTCGAGTCTGTGGCCGGACGGCGTCGGTTCTATGACGTCGTCTTGCGCGGACGCGATAGGGTGTGCCACGGCAACGATCGCGATGACGACGAGTGCGCAGCGACTGGGACGGTGCATGGCGTACCTCGCGGAAGAGAGCCTGGACGCGACGCCATCCTTGATAACAGGTTGGACGGTCCGGAGGGAAGCGCGATCGGCCGACCACGATGACCCCTGGCCTCCACACCCGCGATGGCGGTAGCATGAGCGCGTCCATCCAGCCGGATGGGCACCGTCAGGAAGAGACCTCGGCGTCGCGACGCCGCTACGTTCCAAATCCCCCGTAGAAGGGAGCTCGGTGGTACGGTGAGCTTCTACGCCGATCTGCACATCCATTCGAAGTTCTCGCGTGCGACGAGCCGCGACGCCGACCTCGAGCACATGGCGCTGTGGGCGCGCAAGAAGGGCGTCGCGGTCGTCGGCACCGGCGACTTCACGCATCCCGAATGGCGCGAGGAGATCGAGACGAAGCTCGTCCCCGCGGAGCCCGGTCTGTTCCGTCTGCGTCCTGCCCTCGAGCGCCAAGTCGACGAGTGGCTCGGACGGTTCGGCGACCCGCCGGTCCGCTTCCTACTCGAGGTCGAGATCTCGACGATCTACAAGAAGGACGACCGGACGCGCAAGGTCCACCACCTGCTCTACGCTCCCGACCTCGAGCGAGCGAACAACATCGTCCGCAGCCTCGACCGCATAGGCAATCTCGCGTCGGACGGTCGGCCCATCCTCGGTCTCGACTCCCGCGACCTGCTCGAGATCACGCTCGAAGCCGGCGACGACTGCCACCTGATACCGGCGCACATCTGGACGCCGTGGTTCGCGGTGCTCGGCTCGAAGTCCGGCTTCGACACGATCGAGCACTGCTACGGCGACCTGGCGTCCCACATCTTCTCGGTCGAGACCGGCCTGTCGTCCGACCCCGCCATGAACCGTCGGCTGTCGATGCTCGACGGCTACACGCTCGTCTCCAACTCCGACGCGCACTCGCCACCGAAGATCGGCCGCGAGGCCTGCCGCTTCGACACCGCCCTCGACTACTTCGAGATGTTCGCCGCGCTGCGCACCGGCGAGCGCTACGGAGGCACCGTCGAGTTCTTCCCCGAAGAGGGCAAGTACCACCTCGATGGCCATCGCAAGTGCGGCGTCAGGCTGTCGCCCGAAGAGTCGCGCGGTCACGACAACCGCTGCCCCGAGTGCGGCAAACCGCTGACGCTCGGCGTCCTGCATCGCGTCTGCGAGCTGGCCGACCGCGCCGAAGACGACGTCGTCCCCTCCCCCTCCCCCTCCGACACCGACACCGACACCGACGCGAGCGCCTCCGCCTATCGTAGCCTCGTCCCGCTCGAGGAGATCCTCGCCGAGATCCAGGGCGTCGGCGCGAAGAGCAAGGCCGTGCAGCGCCGCTACGAGACGATCGTGTCGCGGCTCGGCCCGGAGCTCTTCGTCCTCGAAGAAGCCTCCCTCGACGCCATCGAACGCGCCGCCACCGAAACGGTATCCGAGGCCATCGCACGCCTGCGAGACGGCAAAGTGATCTGCGAAGCGGGCTATGACGGCGAGTACGGCCGGATCCGCCTGTTCGAGGCGAACGAGCTCGCGCGCGGCGGATACCTGGGGACGATCTTCGATCTCTGCGACGCGGTGGAGGCGAAGGACAAGCCCGAGCCCGACGCCGACGCCGACCCCGACTCCGGCTCCGACTCCGGCTCCGACTCCGACTCCGACGCCGACGCCGCCGCCGCCGCCGACCCCGCCGCCGCCCCCGCCGCCGCCGCCCGCGCCC
>CAYMRB010000095.1:0-25421 GCA_964392615.1 uncultured Planctomycetia bacterium | reverse complement strand
CGGCCCTCCACTCGTACCTGCGGCAGCAGGAGAAGGCCCGTCGCCCCACGTGGCCTCCTCCTTCTTGAGCTGAGCCTTGATGAGCTTGCTCTCGACGATGCCGAGCGCGGCGCTCGTCATGATATAGAGCATGAAGCCGGCGGGGAAGTTATAGAAGATGAACCCGAACGCAACCATCATGAACGTCATCATGCGGTGCTGGGACTGCATCTGCGGGTCGGCGGGGCGCGGTTGCAGGCGCTGGTTCACGACCGTCAGAATGACGTAGAGGATCGGCAGGATATTGAAGTACGCGAACATGGTCCCGATGAGCGGCAGCTGATAGTCGCGCAGCAGCGGGAACAGCATGTCGGGTTGCGTCAGGTCGCCGATGTAGAGGAACGACGCGTGGCGCAGCCCGATCTCGTAGTCGAGCGTGCGGAACAGTCCGATCCAGATCGGCAACTGCAGGAAGATCACCAGGCAACCGAGCATCTGCTGCCCCGGATTGACGCCGTGCTCTTTCCACAGTCCCTGCACAGCCTGGGAGTACTTCATACGGTCGCTGCCGTACTTCTCCTGCAACGCCTTCATCTGCGGCTGGATCTTCTGGAACTTCTTCTGGAACCGCATCATCGACCGCTGGGACTTGCGGTTGATCGGGTGCAGACACAGCTTGACGACGAGTGTCAGCAGAATGATCGCCACTCCCCAGCTGCCGAGCGCGAGCTTGTTCAGAAACGCGATCAAGCCCATGAACAGGTTGATGAAGAACGTGAACATGCCGTAGTCGTTCACGTTCTCGAGGCCGATCGACTCGTTAGAGTTGATGAACTCGCCTTCGCGCGGTCCGAGGTAAGCGAGGTACGAGTAGGTCAGCTCACCGCGCGCGGGAATGGTCGCCTGGGTCCGGAATCCGCTGCGCAGGGTCTCGTAGGGATCCTCCTGGGCCTCGTCGACCGCCGCGATCTTCTCGACGAACACGTCATCGACAGGCGCCGAGATGCCCTCGCCGTCGCCGGTGGTGCGCGGCATCATGACCGACGTGAAGTAGGAGCTCGACACGGACTCCCACAGCACCTTCTGGCGGTGGTTGCTCGGCGACTCCCAGATCTTGCCCTGCTCGTCGAGGTCGGAGTACCACTTGATCTCCGGGACGACGTTGTTGTTCACGCGCGCTGCATATGAGAACGCGAGGTCGCTACCGGCGCCGCGCAGCGCCGCCGTGCGCACGGCGGTCGGGCCATAGAACCGATGCAGGAACGCGCGGTCCCCCTCGGACCCGTTCGAGATGGTCAGCGTGGCCACCAAGAGCTGGCCCGCGGTCAAGTCCGGGCCAGGAGGCGTCAGACCGGGCACCGCCGCGACCGGCGTGATCGTCTTGCGCACGGTGATCGCGCCGATGGTCTTCTCGAGGACGATGGTGACCGTCCCGTCCGGCCCGTCCTTCTCGCTGTAGCTCCAACCGCTCTGCCAGCCGCCATGAGCGGACACCTGGCGTCCGCCCTCGTTGAGCACGACTTGCGCCAGGCCGAAGAGCCCGACGCCGCCGGCGTCGAGAAGGAGCCGATAGCGTTCGCGCCCGGGATCGTCGCCAGCCTCTTCGTAGTAGCCGAGCAGACGCGCGTCGACGATCGAGCCGGACTTCGTGTCGATCTCGACCTCGAGCGCATCGGAAAGCCGCACCGTGCGGCGATTCACGAGACGCGACACGCGGCGATCGAAATCGGCGAAATCGAGGCGGCTGAAGCCCTCGAGCACGGTCGCGTCGCGCGGACCGGCGAACAGGCGGAACTCTCCGCTCGTCCTGGCGCCGGCGGCGAGCTGGATCGATCGCGTCGCGAGCGCGGTGCGCGGCACGGACACTCCCCCGGCTCGTTCGACGCTCCCGCGGAGCTCCTCGACGCTCGCGCCGTGGCCGTAGTTCGCCGTCCAGCAATACGCAGCGACGATCGCGTCACGGTTTGCGACGCCGATCCACGCCGCGGCTCCCGGCACGACCCACGGGTCCTCGACGGAGCTCGCCGGGCGCGCGGAGACGACCGCGGGGACCGCGGGATCGGCGACGCTCCAGGTGCCGGCTCCGAACGCCAGGTCGCTGCCGTCGCCTACCGAGCTGACGACGCCGCCGGGACCGGCGACCTCGTATGCGAACTCGAGCGGCTGATCGCCGGTGTTCCGGAACGCGAAGACGACGCTCATGCGGCGTCGTTGCTGGCGCACGGCCTTCTCGTGCGGCACCCAGACGCTGCGCCGGATCTCGAGCCCCGCGAACGGACCGCCGGGCGTCGCGACGTCGACCCGGTCGGGCGCTTTGGGGCCGGCCTCGGGCTGCTGCGACTCCCATGCATCGACGATCGTCGCGGTCGCGCCGTCCGCGCGCGAACCCGCGAAGAGGCCGAGGCGGAAGCAGTCGCCCCCGTTGATGACGGGCTTGCCGAAGTCGACGGGCGTGACCGCTACGACGGCCGATCCGGAGGCGTCCCACTCGACCTTCCACGACGGAGTGCGCTGCGGCGCCGGAGGCGTGTCGGCCTCGTCCGCTGCCGGGTCGTCGGCCTTGCCCGCGGCGTCTGCGGCGACGGCGTCGTCGCTCTTCCCCGCGTCGTCGCCCTTGCCGACGTCGTCCGCCTGGGGCGCACTATCGGCCTTCCCCGTCGCGCCGTCGGCGGCGTCGACCGCCTTGGCGGCCGCGTCCTTCCCGGCGACCGCACCGTCCCCCTTCCCGGCGACCGCACCGTCCCCCTTGCCGGCGCCGGCGTCGGCGCGCATGTCGGCGCCCTTCACGGCGTCGCCGGGCGGGGCGTCGGCCGGCGCTTCGACCCCGGCCGGGTCCTGCCTCTTCGCGGCCTGCCAGAGCTGGAATCCGACGACGAGGACGATCGACAGGACGATGGCGAGCAGATAGCGCCAAATCATGGCAGTACCGAAAGTCGGTGCGGAGCGGGATCGTTACACCAGCACGCGGACGGCGCCCGCGCGGCGGAAACCGGCAATCTATATCAGAGAACCCCGCGCCCTGCAAACACGGCGCGTGGCACCTGAACGGGAAGTCGGGCCGTCAGGAGACGATTTCGAGCGACTCGAACGACAAATGGCGCGCCCGGACGCGGGCGGCGCTACTTACCCTCGCGCAACCGCTTCGCGAGGTAGTCGGGTAGCATCGGGTGCTCCCGGAACCGGCCGAGCGTCCGGTCGACGTCGTACTCGAGCCGGCGGAAGGTGATCGCGTCGTCGTCCACGATCACGTAAGACGCGCGGTTGTCGCCGTCGCGGGGCTGCCCGACGGAACCGACATTGACGAGAATCCGCGACGGCGAACTCGCGTACTCGTAGCGGTAGTCGAGGTCCTTCGGCGTCAGGAAATCGAACGGGCTTGTCTGACGGAACACTCCCGGATGATGGGTGTGACCCGCGAAGCAGACCTTCCACTGCACGCCGGCCGGGGCCGCGAAAATGGCCTCCATCTTCGCGTGGTCCTTGACGTCCTGGCGGAAGATGTACTCCCGCGTCGGATCGCGCGGCGACCCGTGAACGAAGAGGAAGCTCCCATCCTGCCGCTGCTTGGCGAGGCTGCCGATGAAGTTCCAGAGCTCGCGGTTCGCTTCCTGCGGCTCGTCCGGCAGGCTGAGCTGCTCGCGAGTCCAGTCGATCGCCACCTTCGCCTTCGGATTGAACCCGATGGCTCCGAAGAGCACGGCCTCCTCGTGGTTACCGAGGAGATTGACCGCGCACGCGCCCCGAGCGAGCTCGATGCACCGGCGCGGATCGGGCCCGTAACCGATGATGTCGCCGAGGCAGTAGACGTCGTCGACTTGCTGCGTCTCGATGTCCGCGAGAACGGCTTCGAGTGCCGCCAGGTTGGCGTGGATATCCGAGATGACAGCGCGTTTCAACGGGTCGCCTTCCGTGCCCGGCCGCGTCGCGAACGACTCCGCCGGACCGAACCATGGGTGAGAACGTTCAGATGGTCGGTTCCTGGCGGAGATTCCTTAAGGTACTCGGGATCCGAAACGCGGACAATGCTTCTCCTCACGCCGGATCATCGGGCGGCCTCGTCCGCCGACGCGAGAGGGCGTCGCCGGGGCAAAGCCCGGTACGATAACCGTGCCCTCTGGGGCTGTCAAGGCTCGTGACAGCGTCGGTCCGTCCGCTCGCTCGGCGCTTGAAACGACGTTCCGAGTCGCGGCATCATCGTCACGGAGGCGAGCTCCCGCGGAGGCGAGCTCCCGCCGAACGGGCTGCGACGAGATGTTCCGCAAAGGGGAGCAGAATGCGACGCACGGAGAACGCCGCGAGGTCGAGATTCCTGTCGGCCGCGGTCGCGAGTTTCACCGTCTGCCTCGCCGGCGCCGTGTCGGCCGGTGAGCCGATCGACCGGATCGTCAACGGCGGGTTCGAAGAGGGTTTCGTCGGCTGGAACCCGGACGCGAACCATCAACTCGTCGAAGGCCGGCAGGTCGCCCGTACCGGCGATCGCTGTGTGACCGGCGAGGTCACCAAGCCGCTGCAAGCCCTGATGCTGCGACGCAAGGTCGCGGTACGCGCGGCGAATCGTTATCGCTTCGAGATCTGGGCCCGAGCGACGAACCGCACCAAGTTGGTGCTCTGGGTCGTCCAACCGCGCACGGGGCGACGCGAGATGGTCGCGTCCTGGCGCCAAGTGCCCGCCAAGTGGACCCGCTACACGACGTCCCTGACCGCACGCGCCGACGGCCAGCTCGAGATGCAGATCGTCGCTCCGTCGTCGCACGGCGAGCCGCCGGGCCGTATCTGGGTCGACGATGTCGCGCTCTACGAGACCGAGCTGCCGCCAATCCTCGACGCGTCGCGAGGCGAGGGCTTCAACGACGAGCCAGCGATGGCGACGGCTGGCGACGGCGCGATCTGGGTCGCATGGAACAGCTTCCGCGACGGCGCGGACTCGCTGCAGCTCGCGAGGTTCACGGCGAATCCGTCCACGGCTCCCGGAGCGACGCCGCTCCTGCGCGGCGGCGCATGGCAGCTCGTCGGCGGCAAGGGAACGTACGTCCTCGGCCCTTGCGTCGTCCGAGCCGGGGACGCCGGCGTCGCCACCGTGTGGGCGCAGGAGATCGACGGCCGGTGGGACATACGGTTCGCGCTGTGCGGCCGCGACGGTCCGGGAAAGATCGTCTCGCTGCCCTCCGACGTCGCGGTCGATGTGAAGCCGAGCGCCGCCTCGCGTGATGGAACGCTGTGGATCGCGTGGGAGTCGAATCGCGACGGTGTCCGCCGCGTGCATGCGTCGAGCGCTCGCGATGGAACCGTCTCGCCACCGGTCGCGCTGAGCTCGGCGATCGCGTCGGGCTACGATCCGACGCTCACCGTACTCGAGAGCGGCGAGGTGTGCGTCGCGTGGCACTCGTTCCACGACAACAACTTCGATGTGTTCCTGCGCCGCCGCGGGAGCGACGGCACCTGGCACGACGAGAGACGCCTGACGCAAGCGCCGACGATCGATCGCCACGCCCGGTTGTTCAGCCGCGGTGACGAGCTGTGGATCGCGTGGGAAAACGCGCAGACGCAGACGTATCGCATCGGCACGACGAATCGTCGCCGCCTCCTCGTCGCTCGCGTCACTCAGCAGGGCCTGCTCGCGCCGCGACACCCGGGCCGCTCGCCGCTCGCCGGGCGTTGCGAGGCCGCCGACGCGAAGTTCGACGCGTCGGGTCGACTGTGGATGAGCTTTCTCGGTCCGCGCCTGCCGCGGTCGGGCTGGGATGTCTTCGTCACGCATCACGACGGCAAGCGCTGGCAGACGCCGACGGTCGTGTCGACGCTCAAGGGCATGGATCGTCAGCCGCACCTGGCTCTCACGGGTAGCACGGCATTCGTCGCGTTCCAGGCCGACACGCTGCCGAACTCGTGGTCGGACGTCGACAAGACCGCGGACGCGCGCAGCGACGTCTTCGTCGCCGAGCTGAACGCCGGCGCAGCACGCGCCCCGGCGAAGATCGGGCTCGAGCCGCTCGTCGAGTCGGACGAGCCGTTCGAGGCGGCGGCGCTGCGCATCGCGCGCGGCGAGGACACTCCGACGCCGAAGATCGAGTACCGGGACGAGGAGCTGAAGCTGTTCTTCGGCGACCTCCACGAGCACACCGAGATCTCGGTGTGCAATCGCGTCGGCGACCAATCGGTCAACGAGAGCTACCAGCACATGCGCGACATCGCGCGGCACGACTTCGCGTGCGTGACCGACCACGGGTACAACCTCAACCCGTACCTGTGGGGCTACACTGCAAAGCTGGCGCGGACCAACGACGACCCGGGGCGCTTCCTGACATTCCTCGCCGAAGAGTGGACGTCGAGCTTCGAGAAGTACGATGCGAAGCATCCGTACGGCTACTACGGGCACCGCAACCTGATCCTCGCCGACCTCTACTTCCCGCGCTGGTGGAACGCGCGCAACGGGCAGACGCCGGCGCAGGTCTGGGAGGATCTCCGCAAGCTGCAGGCGAACTTCGTCCACATCCCCCACCAGATCGCCGACACCGGCAACGTGCCGACCGATTGGGACTTCGTCGACGAGGTCGCGCAGCCGGTCGCGGAAATCTTCCAGGTGCGCGGGTCCTACGAGCACAAGGGCGCACCGCGCGAGGCCGGCAGAAGCACACCGAAGGCGGGCTACTTTCTGCAGGATGCGTGGGCGCGCGGCGTCGTCATCGGCGTGATTGCGAGCCCGGACCACGGCGGCGGCTACGGCAAGGCGTGCGTGTGGGCGCCGAAGCTGACGCGCGAAGCGGTTCTCGACGCGCTGCGCGCACGACGGTGCTACGGCACGACCGGAGCGAAGATCGTCCTCGACGTGCGAGTCGACGGGCATCTGATGGGCGAGAAGGTCGCAACGCCGGCCGGGGAGTCGGTGCGGGTCGACATCCGCGTCCGGTGTCCGATGGAGATCGACCGCGTCGAGGTGTGTCGCAACAACCGCTTCGTCTACACGCGCGAGATCGACGGGAAGAACGCGGAGTTCACGTTCGTCGACCGCGAGCCCGTCGAGGGACGCAGCTGGTACTACGTGCGCGTGCTGCAGGAGGACGAGGAGATCGCGTGGTCGAGCCCGGTGTGGTTCGGCGCGGAGTGAGGGAGGATCGCCGCCAGCGTTCTCGCTACAATGCTGTGACTCGATCGACCGGCATCGATGCGGAGGCGAGATATGGCGAGACAGGGTGTTGCACGCGGCGTACGCCACACGGCCCAGTGGCTGCTTGTCGGGGCTGTCGTGCTCGGAGGGGCCGTCGCGGCCTGGGTTTTGTCGACCGACGACGCACCGCTCGCGTCGGGAGAGCAGGACCGCCGCTCGGCTCAGGCGCTTGCCGCGACCACTCGCAAGCCCCCGCGCGATGTCGCCACGCTGCGCGTCGAGCTGCGCAGCAAGGGCAAGCAGGGCGCGAAGAAGGCGACCGTCTGGGATGGCGAGATCAAGGTTACTGAAGGCCGTTTGCGCGGCGTTCGCGCTTGGCAGCCCGATCCGCGCAACGCGATCGACGGCGCGCGCTGGAAGCTGACGACACGCCACACGATTCCGTGGAATTCGCAGCAGCGCAAGCGCGGCCACAAGGCGATGCCACTGAAGGACAACGCGCTGCTCATCGAGCTCGGCGACGCGTCGGCGCGCACGAGGTGCTCGTTCGAGACCGAGCAGGGCGCGTTCTCGTTCCGCTTGTCCGACATACCGTTCGGCGCGACGAAGCCGTTTCTGCGCGGCCTCGTCCAGGTGTCGCGCGCGGCGAGCTCCGTGACGATGCTGTCGGCGCCGACGGAGGACGACTACCCGTCAGCAGCGCTCGGTGGCGACGGCGAGCTCTTCGTCGCGTACACCTCCTTCACGCACGGCGAGGGCTATCGCCGCCGCGGTCCATTGCCGGAGGCGCCGAAAGACCTCGAACCGCTCGCGCGCCCGACAGGCGGCGACCAGGTGCTCCTGCTGCGCCTCGATGACGATCAGTGGACCGATCCGCTGCCGGTGACACCTCCGGGTCGCGATGTCTATCGCACCGCGCTCGCGGTCGACGACTCGGAACGCGCGTGGGTGTTCTGGTCGGAGAACCGCCGCGGTAATTGGGACGTCTACGCGCGCCGACTCGGCGGCGATCGCTTCGCGGACGAGGTGCGCCTGAGCGACGATCCCGGCAGCGACTCGTTCCCCGTCGCAACGGCCGATTCGGAGGGCCGCGTGTGGGTCGTGTGGCAAGCGTTCCGCGACGACGGTGACGCCGCCATCCTCGCACGAAGACAGAAGGGCGACGACTTCGAGGCGACGCTCGTCATCGCCGACAGCCCGGCCAACGAGTGGAGCCCGGCGATCGCCGCCGCGAAGGACGGACGCATCGCGATCACGTGGGACTCGTACGCCGCGGGCGACTATGACGTCTGGTGCCGCGTGGTTCGCGACGGCAAGCTCGATCCGTCGATTCCCATCGCGACGTCGCGCCGCGCCGAGATGCGCCCTGCTGCGACGTTCGATGGCGCCGGCCGTCTGTGGGTCGCGTACGAGGACTCGCCGGAGGACTGGGGCAAAGACTTCGGCGCTCTCGAGAAGTCCGGCTCGCCGCTCTACCGCGGTCGTTCGATCGGCGTCCGCGTCGTCGACGACGGCAAGCTGCTGCAGCCGGCGGACGACCCGGTGTACGCGTTCCGCCCGTGGCTGCGCAACCGGAAGAACGCCGCGAAGCGCACGGGCGTGCTGCGGTTCGCCGTGCCGCGATTGACGACCGACGTGCACGGACGCGTGTGGCTCGCGGTCCGTTCGCCGCACCTCGGCACGCGCGTCGGGGTCGGCTCGACGTGGTTCGAGCACGTCGCGTTCTACGATGGCGACAAGTGGTCGCGCGACATCGCCTGCCCTGGAACGGACAACATCCTCGACAACCGCCCGGCGCTCGTACCGCTGCCATCCGGCGAAATCCAGCTCGTCGCGTCGTCCGACGGTCGCTTCGCGACGTCGGCGCGGCTGCCGGGCTGGTTCGTCCGGGAGCTGCGCAAGAGCGGCACGAAGGTGAAGCAGATGAAACTCGCCGCGCCGTGGCCCGATCCGGTCAACAACGAGCTCACCCTCGCCACGGTAGGCCCGGCTCCGAAGCCGGCCGGCGTGGCCGTATCGCTCGTGCCGGCACCTGAGGCGGCAGCGAAGAAAGCGCCGGCCACGACCTCGAGGGACGAGCGAGGCGCCATCGCCCGCGCGCGCGCGGCGCGGGCGACAGTCGGCGGCAAGACGCTTCGGCTCTGGCGCGGCGAGTTCCATCGCCACACGGAGATCTCGTCCGATGGCGGCGGCGACGGCCTGCTGCTCGACATGTGGCGCTACGGCATCGATGCCGCGAGCCTCGACTGGATCGGCAATGGAGACCACGACAACGGCGGCGGCCGCGAGTACTCGTGGTGGCTCACGCAGAAGACGACCGACCTCTTCGAGCACGCGAACTCGTTCACGCCGATGTACACGTACGAGCGCAGCTGTGTGTATCCCGACGGCCATCGCAACGTCGTCTTCGCGCAGCGCGGCGTGCGCACGTTGCCGCGACTGCGCGGAGGCATGGGCAAGTCGCTCGACGAGAAGGGACCCGACGCGAAGCGTCCGCCGACACCGGACACGCAGCTTCTCTATCGATACCTCGCGCACTTCGACGGCGTCTGTGCGAGCCACACGAGCGGCACGGACATGGGCACCGACTGGCGCGACAACGATCCGGCGGTCGAGCCGATCGTCGAGATCTATCAGGGCTGCCGCCAGAGCTACGAGATGCCCGGCGCGCCGCGCTCGAATACGGCCGATCACTCGCTCGGTGGCTGGCGACCGTTCGGCTTCGTGTCGCTCGCGCTCGAGAAGGGCTACCGCCTCGGCTTCCAGGCGTCGAGCGATCACACATCGACGCACATCAGCTACTGCAACGTTTGGGTCGAGGAGCCGACGCGCGACGCCATCCTCGTCGCGCTGAAAGCGCGTCACGTGTACGGTGCGACCGACAACATCGTCGCCGAGTTCCGCTGCGGCGAGCACTTCATGGGCGACGAGTTCACGACAAACGAGCGACCGCGGCTCAGCGTCCGGCTCGTCGGCACGCAGCCGTTCGCCTCGGTTCACGTGATCAAGGACGGCAAGCACGCACACTCGATCGAACCGAGGAAGCAGACCGTCGAGTTCGAGTGGACCGACTTCGACGCAGCCCCTGGCAAGACGAGCTACTACTACGTCCGCGGTGAACAAGTCGACGGCGAGCTCGTGTGGGTCTCGCCGATGTGGATCGCGTACGCGCTGTAACGCGAGACGATGATGAAAGGACTCCTCGGCGATCCGCACCGCAGACATCTCGCGCTGACGATCCTCGTCGGCGCCGGGCTCGTCGCGTACCTGACCGGATCGCTGCGCGAGTTCCAGGGCTGGGACTTCGCGCTGCTGCTGACGCTCGTCGGCGGCATCCCGATCTTCTACGAGGCGGTCGCCGCGCTCGGCAAACGACGCCTGTCGGCGAATCTCGCGGTCAGTCTCGCAGCGATCGCCGCGCTCGCCATCGAGCAGTACGCCGTCGCCGCCGAGGTCGTCTTCATCATGCTGATCGGGGAGACCCTCGAGCACTGGGCGGTCGGGCGCACTCGCGCGGGCATCGCCGGACTGCTCGAGCTGCGCCCTGACGAGGCTCGTGTCCGCCGTGCCGGAAGCGATCACGATCACATCGTACCGGTCGCCGAGATCCGGCCCGACGACGTCGTCATCGTGCGCCCCGGCGATCGCATCCCGGTCGACGGACGCGTTATCGCCGGCGACTCGTCGGTCGACCAGAGCCCGATCACGGGAGAGTCCGTTCCCGCGGACAAGACGGTCGGGGACGAGGTCTTCGCGGGCACGATCAACCTGTACGGCGCGCTCGAGCTATCGGTCGAGCATGTCGGCGCGTACACGGCGCTCGAGCAGATCATCCACCTCGTCGAGCATGCCGAGCAGGCGAAGGCGCCGAGCGTCCGCCTCGCCGATCGCTACGCGGCGTGGTTCGTGCCGATCGTGCTGCTCGCAGCGGGTGTGGTCTACCTCGTGACGCGCGACGTCGTGCGGTCGGTCGCCGTGCTCGTCGTCGCCTGTCCGTGCGCGCTGGTGCTCGCGACGCCGACGGCCGTCGCGGCGGGAATCGGTAGCCTCGTGCGGCGGGGCGTCCTCGTCAAGGGCGGCGTGGTCCTCGAGAGGCTCGGACGCCTCGGCGCGGTGATCTTCGACAAGACCGGCACGCTGACGCTCGCGCGCATGCGCGTCGACGAGATCGTCCCGGCTCCCGGGTACAGCGCGATCGATGTGCTGCGCTGTGGCGCGGCGGTCGAGAGCCGATCCGAGCACCCGATCGGCAAGCTCATCGCCGAGAAGGCCGTCGACGACGCTGTCGACGTTCCCGACACGACCGACTTCGTCGCGCACCCGGGCCTCGGAGCCGAGGCGAAGGCAGACGGCGTCGCGGTGCGGGTCGGCAGCCCGCGCTTCCTCCGCGAAGCCGGCGTCGCCACGCCCGACGCGCTCGCCGCGCGGCTCGACGAGCTCGCCGGAGCCGGCTCGACGGTCGTGCTGGTCGCGCGCGGCGAGAAGACGATCGGCGCCGTCGCGGTTCGCGACACGATCCGTCCGGAAGCGCGCGAAGCGATCGATCGGCTGCGCGCGATCGGCATCACCCGCATCGCGATGCTCACCGGCGACACCGACGCGACGGCCCGTTCGGTCGCGGAGACGCTCGGCATCGACGATGTCCGCAGCGCGCTTCTGCCGGCGGCGAAGGTCGACGCGGTCCGCGCCATCGAGCAGGACGGCACGCGTACGGCGATGGTCGGCGACGGCATCAACGACGCGCCGTCGCTCGTCACCGCCGACGTCGGCGTCGCGATGGCCGACATCGGCACCGATGTCGCGATCGAGTCGGCCGACGTCATCCTGGTCGGCGACGATCTCCGCAAGCTCGCGGACGGCATCGATTGCGGGCGCCGCATGCTCGCGACGATCCGCCAGAACATCCTGTTCTTCGCGCTGCTCTTCAACGCGCTCGCCGTCGCGGCTGCGTCGCTCGGCTGGGTCTCGCCGGTCGCGGCCGCGATCCTGCACCAGGTGAGCTCGCTGACCGTCGTGCTGAACTCGCTGCGGCTGCTGATCGACGGGCGACGCTGGAGACGACGTGCGTCACGTGCTGTCGCGCGACTCCGCCGCCATCCGCGGCTCGCGACGGCCGGCGTCGCGGCAGCACTGCTGATCGCGTACGCGCTGAGCGGGGTTCACGTCGTGCGGGTAGGAGAGGTCGGCGTCGTCCAGCACCTCGGTCGCTTCGTCGCGCCGATCGAGACTCCGGGGCTGCACTACCGAATGCCGTGGCCGCTCGGTCGACACCGCACGCTGCGGCCGGACGCGGTGCGCCGCGTCGAGATCGGCTTCCGAACGGTCTCCGGCTCATCCGCCGAGCCGCCCGCTTACGAGTGGAACGTGCAACACCGCGGTGGTCGTATCGAGCACCAAGCGGAGGAGGCGTCCGTTCTGACGGGCGACGAGAACCTCGCGGACGTCCACCTCGTCACGCACTATCGCGTCGGCGATCCGCTCGCGGCGCTCTTCACCGCCGGCGGCTCGTCGAACGATGTGGCCGTGACGTGGAACGATCTCGTGCGGAGTCTCGCCGAATCCAGCCTGCGGGCCGAGGCCGCCGCGCGTCCCGTCGACGCGCTGCTCGGATCGGATCGCACGCCGATCGAGACGGCGATCCGAACGCGCGTCGCGGCGGCGCTCGAGCGCTGCGGGTCGGGTCTCGTCGTCGACGCGATCCGACTCGGCGATGTGCATCCGCCGCTCGCGGTCGTGTCATCGTTCCGCGACGTCGCGAGCGCGCAAGAGGAGAAGGACGCGAGCATCAACGACGCCGAAGCGTATCAGTACGAGACGAAGGCCCTGGCCGAGGGCCGATCCGATGCGATTCGACTGACGGCGAACGGATTCGCGATCGATCGCAAGCTGCGGGCCGGCGGCGCCGCGGAACGCTTCAGCGCGACGGCCGCAGCGTACGCTGCCGGGCGCGAGGTCACGCGGCTTCGCCTCTGGCTCGAGACGGCCGAGGCCGCGCTCGCCGGCCGCAGGCTGTTCATCATCGATGGCTCGACGGCCGAGCGCGGGAGACGCCGGTTGTTTCTCCGCAGCGGCGCAGGCCGAGTGGAGCTTCCCGCGCCGCTGCCTCCGTTCGAAGACGACGGCAACAACAAGATCGAGAGCACCGGCGGAGTCGATGCGCTCCGCTCTGACGAGACGGACTCCCACCCGTGAAGAAACACCGCTGGTCCATCCTGACGGCACTGGTCCTCCTGCTGATCGTCGCGTATCGCTGCGTCGTGTCGGTCGACGAGACCGAGACGGTCATCGTCACGCAATTCGGTCGCCCCGTGGCGACGCTGCGCGACGCGGGGCTTCACTTCAAGCTGCCCTATCGCTCGGTCATCCCCATCGCGCGCCTGCTGCAGATCTACGACCCGCGGCCGTCCGAGTTCCTGACGAAGGAGAAGAAGAACGTCGACCTCGACGTCTTCGTGCTGTGGAAGGTCGCGGAGCCGCGACGATTCCTCGAAACGGTCGGCGACTTCGACGGCGCCGAAGCGCGTATGCACGACACCGTCTGGTCGGAGCTCGCCGCCGAGGTCGGACGCAGCCCGATCGAGGCGCTCGTCTCGATCGATAGCAATGCGCACCGCCTCGACGAGCTCGTCGCGACCGTCACGCAGCGCTGTGCCGAGACTGCGTCGGCGAGCTACGGCATCGAAATCGTCGACGTGCGACTGAAGCGCATTCGCCTCCCGACGCAAGTGCGCGACAGCGTCTTCCAGCGCATGCGCACCGAGCGCGCCCGCATCGCACGACAGTACCGCGCGGAGGGCGAAGAGCAGGCGCTCGAGATTCGCGCGACAGCCGACAAGGAGCGCACGGAAATCCTCGCGAAGGCGAACGCCGAGGCCGAGAGGACCCGTGGCGCGGCCGAGGCCGAAGCGACGCGCGTTTACGCGGAAGCACACGGGAAGGACCCGCAGTTCTACGAGCTCGTGCGCAAGCTCGACGCGTACAAGACGTTTCTCGGCGAGAAGGCGACCGTCGTCCTGTCCGCCGACTCGGACCTCCTCGAGCACTTGACGCCGCCCGCGCCGAAGGGCGGCTCCACCGCCGGCACTGACTGAGTCGAGAGCACACCGTGCACCGTACCATCGAGTCCCACAGCCACACGCACGCCACGCCGATCCGCTGGCGCTACGTCGTCGCCGTCGCGACCCTCGCCTGGCTGGCGACGGGGTGGTACTCGGTGCAGCCCGGCGAGGAGGCGGTCGTGCGCCGCTTCGGCCGCGCTCTCGACAGCGTGCGCAAGTCGGGCCTCCACTTCGGCATGCCGATCGGGATCGACTCGGTCTCGCGCGTGCGGACGCTCGAGCACAAACGGGTCGGAGTCGGAATGGCGCTCGCCGATCGCGATCTGGCCCGTCGTGCCGACGGCGCGCGCGCCGAGTGTGTGACGGGAGACCGCAACCTCATTCTCATCTCCGCTGTCGTGCAGTACCGGGTCGTCGATGCGAAGGCGTACTTGTTCGCAACGAGCGATCCGGCCGCCGTCGTTCGCGGCACGGCGGCGGGCGTGCTCTCGGAGGTCGTGTCGTCGATGCAGGTCGACGACGTGCTCACGGTCGAACGCCTCGCAATTCAGCGAGCGGTCATCGCAGCCACGCAGTCAGCGCTCGATCGCTACGGCGTCGGCGTGTGGATCACCTCGGTCTCGCTCGAGGGAGTCGCGCCGCCGCAGGAGGTCGCGGAGGCATTTCATGATGTGACGAGTGCCCGCGAGGATCGTCAGCGAGCGGTCAACGAGGCGCAGGGCTACGCCAACCGGCTCGTGCCGCGCGCGCGCGGCGAGGCGCAGCGCATCCTGCTCGAAGCCGCGGCGTATGCGACCCAGACGACGGAGGGCGCTCGCGGCGAGGCCGATCGCTTCACGAAGCTGGCCGCCGAGCTCGCTGTCGGCCGCGAGCTGACGGAGGGTCGCCTCATCCTCGAGGCGCAGGAGACGGTGATGCCACGCCTCGAGAAGATCGTGCTCGAAGGCGACGCCGCGCAGGACGTCGATCTCGGCATCATCGAGGCCGATCGGTGAAACGACACGCTCCGAAGATCATCGTCGGTCTCGTCGTGATCGTCCTGGCGTTCGCCTTGCGCGACCGACGACAGCTGCCCCAAACGCCCGAGGCCGCGGCGTCGGAGTTCTTCGACGCGTCCGCGCGTGGCGACGACGACAGGTGCCTGCGGCTCGTCGCGGGCCAGCTGCGTACATCTCTCGAGGCGACGCGACGCGAGCTCGGCGTTGACGCTTTCCGCGCCAGCCTCGAGCGATCGACGTCCGGCATCAAAGGTCTCGCCGTCTCGCGACGAGGCGACGCACCGGCGGATCGCGTCGCGCTCGACATCGAGATCGTCTTCGCCGATCGCAACGAGCACCAGCGCATGCTGCTCGCGCAGGAGCGCTCCGGCTGGACGATCGTGTCGATCGAAGAAGCCTCACGCGTCGAGCCGCCGATCCCGTACGGCACGCCGGTGTTCGAGACGCCGACGCCGACACCGGGCGGCGACGCCCGACGGTGATCACTCCGGAGAGCTCGGAGGCTCCGGAACGCGCGAGTCCTCCGCGGAGACCTCTTCGAAGTCCGACGAGTTGACCCAACCGGCGCGCACCTTTTCGCCGCGGCGATAGCGTTCCCAGAACCCGCGGGTCCTCTTGTCGGCGTACGGATACGTGTCGAAGATGCCCCCCTTGCCGAACATGCGCGGATCGCGCTGCGACTCGAGTTCGGCGACCATCTGGCCGCGCAGCGCAGCTTCGACATCGCGCCGCTCCGGACGCCCGGCGAGATTCGTCACGCAATCGGGGTCGGTGCGCAGATCGTAGAGCTCGACGGCGGCGCGTTTGCCGAAGCACAGCTCCCAGATATGCCGCGTCGACGGATCGCGGCGCGACTTGAGGACCTCTGTCTTCGTCGGGCTGCCATCGCAGTTGAGGTAGCCCGTCTCGGGGTTGCCCGCGGGCCAGCGCGACACCTCGAAGTTCTGCACGTAGACCATGCCGCCCTTGACGATGCCGCGGATCGGATACCCCTGGTCGTCCGGCCGGCCGACATCGTGGCGCTCCTTGCCGATCAGCACGTGATCGCGCTGCGCGACGATGCGACCGGACTTCTCGGAGCGGAAGAGCTCGACGAGGCTGCGCCCGGCGGTCGGCTGCATGCCGGTTGCGCTCCACTGAAGCCCGGCGACCTCGATGAACGTCGGCGCGAGGTCGACGAAGCTGACGTAGTCGTCGACGACCCGACCCGGCGCGCGGATGCCCTGCGGCCAGCGGATCGCGAGGGGGATGTGGTTGGAGTGATCGTACGGCTGTCCCTTGCAGCGCGGGAACGGCATGCCGTGGTCGGACGTCGCGACGACGAGCGTGTTGTCGAGCTCGCCGCGCGCCTCGAGTTGACGGAGCATGCGGCCGAGGTGGCGATCGAAGTGCTCGACCTCGAACGCGTAGTCGAGCATGTCGTTGCGGACGACGTCGTTGTCCGGCCAGTACGCCGGGACGCGATCGATGTCGGTCAGCTTTTTGGCGGCCTTCTTGACGCCGACGCCGTACTCGTAACCGCGATGCGGCTCAAGGGCACCGTACCAGAAGCACCACGGCTTGCCGTCGGGTGCGGCGTCGAGGAAGTCGGCGAAGTTCGCTGCGTAGTCGTTGCCGCTGATCGCCCTCGCTGGCGGGCGCGCCGTCCTGCGGTGGAAGCCGCGGCCGACAATCTGTCGCCGCTTGCCGGCCGCATCGTTCGCGACGCCGGGCCCCCACCCCTTGCCGGTCACGCCGACGAAGTAGCCGTTGTCGGCCAACGCCTCGGGGTAGGACTTGAACTTCGCCGGGAAGAAGCAGACGTGATTGCCGGCCTCCTCGAGCTGCCACGAGTTACGGCCCGTGATGATGCATGCCCGCGACGGCGCGCACTTCGCATTGGGAGTGTACGCGTGGCGGAACAGCACGCCCTGGCGCGCGACGCGGTCGAAGGCCGGCGTCTTGACCCACTTCGACCCGTAGGCGCCCGCATGGCCGTACGACCAATCGTCGGCGATCGCGAACAGGATGTTCGGAGCGCTCGGTGCCTTCGAGCGCTTCGCCGCATCCTGAGCCATCGCTCGCGGCACGCCCGTCACCGACACCGTCACCGACACGGCCACGACAGCGGCCAGGACGAGAGCACTTCGTCGCATGCTTTGCCTCACTTCGACGCTTTCTTCGGCTCGAGGAATCCGCTGGCGCGCAGCCATTCGCCGCAGCGCGCCGGCCAGGTCGACACGGGGTGTCGGGACGGACGCATGCCGTAGCCGTGTCCCCCACGCGAGTAGACGTGCAGCTCGGCGAGAACGCCGGCTTTCGTCAGCTCGGCGAACAGCAGTGCCGCGTGCAGGCCGCGCTGCTTGTCGTCCTGCGTCACCGCCAGGAAGGTCGGCGGCGTGCCCTTCGTGATCTGGACCTTCGCATCGAGCCGCGTCGGGTCCTCCTTGTCGCCGAGGTACGCAGCGTAGATCGGGATCAGGAAGTCCGGTCGACAGCTCAGTTCGTCCGCGTCGTCGATGCGCGCGTACGTGCGCTCTCGCCAGGCGACGCCCGTCATCACCGTCAGGTGACCGCCTGCGGAGAAGCCGAGCATGCCGACGCGCTGCGGGTCGACGCCCCAGTCCTTTGCGTTCTTGCGCACGATTCCCATCGCGCGCTGCGCGTCGCGAAGCGGAGCAGCGTGCGGCGACTGCGGATCGCGGCGCGGTACGCGATACTTCAAGACCACGGCGGTCACCCCGAGCGTATTGAGCCACGCGGCGATCTCGACGCCCTCCTTCAGCCACGCGAGGTGGTTGTATCCGCCACCGGGGCAGATCACGACCGCGCAGCCGTTCGCCTTGTCGCGCGGCGCGCGGTACAACGTCAGCGTCGGCCGCAGAACCATGCGAATACGCTCCGCGGTGTCCGCACCTTTTGCGGCGGGTGCCTCAGCGGGCTCGCCTGGGACCGCTCCGGGCCAGAGCTCGAGGATTGTGTGTTCGGCCGCCGTCGTACGTGCTCCCCCCGTCAGGAGTACGGCGATCAGACCGATTCCGAGAGCCGAGTTCTTCCTCATCGTGGGTCCTGATCTCCTGTTCATTCGTGGTCGGCATCGCCGGAGCCGCCAGACAGCGTACCACGTCGATGGTCCGTGCGAGCCGTGTTGCCTCGTCCGACTCGACGCGAAAGCCGTTACACTGAAGGCCCATAGTCGACTGAGCGCAACGAAGCCAGCGGGCGAAGATGCCGCTCGATGGCACAATGATTTGTGAAAGGCCGCACCAAGTGCTCATTCACGGACGAGCCGCCCACGATACCGCACGAGACCTGTCGAACATGACGCGCTCCAAGCTTGTCGCCGTCCTCTCGCTCTCGCTCGCGCTGCTCACCGGCGGCGCTGTCGCCGAGTCGCCCGCTCCGGCTGATGGTGATCGCGCGAGCCCGTGGGTCTTCGTCAGCATGCCGGACTTCCTGAACGTCGACACCGACTATCCCCAGCCCGGATGGGAGCCAGCGCTGGACTTCGTGCTGAGCAGCGTGAAACGCGAAGGACCTGACTTCCTCCTCGTGGCCGGCGACCTGGTGATGGGTCATTGGTTCACGGCGGAGGATGTCGAGAAGTACGCCGCGCGCTACTACCCGGCCTGGATCCGACGCCTCGAGCACCACGAGCTGCCGTTCTACGCGGCGATCGGCGATCACGAGCTGGGCGACAACCCGTGGCCGGACTGGAAGCTAGCGCTGGTGCCGGCGTACAAGGAGCAGTTCCGTCGCTATCTGAAGATGCCGCAGAATGGTCCGAAGCACATGCTCGGCACGGCGTTCTGGTGGCGTCACAAGGGCGTGCTATTCGTGGCGGTCGACGTCTTCGAGACGGCGAAGGGCAGGCAGGGTGGAATCACCGCACAGGTCACAGGGGCGCAGTTGGAGTGGCTGGATCGTGTGCTCACCGAGAACGCCGACGCGGACCATATCGTCGTCATGGGACACGCGCCGATCCTCGGTCCGGTTCGAGCGTGGAGCTCCAGTCGCTTGATGCTGAAAGGTGGCCGCAAGAGTCCGCTCTGGGCGACGATGAAACGGCACGGCGTCGATCTCTACCTCTGCGGCGAAGTTCACGCGATCACTTGCATCGAGCGGGACGGCATCCTGCAGATCGCGCACGGCGGCCTGATCGGCTACAACACGCGGACGAACTACCTTGTCGCCAAGGTCACCCCCCAACGCCTCGAGTTGGAGCTCGAGGAGATCGACATGGTGCCGAGCGGCGAGAAGCTCTGGCAGCCGGGAAACAATCGACCGCTCGAGAAGGTGACGATCTCGGACGCGGTGCGCCGCCGCGGCTTCGTGCCCGTCGGCAGAGTGACGCTGGAGAAGAACCCGTCAGGCAAACGCTTCGTCGGCGCCCAGGGCTACTTCGATCCGAAGCTCGAGCCGACCAAGCCGGAAGGCTATCGTCCGTACGGGCAGAGTGCGCCGCCGCGGGTGGTCATCGACGATAGGGGCGTGCCGAGCGACCCGAAGCGCAGGGGGGAGTGAAGCCCCGACGAGCGCAGCGGCCGCGGCCGGAGGCCTATCGTCGAGGAGCGGCAACGAAGTCGACGTCCCGTCGCAGCCGGTCGAGTCCTTCATCCTCACGACGCTCGCTTCGATCGCCAGCACGGGCGCGGCCCGTAGCGTGATAGTGGTCACGGCTCGGCAACGATGGCCGTGCTAACGTTGGACCGTACGTTTGGGTGCGAATCGGGAGCGAGCATCCCGTTGCGGAAGCGCCGCGTTCCGAGTGTCTCGTGTCGCAAGGGAGGGCCGGGCATGCCACGTAACTACGTGACGGGGAGACGTTGTCCGCGCTCGCGGCGATAGGGCAGCACCTAAGTGCCGTGTTTCGCAAATATCTGTGCATATCGAGCGAGCAGATTCGTTCGCTGGCGAGGCGCGCGAAGGAGTCCATGCCGGAGGCCCATAGTCGACTGAGCGCAACGAAGTCAGCGGGCGGAGATGCCGCTCGAATGCACAGATATCTGTGAAAGGCGGCACTAAGACGCCTGAAGCAGCGGACGCCCTACTTCCACCCGGGTGCGACCGTGTCGAAATGCACTCCGTTACCGGTGAGCCCGAAGGGTTTACGCCTGGATCGAGGAACACCGCTGACAATGCGTTGTTCCGTGACAGCCTCCCAAGACGTCGATTGGCACACTCTTCGAAATCAGCATCTGAGATGAACGAGCCTCCAATCACGCAGTGGATTCGCGGCACAAGAGACGGCGACGTGGAGAGCGAAGAGGCGTTGTGGAATCACTATTTCGCAATGGTCGTACGGCTGGCGCGCGGCCGCATGTTTTCTCTGCGAGGCACCGTCTATGACGAGGAAGACGCGGCGGCTAGCGCACTACGCAGCGTGTTTCGTGGCATCCGGCAGGAGCGATTCCCGGACCTTCACGGCCGCCACAACCTGTGGCGGATCCTGGTCTTGATCACCCAACGAAAGCTGCGGGCGCAGTGGCGTCGCGAATCGGCGGCGAAGCGGAACCCGCCACCCAACAAGGTTGGCGATGCGGAGATCAGTATCGAACAAGTCATCTGCGGCGAGCCGACGCCCGACTTCGTCGCCGAGTTGATAGACGAGACGAGATGCCTGGTGGAGAAGCTCGGTGATGACACCCTGCGGCGGGTTGCCGTCATGCGTATCGACGGGCTGACCAACGACGAGATTGCTGCGCGACTGGGCTGCGCCACGCGCACAGTCGAGCGAAAGATGGACCGCATTCGGGTCATCTGGGCCGTGGGCGACGACGAGTGATCTGGCGGGCAGGATTTTCGCTCGTTCGGTCCTTCTCGCCATGACTCTCATAGGACGTATCTCGCGCCCCGTCCGTGGGCGATTGTTTCCGGGCACGTCCCTCGTGAAGAGCCAAAGAACTCATGGCTGACCGCCAAGCAGCCGATCTCTGTCAACTCGTCGACGAACAGTGCGACGCGTTCGAGCAGGCATGGCGCGACGGAAACCGTCCCTTGATCGCCGACTTCCTGGCGGCAGTTCCCGCAGAAACGCGAGCGGATCTGTTTGGCCATCTGCTGGCCGTTGAGACCGAATTGATCGCTCGAGCCGGAACATGGCCCGACGCGGCCGCTTACAGAGACCGGTACCCGATGTACGCTGAGGTCATCGAGCGGGTCTTTGACGGATTGCGGTCGTGGGCGCAAGCAACGGATGCCCTGGAACACGGGCCTGAGGCATCGCGCGCTCAGCCAAACAACGAGACGACTCAGGCCGTTGGCACCGACGAAACCGAGCCCTCGTCGCTACTGAGCGATCCAGAGTATCGGCGCAGGTCCGCTTTGCGCACGTATGACGAGTCGACGGACACGCCGCGCGAGTTCGGGCGTTATGCCCTGCTGAAGGTTCTTGGCCGAGGCGGGATGGGAGTTGTCTACCAAGCGCGAGACCCGATACTGAAGCGGCTCGTCGCGATCAAGGTGCACCGCGGTGCCGAACACGTGCGACGCGAGGAGAAGGAACGCTTTCGGGTGGAAGCAGAGGCCGCAGCTGGTCTGCATCACCCCAACATCGTGCAAGTGTTCGAAGTCGGTGAAAGGCGGGGGCAGCCCTTCATCGTGCTCGAGTACGTCGACGGCCCGAATCTGGCGGAACTCGTCGGCGGCCAGCCTCAGCCTCCGCGAGCGGTGGCGAAGCTGGTCCGAGATCTATGTCTCGCGATCAGCTACGCGCATCACAATCGAGTGATTCACCGCGACCTGAAGCCATCGAATATCCTGATCGCTGGCGGAGCTTCGAAAGACGCGGTTCAGCCGTCGAAGGGAGATCCGCCCGACGGTGGAGGTGAGGAAGCCTCGCTCGACGGGGCCGGCAGCGACCTCGAAAACGGTGCGCTCGCGGGCGAGATCGGTGACGGGGCCCAAGCGACCCCTGACCAAGTCGGGACCTCGGACGAGCAGGCACCCGCAAAGTCGGGCTGGTTTAGCAGCCGGCTGAAACGGGATTGGAAGAACGAAGGCCCGGGTTTGCAGGAGTCGCCAAACATCCTTGCAGGCCGAGAGCCGAAGCTCACTGACTTCGGATTGGCGAAGCAGCTCGATTCTGATCGCGAACTCACCATGACCGGGGATGTCTTTGGGACGCCACAATACATGGCGCCCGAGCAAGCGGCCGGAGCAACCGGAGATGCAGGGCCGGCCACGGATGTCTACTCATTGGGAGCGATTCTCTACTATCTACTGACCGGGCGGGCACCCTTTCATGCCCCCTCGCTTGCCGAGACGATGCGGATGGTGCTCGAGCAGCCTCCGCCATCGCCGCACGTATTGGAGCCACACCTACCCACAGACATCGTGACGATATGTCTGCATTGCCTGGAAAAGGACCCCGGTCGCCGCTACCAGTCGGCCGAAGATCTGGCCGAGGAACTCGCCCGCTTTCGACGCGGCGATCCAATCGTCGCCAGACCTGTTGGGCGGACCGAGCGGGCGATTCGCTGGTGCCGGCGAAATCGTGTTATCGCTGCGCTGCTGACGACGTGCCTGACTCTCTTCGTGGCTGGCTTTGCAGGAGTCACCTGGAAATGGCGTGATGCTGCCACCAATGCGATCGCAGCTCACTCCGCAACCGAGCTAGCTGTAGCCAGCGCTGGGGAAGCCAGGAAGGCCCGAGTCGCAATGCAGCGCCAGATGTCTCGCGTGTTGTTCCGCCAGGGCATTGACAAGTGCGAACAGGGCAACAGCTCCGAAGGGCTCCATTGGCTGGTCGACAGTCTGCGCGCCGCTCCCGACGACCCGGCAGACAGGCGGTGGCGAGAGATCGTGCGCACGAACTTGTCGGGCTGGCGCGCCAGAACACCGGCATATCAGTGGCGCCGCGAGTTGCCGGGAAGAGCGGATGCGTTGGCATGGAGTCCGCAGGCGGAAATGGTCGTTCTCGGGGGGATCGAAGGCAAGATCCTACGCTTCGATACGCTGTCGGGAGACTTGATTGGTGACACCATAAGACTCGGAATCTCGCAAGAAGGCTGGAGCGGAATCTGGGGTCTCGCCTTTCACCCCAGCAGGAAGTGGTTCATGGCGGCGGCCGGCTCCGAGCAGCGGGCGATCGGCCAGGAAGGACTGCTCCAGCGCGTCGATGCCGAGAGTGGCGAGTTGCTCGGTGCGCGAGTCCGATTCGCGATGCCGGTCAGGCACGTCGCCATCAGCCCTGACGGCCAGTTGTACGTCGCGGCGTACTTCGAGCCGGACCAGGACAAGCCACTGGCACACTATACCTCGATTCGCCGTTGTGCGGATGATCAGCCGGTCGGGCCGGATCAACAACATGGGATCGAGTTGACCAGATTGTCATTCAGCGAGGGGGGAGACCTGCTGCTCTGCGAAGGGCGCAGTGCCGCTGGCGAGGAGCGTTTCTGTGTTCTCGACGCGCGAAGAAACGCTGCTGTTGTCGAGTGGAGGGCTGTCGAGCAGATGAAAGCCATCGGCGCCGGGCCCGATGGGATCACGATCGCGCCAGACGGCATGTCAGCACCGGTTCGGTTTGTTCGGCCACAGGGTGGGAGCCGTCAGCAAGCTTTGCCCCTCGCTTGGAGGAACTCGCTGAACGACCCGACCCACCGCTTCACGGCAGTCCGAACAGCGTATTCGACAGCATTGCTGAAGCTTCCGAGAGGGCTCTCACGCGGTGAGCGAGCGCCGCGTGCCGATCGGACCTTCAATTGGTATCAGAGGGTCCATGTCGCAGGTAACCGACAGCGGATTGCCGCGGCCGACAGCGCCGGTGCGGCGACGATCGTCGATCTTCGGTCGCGGCTTCCCAAGATGATCGTGCGACATCCCGGCGACATCTTGTCTGTCGCACTGAGTCACGATGGCTTGTGGTGCGCGACAGGAGTGACGGATGTGCGGGTCTGGAACGTCGAGTCGGGCGAGCTGCGGTTTCCGCCCCGGCCACATACCAACACGATTTCGTCGCTCGCTTTCAGCCCCGACGGAAGAACCCTCGCAGCGGGTGACTATTCCGGGTCTGTCTTGCTCTGGAACGTGCAATCGGGAGCGTTGGTCGGCGAGGCGCTGAAGCAGCGTGATATCGTGACGTGCATGTCCTTCAGCCCCGATGGAAGTCGCTTGGCCGTCGGCACGGCGAGCGACTGGAACCACGATCCTCAAGGCAGGCTCTGGGATGTGAAGAGTCAGGAGCCAATTGGCGAACCGATGCGGCACGCCAATTACGTTCGCCGTATTCAGTTCTGTCCGCATGGAGACAAGCTGTTGACTGCTTCGTCGGACGCCACGGTTCGGATCTGGGATGCCCACACTGCGAAGCCGATCGGTGAGTCGATTCCGTTCACGCAAGATCTCTGTCCGGCCGTGTTCAGCCCCGACGGGCGGATGATCTTGACGGGCTACCAGGATGGACGAGTGCGAGGCTGGAATGCTGCAACCGGCCAGCCCATCAGCAGTGCTTTGGCACGAGGCCACGATCAAGTCACCGCACTCGAGTTCAGCGGCGATGGCGATCGATTCGCGGTCGGTTACCGCAACGGGGCCTCGCAGTTGTTCGATGCGGTCGAGTTTGAGCCGGTTGGACCCGCGGCCTTCCAGTCCAGAGCCATCAAACAGATCGTCGTGAACCAGCACGGGAGCGTGTGGACGACGATCTTGAACGACGGCACGATCCGATCGTGGGATGCTCCGGCTCCCCAGCCAGGAACATCGGATGAGATCTCGCTAGAGCTGAAGGTGGACACCGGACTTGATCTGGACAGCCATCAGATGCGAGTCGAGCTGACGCTGTCGCAGTGGAGTGCACTTCGTGAGCAAGAGCAACGCGAGAGCGGCAGAGCGCGTTCTGCTGTCGCGCTTGGTCAGAGCAGGCTCTCCGAAGGCGCGTGGAATGATGCGCGGGCTCTTGATGCCGAAGAGATCGGCGACTGGCATACGGCCCGTTGGCATCTTCGCCACCTGATGAGCGCGACACCGGATGACTGGCGTCTCGTCGTGCGCCTGGCGCGAACGTATTCCGCCCAACATCAGTTTGAAAAAGCCGCCACGAGCTATGCCGAAGCGGCGCGCGCGTTAGGAGAACATGGCGCGAGCCGCCTACAGGCCTGGCAACGGTTTCGCGTCGCCGAGGCGAGGCGACGTGAGAACTGGGAGAGCGCCAAGTGGTACCTCGAGCGGCTGATGCAATCTGGATCGGATCCCGATGCTGCGCAACAGCTGCGGGAAATCCAAGACAAGTTCGCCGACGGTTAGTTGTGCCTTAGTGCCGTCGGTCAGAAGTTCTTGTGCATTCATCCCGTGTCACGGTAGGCC
>CAYMRB010000094.1:0-25490 GCA_964392615.1 uncultured Planctomycetia bacterium | reverse complement strand
GGCGGCGGCGGCGGCGTCGGCGTCGGTGTCGGAGTCGGAGTCGGCGTCGGAGTCGGCGTCGGCGTCGGAGTCGGAGTCCGAGTCGAAATCAGCAGGACGGCTGCCCCTCGCACTCCAGCCCGTCGATCGACTCGTCGACGCCGCAACCCGGGAACGGCGCCGGCGGCGCGTCCCCGCGGCCGAACAGGTAGCCGAGGAGCGCGACGGCGTCGGCGAATCCCAGTCGGCCGTCGTCATCGACGTCGAGCGCGTCGCGACATGCGGGCCGCGGGTCGTCCGCCGGGAGCCGGCCCGCGACGAAACGCACGATGAGAATCGCGTCGGCGATGTTCCGCTGCGAATCGCCGTCGGCATCGCCGCGTCGGAAGATCGGCCCGGATGGCTCGCCGCGCCACACGAGACCGTGCTGGAGCGTCTCGGGCAGCTTCGCGACGCCGCCGACCGTAACGTTCAGCGCGACCGGCGGCGACGGCGCGTTGGCCAGCACGCCGTCCTCGAATCGCAGCTGCGTCCCTTCGGCCGGCACGGCGCCCGTAACGCTGTACGTCGCGACGGCGAGCGAGTTCGGGCGACCGACTGGCAAAGCCCGCATCACCCACCCCAGGACGATGGCCGAGATGAACCCCGGTGGCCCGCCGTCCACGCCATCTACCACGGTAGTGACGTCAAAACCGCCGCCGAATACGTCCCCGGCGTCTGTTCCGTCTCTCGTGACGCTATCCGGGAGGATGGTCAACACGTTCGGATCGTGCGACACGCCGAACGAGTAGCCTTGCACGTTCTCGGTCATCGTGTCGAGGACCACGACCGCGTGCACCTCGTCGCCATCCTCGAGGACGTTGTGCACGGTCGGACCGTCCTTCGTGCCGAAGCGGATCTCGAGCGGATCCGGGATGCAGTCATCGACCGTATCGCAGAACGCCTCGATGGGCCCTTCCTCCGGTTGTGGGCCGGCAACCGGCTCGAGGAGGACGCCGTGGCGCAGCCATGCGGGATCGCGCGCGCCGGGGCCGATCGTCAAGTTGAGCTCGACCGGCGGCCCCGGCCCGTTGCGCAGGGACTCGTCCTCGAACCGCAACATCGTGCCCTGAGGCGGAATCTCTCCGACGACGTCGTACGACGCGAACGCGATCGTGTTCGCCCGCCCCGCGTCCAGATAAGCAGCCTCCCCAAAGCCTATGGCGACCGCCGAGATGAAGCCCGGAAGGCGGTCCTCTCCCCCATCGACCGCCTGGGTGACGTTGAAGAGCGGGCCGCGATTGGCCTCCCAACCGTCGGTGCCCTCGAACGTCACGCTCTCGGGGATGATCGCCAGCACGTCCGGGTCGTGCGACACGCCGTACGACCAGCCGTAGAGCGGCTCCGATACCGTGTCGATCACGATAGCGATATCCACCTGCCCGCCGCGCCACGCGTCGACGTTCGTGCCGTTCGCGAAGCGCACCTGGAGCGCGTCCGGTACGCAGCTCTCGTCCGCATCGACGTCGCAGAACACCTCGACGCCGAGGTCCTGTGCCGACGCGAGGCTCGCCGCAGCGATCACGGCGACGAGGACGGTCAGGCGAGTCGACTCCACACGCATCATGAGACACCTCTCTCGGAACGTGTTGGCTGCCACACTTCGACGGGAGACGGAATCAACAGGACGCCTGCCCCGCGCCCGAACACTCCAGCGCGTCGATCGTCTCGTCGACACCGCAGCCCGGGAACGGCGCCGGCGGCACCTCGCCGCGACCGAACAGGTAGCCGAGCAGCACGACGGCGTCGGCGAATCCCAGACGGCCGTCATCGTCGACATCGAGCGCGTCGCGACACGCGGGCCGCGGGTCGTCCGCGGGGAGCCAGCCCGCGACAAAGCGCACGATGAGGATCGCGTCGGCGATGCGCAGCCGCGCGTCGCCGTCAGCGTCGCCGCGGCGGAAGGTCGGCGTCGGCTGCACGCCGCGATAGACGAGGCCGTGGCGGAGCGTCGTTGGGAGCTTCGCGGCGCCAGCGACCGTGACGTTCAATGCGACGGGCGGAGACGGTGCGTTCGCGAGCGTCCCGTCCTCGAAGCGCAGAAGCGTCCCTTCGGCGGGCGCGGCGCCCGTGACGCGATAGGACGCGAAGGTGAGCGAATTCACGCGGTCGTTCAGCAGCGGAGGAGACACGAACGACGGCAGGCCGGCCGAGAGGAAGCCCGGCGGGCCGCCGTCCACTCCGTCGACGGCCAACGTCACGACAAACCCGCCCCCCACGGTCTCCGCCGCGTCCGTCCCGTCACCGGTGACGCTGTCGGGGATGATCGTCAGCACGTCCGGATCGTGCGACACGCCGAGCGACCAGCCCTGCACGTTCTCGGTCACCGTGTCGAGGACCACGACCGCGTGCACCTCGTCGCCATCCTCGAGGACGTTGTGCACGGTCGGACCGTCCTTCGTGCCGAAGCGGATCTCGAGCGGATCCGGGATGCAGTCGTCGCTCGCGTCGAGATCGCAGAACGTCTCGACGGGCCCTTCCCGCTCCGGCGCCGCGCCGAGCAGCACGCCGTGGCGGAGCGTCGCGGGATCGCGCGCCTCGCCCTCGATCGTCAGGGTGATCGGGGTGGGCGGCAAGGCGACGTCGCCCACGACCTCGTCCCCGAAGCGTAACGGCGTGCCTTCGGCCGGAATCTCGCCGACGACATCGTAGGACGCGAACGCGATCGTGTTCTCGCGATCCGTCTCCAGGAAAGCGGACACCTCGAAGACCATGTTGATCACCGAGATGAAGCCCGGCGGGCGCCCCTCGCCACCCTCGACGGCTCGCGTGACGTTGAAGAGCGGCCCCCGGTTCTGCGCCATTCCATCGGTGCCCTCGAACGTGACGCTCTCGGGAACGAGCGCCAGCACGTCCGGATCGTGCGACAGGCCGTAGGACCAGGCGACGATTCGGTCCGACACGGTGTCCATCACGATCGCGACGTCGACTCGCCCGCCGCGCCACGCGTGGACGTGCGACCCGTTCGCGAAGCGCACCGCGAGCGCGTCCGGTACGCAGCCCTCATCCGTCTCGACATCGCAGAACGTCTCGACGCCGCGCTCCTGTGCCGTCGCGACATTCGAGACAGAGGCGATGACGACAACCCACCCCAAGATCCGTCCGACGCACATCATGAGGACTCCGCCCGTTCGGGTCGCGTTGGCTGCCTGGGTACGACGATACCGACGCGGCGCCGAATCAGCAAGAAGGCTGTCCCGCGGCCGGACAGTCGAGCTCGTCCGCCGTGTCGTCGAAGCCGCAGTCCGGGAACGGCGACACGGGCGGCGTACCGCGCCCGAACAGATAGCCGAGCAGCGCGACCGCGTCCGCGAAACCGAGGCGACCGTCGTCGTCGACGTCGAACGCGTCGTGACACGCAACGGTCGGATCGCCGCCCGCGAGGCGCCCCGCGACGAAGCGCACGATCCGCACGGCGTCGGCGACGTCGTGCCGCGTCGAGCCGTCGGCGTCGCCGCGGCGGAAGGACGCCATGGACCGAACGCCGCGGCAGACCAGGCCGCCCTGGAGCGTCGTCGGTCGCTTCGCGACACCGTTGACCGTGACGTTCAGCGCGATCGGCGGCGACGGGGCGTTCGCGAGAACCCCGTCCTCGAATCGCAACAGCGTACCGTCGGCCGGCACGGCACCCGTGACGCGATATGTCGCCGCGGCCACCGAGTACCTGTCCAGCGGGCGGACAACCCAATCCGTCATCACGACGGCGGAGATGAAGCCGGGTGGTCCGCCGTCGACGCTGTCGACCGCGGTCGTCACGTTGAATGCGCCTCGCAGGATCCAGTCGGCGTCCGTCCCGCGGGTCGTGACGCTGTCCGGGATGATCGTCAACACGTCCGGATCGTGCGACACGCCATACGCCCAGCCGCTGATGCCCTCGCTCGCGAGGTCGAACACGACGACCGCACGAACCTCGTCTCCCTCCTCGAGCACGCGGTGCGCGTCCGGACCGTTCTTCGAGCCGAAGCGGATCTCGAGCGTGTCGGGAATGCAATCTCGCTCTCCGAAGCAGAACGTCTCGACCGGCGGCTCCGGACACGTGCCCTCGACCCAACAATCTCGGTCGGCCGCATCGACTTGGCCGTCGAAGTCGTTGTCGATGCCGTCGTCGCAGAGCTCCGGACGCTCGACGCCGTCCGTGAGCACACCGTGCACGAGGGCCGAGGGCGGGAGCGAGCGGTCGTCGATGGACAGCGCGATCGCCGCCGGCTCGGCGTCGCCATCGCGCAGCACGCCGTCCACGAAGCGGATCTGCGTGCCCTCCGGCGGAATGTCGCCGGCGATGTGGTACGTCGCGAACGCGAGCGTGTTCTCGCGGTCCGCGGCCAGCCTCGCCGGCGTCGCGAGCGACAGCACGACCGTCGACACGAACCCGGGCGGCGCGCCGTCGGCCGCGGGCACCGCGATCAGCCGCACGAACGATGGCCGATCGGCCATCGCTGCCGCCGCGTCGGTGCCGTCGATCGTCAGACGATCCTCGACGAGCCGCAGCACGTCCGCGTCGTGCGATACGCCGTAGCTCCAGCCCTGCACGCTCCCCGACGTCGTGTCGAGCACGATCGCGACGTCGACCGGGCTCGACGGGTCGAACGCGACGTTGCCGCCATCCGCGAAGCGCACCTCGAGCGAGTCCGGCGCGCAGCGGTCGGGCCGCACGCTCGTGCAGAACCGCTCGACGCCGGCTTGCGCGCACAATCGCGCCTCACACGTCGCCACGATCCCCCACGCACACACCGCGAACGTCCCCCACCGAAGACCACACCGCCACATGGCGCCTCCTGTGCCCGCAGGCTCTTCGTGCGTTGGCTGCTCGCTCAGTGTACGAGCCACGCCGTCGAAGCGAAAGGGTGGCACGAAGCTCTTGCCGACGATAGCAGAGGTCGTAAGCGACGGGCGGAGCACCGACGGAGCCACGCAAGCGAAGCACGTGGGACTGGTAGCGCGAGCTTCCCCAAGAACGACTTCTGAAGCCGTCCCCCAAGAGGCACGAGAGTCGCACCCAAAGAAGGGGCGTCTCCCTTCGGCTCCTCCCCCCGATGCGAGTTTCGCCCTTCTCGCGCCGTCTTCAGCGCGACAAGGGCGAAGACGTAACGGCGCCAGAAGGGCGAACACTCGCAGGCGAACACTCGCTGTCAGCGACAGTTCGTCTGGCTGCAGGCGATACCCGCGTCGACCGGGTTCGGCGACTGGCCGCAGTCCGGGTACGGCTCGGCGGGCGGGCGACCCGAGCGGCGGAACACGAAGTCGATGATCAGGATCGCATCGGAGATCTGGATGTCCGCCGCGTCCTCGACGTCGCGCGTGCCGGAGCCCACGCTGGCGTCGGCGTTCAGCTTGACCAGGCAGTCGTTCGACCGCTGGTCGCCCTGGAACAGGTACCCGAGGACGCGCTGCACGTCGAGGATGGTGAGCCGGCCGTTGCCGTCCGCGTCGCCGCGTACGAAGCCTTCGACCATCGTGACCGTCGCGCTCGAACCGTCGAACGCGCGCGGCTCGCCGCCGTTCACATCGACGATCAGCTCGACGGCAGGCGCGCCGGCCTCGGCGGCCAGGTCGCCCGTGATCGTCACGGTCGCCTGCGTGGCGTCTTCGGCGATCGCGTACGTCGCCGCGAAGATCTCCGTCGTTCCGGCGGGAATCACCACCGCCCCGTCGCCTGGCGGCAGGATCATCGCGACGATGAATCCGACGTGCGAGGCCTCCGTGTCGACGACGTAGAAGTCCGCGTCCGGGCCCTCAGCGCCCAGGATCGCGTCGAGCTCGGCGGTCCGAGCCACTTCCGACAGCGTCAGATCGTCCGAGTTCGTGACGCCGAACGAGAACCCGGTCACGTCGACATCGCTGTCGACCACGATCGGAATCGTCACGGTCGCGCCCGGCGTGCCGACGTAGTCATCGGCGCTGAATCCCACGCTCGACTGCGCTTGCGCAAGGCTCGCGCACAACACGCACGCGGCGATCGCGGCGGTGAAGCTCAAATGACGGAACATCTATCCTGCCTCCCGGCAGCGTTGCGCTGGCGGGGCGCCGAAGAGCCGCGCCCGACCCGGACGCGGCTCTTCACACCCGCTGATGACTTACTGACTACTGACAGTTGCTCTCCAGACAGCCGAGGTCGTCGGTGTCCGTCGGATCCTCTCCGCACACGAGACCCGGCGCCGGCAGCGCGGGGCCGCGACGGAACAGACGGTCGACGACCGCGAGCGCGTCTTCCATGTCGATCTCGCCGTCGTCGTCCGCGTCGAACGCGTCGTCGCAGTCGAACCGCGGCGTGTGACCGGCGAAGAGGCGCAGCAGGATCTCGACCGCATCGTTGACGTTGTAGCGTCCGTTCGCGTCCGTGTCACCGCGCTTGAACTCCGCGGGCGGCAGGTCGCCGAACGTGAGGACGAGCAGATCGTTCACCGCACACTCGTCGCCCTGACCGACCGGCGTCGCCGGGATCAGGTTCTCGTCGGTCTCCAGGGGCGCGAGGTACCCGACGATCAGGCCGGGGCCGCCGACCTGCGGATCGAAGTCGACGAACAGCCCGCCGCTCTCGGTGCCGAGCGCCAGGAGCGTCGCGCCGAGCTCGACCGTGCCGACCGTCGCCGCATCGGCGATCATCGTGTTGCGCGTCTGCGGCACGATGATATTGCCGAGCCGATCGGTGAAGATCACCTCGGACAGCGGCCGGCCGGGCAGACTCGCGAGATCGTCGGCGAACTCGTAGGTCGACTCGTCGTCCGCGGTCGTGATCCGGATGCCGAACTCGAAGCCCGACAGCGCCTGCGTGTTGCGGCTCCCGATGTGCGCCGTCGTGGCGCCACGCGCGTCGTGAACGCCCGCACGCGCCTCGAGACCGAAGAACAGCGCCTCGTCCGGACACTCGCCGACGTCGCCGAAGCGAATGACGAGAAGCTCGTTGAGAGCACACTCGTCGCCGTCCGGCGTCACCGGAATGACCTGGACGTCCATGCCGGACTGCGCGATGTAGCCGACCGTGAAGCCAGGCCCGCCGACCTCGGGGGCGAGATCGAACGCGAGGAAGTCGTTGCCGCTGAACGCCGCGATCGCCGCGCCGCGCTCGATCGACAGCACCTGATCGCTCGAGGTGAGCGCCTCGTTCGGCGTCTCGGGCGTGATGATGTTGACCAGCTCGTCGGTGAAGAGGATCTCCGACAGCGGCCGGCCCGCCTCCGACGCCATGTCGCCGGCGAACTGGGCGCGAACGTCATCGCCGTCGGCGATGAGCCGCACGCCGGTTTGGAAGCCGGTCAGCGGCTGCGAGTTGCGGCTCGAGATCACGAAGCTCGACTCGCCGCGCGCGTCGTGGTCGGCCGTCGTCGCCACCGGGCCGAAGTAGAGCGCGTTGTCCGGGCACGGCTGCTCGTCGACGCGCAGGCGCACGACGATGAGCTCGTTGACCGGGCAGCCGGGCTCGTCGGCCGTCGCCGGGATGATCTGGTCGTTGTCGCCCGAGTCGGCGATGTAGCCGAGGAAGAAGCCGGGGCCGCCGACCTCCGGGGCGAGCTCGAACGCGAGGAAGTCGTTGCCGCCGAAGGGCTGCACCGTCGCGCCGCGCTCGATGCCGACGACCACCGCGGTCGACGCGACGAGAGTGTTGCCGATCGCCGGGTCGATGATCTCGACATTGTCGTCGGTGAAGATGATCTCCGACAGCGGTCGCCCCTCCTCCGACGCGAGGTCGCCCGCGAAGGTGTAGGCGAAGTCGTCGCCGTCCGCGCGGATCGCGACGCCGAACTGGAATGCCGTCAGCGGCCGCGCGTTGCGGCTCGAGATCACGAAGTTGTCACTGCCGCGCGCGTCGGCCTGCGCGTCGGTCGCTTCCGGGCCGAAGTACAGCGTGTTCTGCTCACACACCGGCGGCTCGACCTCGAGTCGGATGATCAGCAGCTCGTTCACCGGACAGTCGACCGTATCGCCCGTCGCCGGGATCGTGTGGTCGTTGCCGCCCGAGTCGGCGATGTAGCCGAGGAAGAAGCCGGGGCCGCCGACTTCCGGGGCGAGCTCGAACGCGAGGAAGTCATCGCCCTCGAACGCCGCGATCGCCGCGCCGCGCTCGATGCCGGCGACGACGCCCGTGTCGGCCAGCGCCGTGTTCGGCGTCGCTGGCTCGATGATGTTGACGAGCAGGTCGGTGAAGAGGATCTCCGACAGCGGTCGGCCCTCTTCCGAAGCGAGGTCGCCCGAGAACGCGAAGCGCGTCGCGGCGCCGTCCGCGGTGGTGCTCACACCGAACTGGAAGCCGGTCAGCTGCTGCGCGTTGCGACTCGAGATCACGAGGCTGTCGCTGCCGCGCGCGTCGAGATCGTCCGAGGTCGCCGCGGCGCCGAAGTAGAGCGCGTCATCGTCGAGCTCGCACTCGTCACCGCCGCCGCCATCGCGCAGGCGGATGATCAGGAGCTCGTTGACCGGGCACTCCTCGCTGACGTCGGTCGCCGGAATCTGGTTGTCCTCGAGCCCCGCCGTGGCGATGTAGCCGAGGAAGAAACCGGGGCCGCCGACCTCGGGAGCCAGGTCGTACGCGAGGAAGTCCTCGCCTTCGAAGGCCGCGATGGCCGCGCCGCGCTCGATCGACTCGACCTCTGCGGTCGAGGCCGTCAGGCGGTTCGGCGTGTCCGGCGTGATGATGTTGACCAGCAGGTCGGTGAAGAGGATCTCCGACAGCGGCCGCCCCGGCTCGGAGGCGAGCAGCCCGGAGAACTCGTAGGTCGTCGTGTCGCCTTCGGTCGTCGTCTCGACGCCGAACTGGAATCCGGACAGCGGCCGGATGTTGCGGGACGAGATCACGAAGCTTGTCGCGTCGCCGATGTCGACCGTGTCCTGCGTCGTCGCGTCGCCGAAGTACAGCGCGTACTCGGGGCACGGGCAGCCGCAGAACTGGCAGTCGGGGTCGGCGGCGTCGATCAGGCCGTCCTCGTCGTCGTCGATCTCGTCGTCGCAGATCTCCTGCGGGATCTCGACGCGACGGATCAGACCGTCGACGACGAGGCGCGGGTCGGCGTCCGTGTCGCCGGTCCGGATCGACACGTCCGTCGCGGCCTCGCCAGCCTCGGCGAGACCGTCGACGATCGCGAGTTGCGTGCCGTCGAGGCCGGCGTCCGCGTCGAGCGAGTAGCTCGCCTTCGCGACGACGTGGCGGCCGACGGGCAGCACGACGGGATTGGTGTTCGACAGCACCACCGCGACGACGTAGCCGCCATCGGCGACCGCGATCCGCGCGAAGCCGTCGTCGATCAGCCCGCCCGGAGCACCCGGGTCGACGAGCGTGCCATCGAAGCCGAGCGAGTCAGCGTCGAGCGTCAGCACAGCGCTATCGTGCGCGACGCCGAACGAGAACGCGCCGACGTCATCGCTTATCGCGTCGAGAACGACGCGGCTCTCGATGACCTGACCCGGCACGAAGCTCTCGTAGCGGTAGTCCGACGTATCGAGCACCTCGAGAATCGGAAACACGACCTCGAGCCGATCGTCGATGCACACCGCGTCCGGAGCAGCCGGATCGCAGAACTCGCGCTCCTGTGCAGCGAGAGGGCACGCGAGGGACGCTACAAACACTACCCCGAGTATCCGACCGAACCAGCGGCCGGTCGAGCCTCTCGAACGGCTCGCTTCCAATCGATCCACAGCGCGACTCCTCGCAGTATGGGACATGGATTCCTCGACCCCCGCTAAGAGCAGGTGGACGATCAGCTCCAGACACTCCGCGCCTCGCGCGCGGCTTTCAGACCCGACGGAGCTGACCGGCCCGGTTCCGCGCCGAGCGGTATCGCTCGGAGCTAGTCCCGGGAGGTTCTTGCCGCGCCCGTCGGACCCGTCCGAGGACGTGGCAGCATCATTTCTTACGGTTCGAACGATTCTATTCTATGGGCAAGGCTCGGGACGAGGCGCGGGAAAAAGACGCCCCGGCGGTCAGTCCTGACCGCCGGGGCGTCGAGCGCCTCCCGGCCGCGAGCGGCCGGTGGGGCTCCTACACGCTAGCGATCAGATGCAAGCGCGGTGAGAGCCCGGAGCGCACTCGAGGTCGTCGTCCGTCTCGTCCTGGCCACAAGCCGGGAACGGCGCCGGCAGCGGCGCACCGCGACGGAAGATGTAGTCGATGACCGGCACCGCGTCGATGAAGTCGACACGACCGTTGTCATCGGCGTCGAGAGCACTCTTGCAAGCGATGCGCGGGTCATCACCCGGCAGGCGGCCCGCCGCGTACTGGATGATGATGACCGGGTCCGCGATGTTGAAGCGGGCGTTGCCGTCCGCGTCACCGCGGATGAAGTCGCCCTTCACCACCTCGGACGTCACGGTGATCTTGACGATCTCGTTCAGCGTGTCGCCGCTCGCCGGGATCGCGTTGTCGATGCAATCCGCCGCGAGGCACGCGATGTAGCCGACGAAGAAGCCGGGGCCACCGTTCTGGGGACTCTGCTGCTGGAGGAACAGGTCGCCGTCGAGCGCCGCGGCCGCCGCACCTTCCTCGATCGAGAGGATGTTCGCCGTCGGATCGACCGTCGCCGTGTTGCCGACGACCAGGTCGTTCGCATCGCAACCGGTGACGCCCTCGGGGCAGTGCGTCGTGCCATCGACCTCGGAGACGACGATCTCGATCGGCACGTCGTCGCCGATGTTGCCGACCATCGTCCAGTCGCCGTCAGCCGTCGCGACACCGAACTGGAACGCGAACATCGGGTTGGCGTTCGACATGCTGATGACGAGCTCGCCATCGACCGGCTCGGCCGGCGTCGTGGACGCGTCCGGGCCGAAGTAGAGGGCGTAGTCACCGGGCTCGACGGGCTCGCAAGCGTCGCCGATGCCGTCGCCGTCGGCGTCGGCCTGGTCGGTGTTCGCGACGTCGACGCAGTTGTCGACGTCGTCGCAGATCGTGTCGCCGTCGGTGTCGCCACCATTGTCGGCACAGTCGTCACAGGGGAAGTCGTCGTCGCAGGCATCGCCGACACCGTCGTCGTCGCAATCCGCCTGGTCGGCATTCGCCACGTCAACACAGTTGTCGACGTCGTCACAGATTCCGTCTTCGTCGGTGTCACCGATACCTTCGCACGGTACACCAACCGGGGCGCAGACCTTACCGTTCTGCAGCGTGGTCGGGAGCTTCGCGACACCACCGACGGTGATGTTCAGCGCGACCGGCGGCGACGGAGCGTTCGCCAGGACGCCGTCCTCGAGGCTCAGGAGAGTCCCGTCAGCGGGAACCGCGCCGGTGACCGTGTAGCTCGCCGTCGCGATCGAGTTCGTCTGCAGCTGCAACTGCGCCGGCGTCGTGAAGGACAGCACGACCGCGGAGATGAATCCGGGCGGGCCGCCATCGACGCCGTCGACCGCTGTCGTCACGTCGAAGCCGCCCGAGAACTGGGCCGCCGCGTCGGTGTCGGCGATCGTCACGCTGTCCGCGTCGATCGTCAGGACGGCCGGGTCGTGCGACACGCCGTACGACCAGCCCTGCACGTTCTCGGAAGCCGTCTCGGTCACGACAACCGCGGTAACCGTAGCATCCGCCGCGGCCTCAGTGACGCTCGCGCCGTCCTTGTCGCCGAAGCGGATCGACAGCGTGTCGGCGATGCAGTCATCGCCACCCTCGCAGAACGCCACGGCCTCAGCGGGCTCGCACGGGGGGCACTGGTCCGGGTCGCAGGCGTCACCGACGCCGTCGCCGTCGCAGTCCGCCTGGTCGGCGTTCGCGACGTCGGGACAGTTGTCCTCATCATCCGGAACACCGTCGTCATCGGCGTCCTCCGGCGGCGGGCCCGTGATCTGACCGTGCGTCAGGGTCGTCGGAAGCTTCGCGACGCCACCGACGGTGACGTTCAGCGCGACCGGCGGCGACGGGGCGTTCGCCAGGACGCCGTCCTCGAAGCGAAGGAGCGTGCCTTCGGCCGGAATCTCGCCGGTGACGGTGTAGATCGCGGTCGCGATCGAGTTCGTCTGGATCGCGAGTTGCGCCGGCGTCACGAAGGACAGCACGACCGCGGAGATGAATCCGGGCGGGCCGTCGCCGACCGCGTCGACCGCCGTCGTCACATCGAATCCGCCGGAGAACACGGCCGCCGCATCGGTGTCGGCGATCCCCACGCTGTCCGCGTCGAGCGTCAGCACGTCCGGGTCATGCGACACGCCGTACGACCAACCCTGCACGTTCTCGGTCTGGGTCACGGCCGTGACGACCGCGGTGATCGGGCCGTCCGGGGCCTCGAGCAAGCTCGGACCGTCCTTCGTGCCGAAGCGAATCTCGAGGGTGTCCGGGATACAGTCCTCCCCGCCCTCGCAGAACGTCTCGACCACCTGCGCCTGCAGCGACGCCGTCGCGAGGACGGCAGCCAAGGCTACCCATGAAAACCTTCTCATCGAGTTTCTCCTGTCAATTCCGCCGTTGGAAGAAGAGTGTGTTTCGTCTGAAAACCCGGGAGCACGCCCCGGGAAAGGCCCGCCGGAGGCTGCGCTGCGTCGCCTCGACGCCGGCGCGGCGGGGGGTCTCGATCATCGGAAACGGCCGCGAAGACAGCCGCGGCTCAGGTCAGCTTGTCGTCGTCGACCCCCGACCTCCTTTCTGCGTTTCCACGCCGAGCGATGCGCTCCCAAAAGCGAGCGCCGGCTCGACGCCATGCTGGACTCCGCGACATGGCGCAATCGACCATCGCCGAGTCCGATGCGTGTCGCACCGACTCCGGGATAGCGTCCGCCGCGCGGTTCTCTCTCCTCGAAGACCCAATTCAGCTGCTCGCGAACTCGTTTGAGGTCACCGCTAACACTCCGCGCGCACGGGTGATCTCCCGCAGTCACGGAGAACCTTGCAACATCGTTACTTACGTTGACTCGAGACCCTCTCGAGCCGGGCGGAGACCTCGTCCCCGGACGCGGCCGCGCCGAAATCGTCGCAGCCCGCACCCGTCCAGCCGACTCGCAGAACTCGGTACAAGACCGAGAATGCTGCAAAATCAACTGGATACAGTACGAAAGTGAAGGCAATCGTACCGACGGTCCGGAACACGGTCAACGGGAAAAGCGTTTCGGCCAGGACTTTTTGCCCACCTGCTGGACAACTTTTCAGCGCCGTCCATCGTCCTTACAAAGTCCTCCTGCCGTTGGTGTTAGCGCAGAGCGCGAGTTCTGCCCGCAGAGGATTTCCGGCACATGGATTGCCTCCTCGTCAGGGTGACTCGCCCGCCCCTCTCGGCGGCGGAACCTCTTGCAGGAAGGACCCTCGAATGACTCGCGCCCATACCCCTGACGACCTGACGAACCTCGCCAAGCCGCAGCGGCTGGAAGAGGTGATCGACGAGGCGACGACCCGCATCCGCACCGAGTCGCTGGTGCAGCACGGCGTCGGCAACCTCCGCATTCTGAGCCAATCCCGCTTCCTCCACCTGGTCGAGCAGATGGTCGAGACGACGCTCGAGAGCCACGTCGGCGACGTCAAGGAAGCGCTGCTCGCGCAAGGGCCGATCGCCCCGGCCGCGCAGCCCGGGCAACCCGCTCACGAGGCGGTCATCCTCGGCGCCGCGCCCGGCGTCCCCGCCGGCGTGCCGTTCGGCTACGCTCCGGCGACCGTGGTCCCGTTCTCGCCGCCCGCCGCGCCCGTCGCGCCGAGCCCCGCCGCGCCGAGCCCCGCCGTGGCCCGCGAAGCCCTCGACGACGCTCGCAGCGAGCTGGGTCGTCGCCTGCAAGGCGAGTGGGAGCGCCTGCGCGAGAATCACGCCGAGCACCTCGAACGCCTCGAGACCCGCCTGACGAGCCTCGCCTCGGCGGTCGGAGGCGTTCACGACGCATTCCAACGCCTCGAAGAGAAGCGCGTCAACGAAGCCCGGCAGCCCGTGCCGAAGTTCCTGCGCCGCCGTCTCGAGCAGACGGTCGTCTGCGACGCCGAGGGCTGATCCCACCAGCCTGCCCCCCCTCTCGCCCTCCCCCTGCTCTGCGCCTGCGGCCCCGCATTTCCCCTCGTGCGGGGCCGTTCCCATCCAACCGCTATTGACCAGATAGCCAGCGAGCCGCGCCTCCTGGAGGGGGACGCGGCATCGCGACGGGCTTGCGGATCAGGCGAGGCGGGAGCTCAGGACTCCGGCGTCGTCGTCTCCTCCTCTTCCTTCTCCTTCTTCTCCTTGCCGCGCTTCTTGACCTTCAGCACGCGGACTTTCGGGAGGCCGTAAGCGCTCGCCTCGTCGCCCGTCCACTTGCCGGCGCGGCGCAGCTCGAGGATGCGCTCGTAGCGGGTCAGCACGTTGCGGGAGCGAACCAGGGCTCCCTTCGTGCGCAAACTGCGATGGATGCTCATGTTCTTGGCTCTCGGTTTCGGGGGCCGGCAGCCGACCGCCGCTCGGGCAGGGCGGCTGCGAGCCCGGGAGTCTATCACGCCGGAGAGGCGGAGGGAACCGGGTTTTCTGATCGATCAGAACAACGCGACGTCGAGCAGAATCCCGAGCATGCGACAACGTCCGGTCAGCGGTTCAGTTCATCTCGACAACGCAGTCCCCCACCGCCACGCCGAGCTCGCGCGCGACCATGTCGCACTTGACGCGCAGCAGAAAGTAGATGCGCGGTCGCTCGCCGTCGATCTCGCCGCCCTCGCCCTCGAGCGTCTCGTAGGCGGCCTGCCCCTTCGCGATGACGAGATCCGCGGCAGCGTACTCGGCTCGGAAGCCCTGCGAGCACGATGACAGCGGAATCCCCCGGCACGCGATGCCTGGATCGACCACGCGCGCGACCGCATCGAGCCCCGCCGCGACCGCCTCCTCGCGCGTCACGCCGCCGAGGCTCGGCGACTCGCGCACGACGGACACGATCTGCTCCGGCGGCTTCTCGAGCTGCTCGATGAGCAGGCGATCGAAGAACGCCTCGCCGGCGGTGTCGTGCACGAAGACGACGCGCTCGGCCGAGGCCAGGTCCTGGCGCAGATCCTCGCTCGCGTCGAGCGCCAGCGTGAGGTCGTCCAGGCCGCCGATCAGGCTCTTCAGCGAGAAGCCCGGCACGATCTCCTCGCGGAACTCGCAATCGATCAGGTTCGCCGCCACCGCGAGCCGCAGCGCCCGCGCGAACGCGTCGCCACCCGCCCCGATCGCCTCGCGGACGACGGCCTCGTTGCTCGTCGTCTCCTCGAGCCAGCGCTTCTTGTCCGGAGAGTACGGCGCCGAGATGCCGAGTGCGCGCGCGCCGCGGCGCACGACCGCGTGGATCAGCTCCGCCGGGCTGACGAGCTCGTCGACACGGCAGAGCTCCTGCGTCGCCTCCCCCAGGATCTTGCGGTGCAGCCACTCGTCGTTCGTCGACAGGTTGGCCGCGTGGAGGACCCGGCGCAGACAGCACGGGATGCACTCGGGATGGTTCTTCATCGTGCGGGCATTCTACCCGGATCCGCCCCTCCCCGCGCCATCGGGTTCCGCGCTCGAGGACGGGAAATGTTCGCGTCGCGATCCGATGCCGGATGGGCCTCTCTCGACGGGCTGCGATCAGCGCCGCTGGAACGAGTAGGCCGGAGCGAAGTAGTTCTTGCGCTTGAATACGTGCGGTGCGCGGCTCGTGCGGTCACTCAACTCGGCCTTCGCACGGCTCGCGTCGTCGTAGCTCGCGAACGGTCCGATGTCGACGTGGTAGCGCGTGCCGTCGGGCTGGTCCGTCTCGCCGAACTCGATCCGCTTGCAGGCGAGGGAACCGTCCTCGCAGCCGTGCTCCTGCTCGAGGCTCTGGCGCAGCAGGGCGAGATGATCGATCAGCTCGTAGCACTCCTTCTTGTCCATCATCGCCTTGACGCGAACCCAGCGCGTGTCGGGCGTCGTCGCGGTGACAGCCGGCAGCGTCTCGCGCTGCTCGAGCTGGCGGACCTCCGGCCTGGCCGCACGGGCGGGGTCGGGCTTCCACGCCTCCCCCGGCTCGAGAGGCGGCAGGGCTCCGTCGGAGCCGTCCGCGTCCACCCCGCCGGCGGTATGGCTGCTGGCGACCATCCCCGTGCCATCGCCGGTGGCGAACGCACCCGAGGCCGGCTGCGCGCCTTCGAGCGCCGCGCGATCGTCGAAGAGCCGATCGCGGAACGCGGAGTCCGCCGGCCGCGGATCGATCTTGAGCCAGATACCGAACAGCGCCAGCGCGATCGCGAGACCCAGCGCGCCGAGGATCAGCGTCGACAGCCGCAGCTGGATCGGCTGCGACAGAAAGCGCGTCGACGAGTCGCCGGCGAGCCAGCGCAACGGGCGCAGCGTGGCCTGCCAGCGGCCGGACGCACGCCGCGGCTCGTCGGAGGCGCCGTCGTCCGGCTGGCTCCCGGAGTCGTCGGATCGATCGCGGCCGTCCGGGTCGTCCGAGTCGTGGGGACCGCCGCATCCGTCGCCCGATTCCGGCTCCGGCTCGGCGCCGTTGCCGTCGGTCAAGCCCGCGCCGAAACGCTCGCTCCGAGCGGCGCTGCCGCCGCCGAGATCCGCGCCCCCCCGCCGGGATCCGAGGCCTCCCTCGCCGCGCCCGAGCTCGCTGGAGCCGCCGCCACCCGTGCCGCCCGTGCGGAGGTCGCCGCGTCCGCCGCCGAATCCTCCCAGAGGCTCCTTCGCCTCGAGGAGGTCGATCACGACGCCGCCGTCGACGCTCCGATCCGCGTCGAGCCCCTCGACCGCCCCGGGCGCTGTCCAGAGGGTGGCCCCCTCCACGCCGTCGCCCGGAATCCACGTGCGGGTCGAGCCGGGATGCTCGATCCACCGGTGCGCCCTGCGTCGCGGTGCCGGGGACGCGAGACCGGAATCGCCGACGACCTCGTGCGGCGCGGCGCCCGCAGAGGCGGCATCGAGCCGATTCGTCCACGGCAGCCGGGGACGCTCTGCCGACGGTCCGCTCAGCACGGACGGCGTGCCACGCGCACCGGGAAATCGGCTGCGCCCGGCGTCTCCACCGCGCCCGTCCTGTCGCCCTGCGTCCCCCTCACCCTCGCCCTCGACTTCCTCGCCGCGCGCTGCGGCCTTCTCTTCTTGGCGCTGTCGTGCAGCGGCCTGCTTCTTGGCGATTTTCAGCAGGATCTCGTAGCACTCCGCCGTGTTCTTGCGCCGTGCCATGGCGGACTCCTCTCGTGCACTTCCGGGTCTTCGACTTCTTCTTCTGCGCTCTTCTCTTCTCTTTTCCGAAGCTATCGCCTCGAGTGCCCCAACATAACCGGAACTCGCTGCGAGGTCCAGCGGCACCCGCGCCGCTGCGGTGCGACGCGACTTGCGACCGATGAAGAAAGCGGGCACTGTCCGGCCGCTCCGCAAACGTCCGCATCACGATGGCGTCGAATGGTCTGTCGCGACAGGCTGTTGACGCGGTAGCGGCGCGCCGCATGCTGAGCCGAGTCTCGCCATCCGAACTCCCCCTGTGCCGTGCTGAAGAATATCGGCTCCAACTGGGCGCTCAACGCGGTCCACATTTTCGTCTTCCTGGTGCTCACGCCGTTCGTCGTGGACACGCTCGAGCGGGGCCCGTTCGGCATCTGGGAGGCGATCGTGGCCGCGGCCAGCCCGTTGCAGCTGCTGATCCTGGGAGTGCCGATGGCGACGGTCCGCGCGGTCAGCGCGCACCTGGCTCGGGACGAAGACGATGAAGCGCAGCGAGCTCTGAGCACGTGCGTCAGCCTCACGCTGGTGATGGGCGCCTTGACGTTGGGAGCCGGAGCGCTGGTCTTCGTCGGCTTCGACACCGCGCTCCTTCGCAGCGAGGAATGGGACCTCTCCGCCGCGGCGATCGCGGACGCGCGTCGCGCCTACTGGATCTCCGTCGCCAACCTCGCGGTCGGCTTCAGCCTGCGGTTGCCGTACGCGGTGTTCGACGCGCACCACGACTTCGTCCTGCGCAATCTGATCATGGCCGGCGGGCTCGTGATCCGGCTCGGCCTGACCGTGCTGCTGCTGTCGATCTCCGCGACTCTCACCACGCTGGCGTGGGTCCAGCTCCTGCTCGCGATGATCGAGTTCGCGGCGGCTCTCGCGATCACGTACGTGCGGCATCCGCGCGTGCGATTCCGGCCCGGCTGGCTGGAGTCGCGCCGCGTGCGGGAGATCCTCTCGTTCAGCGTCTTCGCCCTCCTGCTCAACATGGGCGCGATGCTCGCCTTTCGCATCGATGCGATCGTCGTCGGCCTCTTCCGCGACCAGGGCGCAGTGACGACCTACGCGCTGGGCAACAAGATCTTCGACCCGTTCATCAACCTGCTCCTCGCGATCGGCATGGTCGTCATGCCGATCGCCAGCCAGCTCGCAGCCACCGGGAGCACCGCGCAGGCGCGCGACGTGCTGCTCAAGTGGACGAAGGTGGCCTCGACGCTCGTCCTGCTCCTGGGAACCTATCTGCTGATTCTGGGCCCCGAATTCCTCGCGTGGTGGTTCGCGGACGACTACGTGCCGCAGTGCGGTCGGCTGCTGCAGATCCTGATGGTCTCGTTCTTCGTCTTCCTCCCCGTACGCGGGGTGGCGCTGCCGGTGCTGATGGGGGTCGGCCGGCCGCGCAAGCCCGCCTTCGCCTTGCTGGCGATGGGCCTTCTCAATCTGGCGCTCAGCGTCGTCCTGGTCGGTCCGTACGGGGTCACGGGGGTCGCCCTCGGGACAGCGATCCCCAACGTGCTCTTCGCCGCCGTCTTCGCCGTCAGCGCCTGCCGCGAGCTGGGCATTCCCGTGCGGGAGTACAGCGGCTACGCTGCAACGAGGCCGCTCTTGGGGGCGCTGCCGGGCGCCGCGTTGCTCGTGGCGGTCAAGCACTGGATCGGCGTGCAGGGCTTCGTCGCCCTGGTCGCGTGGGGCCTGGTCTTCGTGGCCGTCTTCGCGGCAGCGCAGGTGCTCTTCGTCTGGCGTGGCGATCGATACTTCGACCCGGGCGCCGAGCTCGCGGCCCGGTGGCGACGAAGAGAGAATCGATGACCGTAGTCGAGACCTGCATGCTAGTGGTCGGAGCGAGCGTCACAGCGGCAGCGGTGGCGCTGGTCGCCAGCGAACTCGGCGCCCGAGCCCGGCTGCGTGCGCGCGGAGGCTACTTCGTGTTGCGACGCTGGTCGCGCACGGTGATGGAGGTCGACAAGTCGTCGCTGCCCACCCTCGAGGACGTCGTGACCTTCGAGGTCAACCGCGACGGCGAACGCGGCCCGGAGCCGCCGCCCGACGCCGACGACGTGTTCCGCGTGCTCGTGTGCGGCGGCAGCGCGGCGGAGTGCTATCTGCTCGACCAGGCGACCGCGTGGCCTGCGGTCGTCCAGCGCGTTCTCACGCCCCAGGCGTCAAGACTGGGCGCGCGCCGAGTCCACGTCGGCAACATCGCGCGGTCTCTGGTCGCGTGCGAGCTCGTCGAGCTCATGCTGCGACGGGTCCTGCCGCGCTACGGGCGGCTCGACGCGGTGGTCCTCATGGTCGGCGGCAGCGACGTGCTGGCCTGGCTCGAGAAACACGCGCCGGCGCTGGCCGAGGACCTCGAGCCCCGGGCCGGCGACGTCTTCGACGAGCACCCTGAGCCCCCCTTCGGCTGGACGCCGCGCACGATGGCGCTGCGGCGGCTGGTGGCGTTCTGGCACCGCCGCTTGCTGCGTCCGGTCGACCGGAGAACCGGCGCGGGCCGGCGATTGATCGGAATCCGAGCCATGCGCGCCCGCGGCAAGACGCTGGACGCGGTGCCCGACCCCGCATCGATGCTGGCCCGTTTCGAACGCTGGCTGCGGTGCGCCATCGAGACGGCGCGCAGCAAGGCGCCGCGTGTGCTCGTCGTGCGCCAGCCCTGGCTGCGCAAGGAGTTCACCCCGGAAGAGGAGCTTCGCCTGTGGAATTTCGGCGTGGGCCGCCCCTACTCCGAAGAGGTCACGACCTACTACTCTCATGACGTCGTGAATCGGCTGATGAGCGCCGTGGACAAGGTCGCCGCCCGCGTGGCCGAAGATCTGGGCGTCGAGTCGCTGTATCTGATGGACCGCCTGGAGCACGACTTCGGGACGTTCTACGACCGGCTGCACTTCGCCCCCGACGGAGCGCAGCGGGTCGGCGAGGAGGTAGCCGACGCGATCCTGCGAGGAACGGGCCGCTAATCGGGCTGCTAATCCCCTTGGCCCTCCCATCGCGCGGCCATAGAATCTCCCCGGAAAATGCCGCAGGGCTGCTCCTGCCCGGACCGATAGCCTGATGGCCCCGGAGCCCGAATCGCCTTGTCCTCTGTTTCCTACCGAGCCTCCGTGCCCATGGGTTTGTTGATGTGCCGGTTGGCCGCTGTCTTGATCTCTATTGTGGCCACCGCGACCCCGTCCACGCTGCGCGCGCAGGACGATCGTGAGCCGCCGCGCGACGCCACCGTGCCGCGTGCGACACTTCGCGTCGAGACGATCGATGCCGAGCGCGACGTGCCTCTCACCGACCTCGAGCTGCGACTCGAGCTCGGCGCGACAGGCGGCGCGACGCTCGTGGTCGGCGGTAGACGCATTCCCGTCGACTCGCTGCTGAGCCTGGTGTTTCCGGCCCGTGCGGCAACACCCGGGGAGCTGCAGATCGTGCTCGCGACGGGCGACGTGTTCTGGGCTGACAGCGTGAAGCCCGCGAAGCCCGCTGGAGACGACGAGAAGCCGTCCGAGGATGCGTTCCCCGTGCGCCTCGCGGCGACCGGGACGACCGCCGTCTCCGTGCCGTTCGAAGGCCTCCGCATGCTGCTCGTGCGCCGCGCGTTCGCGTCGCCGGCGGCGCTCGGCCGCTTTCGGACGCGACTAGCGAAGTCGACGGTCGCAGACGACGTCATTCACCTGCGCGCCGGTGCGGCCGGCGTGAGCGGCATCGTCGAGTCGGTCCTTCCCGGCGGCATACGCTTCTCGGCCGACGACGTCGGCACGTTCGAGCAGCCGTTCGAGAAAATCCGCGCGCTGCAGCTCGCGGATGTCGGCGGCGACGACGACGGCGGCAAGGACGCGAGCGGTGGCCCGACGGTCGCGGTCTCGTTCCACGACGGCGGCACGCTCCACGGCCGACTCGAGACGCTGACGACGACGCGGCTCGTTCTGCGGCACGCGCTTCTCGGGAAGCTGGCGCTGCGCGCCGAGTCGATCTCGCGCGTGCGGTTTCTCGGTGGGCGCTGTCGCTACCTGTCGGACCTCGAGCCGGTCGCCGTGGAGGAGCACCTCGGCGCGCTCTTCAAGCACCGCACGCCGTGGCAACGCGACGCGGCCGTCACGGGATCGCCGCTGCGCCTCGGACGACGCCTGTACCCGAAGGGGCTCGGCGTCCACGCATACTCGAAACTCGGATTTGACGTCAGCGAGGGATTTCGACGCTTCCAGGCCACGATCGGCCTCGACGACTCCGCGCGCCCGCCGGGAGGTGCCGACGCCGCCGCGACCGTGCCAACGGTCGTGTTCCGCGTCGTGCTCGACGGTAAGCCGCTGCTCGACGCACCGATGCGGTACGGCGATGCGGCGCGGCGGGTCGACGTGCCGATCGCCGGTGGCCGACGCTTGACCCTCGAGGTCGACTTCGGCAGGGACGAGCTGAGCGTCGACCGCGCGCGGGCGGACTGGGCCGACGCCCGGATCCTCCGTTAGCGGCTGTACGAACGACACGGGTCCACACCACACGAACGAGGCAGATTCGCCATGCATCCCCTTCGGCTCCGCTTTCTCCTGTGTCTCGCCGCATGCTGGTCATGCTGGCTGACACCTGCCGTTGCGCAGACGCCGCTCGATCGAGCGTTCGCGCACGCCGACGCCGCCGTCGTCGACGGCGACGTGTCGGCGCTTCTCGATCGCAGCCTCGCGGCCGTCGAGATGGCGCTCGCCGACACGACGAGCGCGGAGGAGCTGCAGCGCGCGACGCCGGAGCTCGCGATCGCGCTCAGCCGCGCCACCTATGCCGCGACCAGCGCCGCCGAATGGACGCGCGCGCTGCCGGTGCTGCAGGCCGCGACGGCCGATCGCGTCGAGCCGCTTCTGGCCGCCAACGCGCGTTGGCGTCTCGGGCTCGGCGTGCTCACGACGACGGGCGAGCTCGCGTCCGCTCGCGAAGCCTGGCAGTCGCTCGGCCTCCTCGAGGCGTGGCGCGTGATCGGACCGTTCGACAACGAGCGCGGCGGCGGCTTCGCGGAGCCGTACCCGCCGGAGACCGAGCTCGACCTCGAGGGCACGTACGACGGCAAGAAGCGCCCCGTCTCGTGGCGCGCGTTGCCCGTGACGCCGCTGGCGGGTCTCGTCAACCTCGACGCGCTTTTCGAGCCGGACGACGAGGCGCTCGCGTATGCTCTGACGTTCGTCGCGTCGGAAACGGAGCAGACGCTCGCGCTGCGCGTCGGCAGCGACGAGGGCTACGCGGCGTGGGTCAACGGACGCCTGATCGCGTCGGACGACGTCGAACGCTCGATGCGGTTCGACCAGACCGCAGTCCGCTTGCCGCTGCGTGCCGGTTGGAACGCGATCCTGCTCAAGGTCGCGGAGGCGAAGGGCTCGTGGCAGTTCCGCGCGCGCATCACCGCGCTCGATGGGCGCCCGGCGAGCGGCTGGCGTGAAGCCGTGCTCGACGAGCAGCTCGGCGCGGCAGCCATCGCGGAGCTCGCCGGACTCGTGAAGGCCGCGACGCTCGAGCGCGCGGACGACGAGGAGCCGTTCGCCGAAGGCCCGGCTCCCGCACTCGGTGCGATCGACATCGTTCGAGCCCGCATCGCCGCGAACGACGACGCGTCGAAGAGCGGTGACGCGCGGGCGCACTACCTGCTCGGGAGTCTGTTGAACCGCCGCGGCGCGCACGACGTCGACGAGCATCCGGACACCGATGCCGTCCGTCGAGCGATCGAAATCGACGACACGCCGGCGCTCTACCACATGCTGCTGGCAAAGACGTTGCGCCACCAGACGGCCGTCGCCGCCCAGCGCGACGATAACCAGTGGCGCGAGGCGCTCACGGCCGCCGCCGAGCGCGGTAGCGCGCAAGCGTGCCTCGATCTTGCCGGGTACTACCTCTCGACGTTTCGCAACGTACGCCGCGCGACCCACTGGGCCGATCGCGCCACGGCGCTCAATCCCGACTCGACCGACTTGCGGATTCTACGCCAGCGCATCGCGAGGCGCCGCGGCTTCCCGAGTTCGGGGCGCGAGGAGACGCGTCTCCTCGTCGCACGCGAGCCGCGGAGCCCACGGGCGCTGCGCGCCCTCGCGGCGCGCCAACGGGGTGACGGACGCAACGCCGAAGCGATCGCGACGCTCGAAGGGCTCTTGGCGCGCAGTCGCGCCGACGCGGGAACCCGCGCGGCGCTCGTCGCGGTGTATCTCGACGCCGGCCGCATCGACTCGGCGCATCGCACTCTCGAGGCGGGGCGCGTGTTCGAGCCGTTCGGCGTCGGCACGATGCTGCGGCTCGCGGACCTCGCGCTCGGCCGCGACGAGCACGACGACGCGATCGCGCACTACGAGGAGACTCTGCGCATCTGCCCCGAGAACCACGATGTGCTCGAGCAGCTCGGCCGCGTGCAGTGGTCGCTCGACCGGCGCTCGGTCGCGTTCGCTGCATGGGACCGCGCGCTCGAGCTGCAGCCGAACCTCCCGGACCTGCGCGAGCGCCTCGAGTTCCTGCGCGCACAGGAGTCGCCGTTCGAGACGGAGTTCCGTCGCGACGGCGCCGCGATCGCGAAGGCGGCGATCGACGCCGGACACGAATCGGAGACCGGCGAGGCCGCGCGCATCCTGCTCGACAACCACGTGATCGAGGTCAACCAGGACGGCACGACGAGGCAGTACCACCAGCTCCTCTTCCACGTGCTGAACGACCTCGGCATCCGCATGTTCAACTCGTACGCCACCAACTACTCCGACGGCGAGCAGGTCGTCGAGTTCAAGACGGCGCGCGTTTGGCACGCCGACGGCACGAGCGACGACGCGCGACTGCGACGCTACGGCGGCAACAACATCGGCGGTACGGCGCGCTGGCGTCGCGCTGGCGTCGACCTGCCTCCCGTCGCCGTCGGCGATGTCGTCGAGATCGAGTACGTCGGCGAGGACGTCGTGCAGAGCTTCTTCGGCGACTACTTCGGCCACCGCGAGCTCTTCCGCTCGAGCCAGGCCATCGCCGAGAAGGTCTTTCGTCTGCGCGTGCCGGCTGGACGCCAGTTCCACTTCCACCAACGCCACCTCGACGTGGAGCCCCTGAAGAGCGTCGACGACGAAGCCAAGACCGTCACGTACACGTGGGTCGTCCGCGACGTGGCGAAGGTCGATCAGGAGCCGGGCATGCCGCCGGCGACCGAGATCTTCCCGCGCCTCGACGTCTCGACGTTCGCGGACTGGAACGAGTTCTCGTACTGGTACTGGAACCTGATCCGCAAGCAGTTCGAGTCGAGCCCCGAGCTCGAGAAGAAGGTCGCCGAGCTCACGAGCGGCAAGGACACCGACCTCGCGAAGATCCGGGCGCTCTACAACTTCGTCGTCACCGACATCCGCTACAACGCGTGGGAGTTCGGAGTCCACGGCTTCAAGCCGTACAACGCGTCGAAGGTGTTCGCGCGGCGCTTCGGCGACTGCAAGGACAAGGCGACGCTGCTGTGCGTGATGCTCGGCCTGGTCGACATCGACGCGCACCCGGTCATTATTCACGCGAGCAGTTCGCGCGGCGAAGAGGACCTGACGCTGCCGATGGTCAACCACTTCAACCACTGCATCACGTACCTGCCGGCGGCCGACGGTCGCCCGGAGATGTACCTCGATGGCACCGCGACGTTCCACAGCGTCGAGGAGCTTCCGTCGATGGACGCCGGCGCCCGCGTGCTCGTCGTGCGCGACGACGGAGGCTCGGTGCAGGACATCCCGTGGAACAGCGCGACCGATCTCGCCGTCGACGAGGACTGGACGGTCACGTTCAAACCCGGCGCAGGTGGCAAGCTGGCCGAGGACTCACCGGCCGAGATCCGCATCCGCATGACCGCGACCGGCGGTTTCGCGGTGAGCCTGCGGCGCTCGTTCGAGGTCGAGGCACAGCGCCAGAAGAACCTCGAGCAGATCTTCGGTCGGCGCTTCGCCGGCGCCGAGATCGTCGCGCAGAGCTTCTCGGCCCTCGCCGATTTGGACGAGCCGGTGTCGTTCAGCGTCACGCTGTCGGTGCCGAAGCTGCTGACCGCGACGCCCGAGGGACTGTCGCTGTCGCTTCCGACCGACTTCTTCCAGGTGGTCGACTCGCTGAGCCTGCTCGGCGCGCAGGACGATCGCCAATTCGATGTCATCCTGAGCAACCCGCGCCGCTCCCGGCTGCGCGCGGCGTTCGCGTTCCCCGAGGGCACGAAGGTGCGCTCGCTGCCCGAGTCGCGGCGCGAGGAAGCGCGCTTCGGCCGCTTCGACCTCGTGATCGCGAGGACGGACGACGGCAACGTGACCATCGACCGGCTCGCCGAGCTGACCGCGCCGCGCGTCGCGCTGGCCGACTACGAACGCCTGCGCGCGCTGACCGCCAGCATCGATCAGCTCGACAACGACAAGATCATCCTCGAGAGGTGAGCACCGTGTTCCTGAGAAACCGAACCATCTGGACCGC
>CAYMRB010000093.1:0-25535 GCA_964392615.1 uncultured Planctomycetia bacterium | reverse complement strand
AGTCGGTGTCGGAGTCGGCGTCGGAGTCGGAGTCGGAGTCGGTCCGGTAATCCCCAGGGCTCCTCCCCGGCCGGCATTCTGCCGACTACAGAATGGACGCACCGGGGCATCAGACCGGCAGACGCGAGGAGTACGAGCGAGGGCGCGCCCGCCCGCGCCCAGCGGGGGGGCCGGACGTCATGATCATCATACCCATCGGTCGAGAAGGCCACCTGAACAGGACGCCGTTCGTTACGATCGGTCTCGCCCTCGTTCTCGCGTTGGTCCACGGCTACACCGCCAGCCAGTTCTCCGAAGGCGTCGAGCAATACGAGCGCGCCAAGTCGGAGTATCGCACGCTTGTGGTCAAGCTCCACGCCGAGCTCAACGCGCGCAAAGGCGACGGCGCCGAGCTCGGCGTCCCCAATACCGGTCTGATCTATCTCGAAGCCCTCAAGGCTCTCGGCGGGCAAGCGGAGGCCGCCGAGCTGGAGGTCGAAGAGGCGATGGAGTCCGGCGAACTCTACCGCACCGGCACGCGGCAGCACGACGAGTGGCTCGAAGCGCGACGCCAGGTCGAGGAGGCCGAGGAGTTCGCGCTCTTCGACCGCGTCGGGTTCGTTCCGGCCGAGCCATCCGTGGCGGCGATGTTCACGTCGATGTTCTTCCACGCCGACCTCTTCCATCTGATCTTCAACCTCGTGTTTCTCTGGGCCGCGGGTTGCCTCATGGAGAGCTCGTGGGGACACATCACGTTCGGCCTCAGCTACCTCGCATGTGGGTTCGCCGCAGCCATCGCCCATTGGGTGATGGTGTCGGGATCGGAGATCCCCTGCGTGGGAGCGTCCGGGGCCATCGCCGGCATGATGGGGGCATGCCTCGTGGTCCACGCTCGCGAGCGCATCGACTTCTTCTGGCTGTACTTCTTCGGCTTCCTTCTGCGCTGCGGGCGCGCGACGGCACCCGCCTGGCTCCTCCTCGTCCTGTGGTTCGTCGGCCAGATCGGCTCGGCGCTCCTGTTTCTGGGCATGGAGGACTCGGCTGGCGTCGCGTTCTGGGCCCACATCGGAGGGTTCGGCTTCGGCACCGTTCTCGCGATCGGGATTTGCGTCAGCGGATTCGGCGCCTACCTCGACGGCACAGCTTCCCTGGCCCGCCGCCGTAGGGACGCGGAGAGCCGGCTTCCGGGAACGTACGACGCGTCGGGCGAAGACCGGCCTGTCCGACCGACCCCCGAGGTTCAGCCGATCACGGCGCAACCGACCGCGGCCCCGGCGGTCGTCGCGCAACCGGCCGCGGCGCAACCGACCGCGGCGCAACCGACCGCGGCGCAACCGACCGCGGCCCCGGCGGTCGTCGCGCAACCGATCATCGCTCACCAGAACGCGCCGCCTGCCGAGGCACCGTCCGAAGCCGACACGACGGCGCCCGCCGAGGTCGGGGCGCGGAAGTCGACGGCGCGTGTTCTCCACGCCCAACGCGCGTTCCGGCGCGGCGACCGCGAAGCGGCGCGCTGGGAGCTGAACGACGTCTTGCGCGACGACGCGAACTGCCCGGCCGCTCACCTGCTGCTCGCTCAGATTCTCGCCGAGGAGTGGGAGTTCGAGGCCGCCCGCGTGCACGGCAACCGCGCCGTCGCTGGCTACTGCAGCGAAGGCCTCCCGAACCGCGCTCTCTCCGCACACAAGGAGCTCTACTTCGCGGGGCTCGGCCGACCGACCGAGGCGGCCGTTCTTCACGATCTCGCCACAGCGCTCGAGTCGGCGGGCGAGCTGGCGAAGGCGGCTGGAGTCTACGCCGAGGTCGCGACGAGTTTCCCCGACGACGACACCGCCCCGAAGGCTGGGCTCGAAGCCGGGCGTCTCTTCCAGCAACTCGGCTGCCTGGACGACGCCCGCGCCGCGTATGCCGCCGTGCGGGATACCTGCACCGATGACGATCTCGTGGCCGAGGCCGCGGAGCGCCAGCGCGCGATCGAGCCGACCGTCGGCTGACGGTGGAGCGTCCTGCCTCGCGCTCGAGGCCGTTTCTCAACGGACGGCTCGATGCCACGTGCGCAGCTGGCACGGATAGAACGACGTCTCGATGACGTTGCTCGACTCGATGCGTTCTCCCGTGACCGCATCGCGGAGCGTGCCGCGGCCGGGCAGCTCGATGCGCACGGCACTCCTGGTGCGCAGACCCGTGTGCACCGCGGCGAACCACGTGCCGTGACGCGCTGTGCCGATCTCGCGCACGACGATGGTCCGATCGGCGCACGCCTCATCGACGACGCGGCTCGGCAGCGCCGGCAGCGACAGAAACGCCGCGTTGAAGTCGCGGACGTACTGCGGGAAACCGCGACCGTAGTTCGCGCCGACCAGATAGCCGATCCACGTCGGGTCACCGTTAGCGACAGCATGTGCCTCGGCGAGCATGCAGTACGGGCCCGCGCGTTCGATGTCGGCGATGAAGTAGCCGAGCATGCCGCGCCCCTGCTCGTCGACCATCATGTGCTCGTTGAGGCCGTAGTGACGCACGACAGCCAGCCCGCTTCGCGTGCGGAACGCGTCGAACGTGCGCGGCGACGCGACCGTGTAGAGCCGATTGATCGCATGCGTGAGGAACACGCCGTCGACATCGCGATAGCGCTGCGGATCGTCCGCCGGTCGCGCGTGGTGTACCTCCCAGCCGCCCCAGCTCTTCCCCGGCGCCGTCAGAGCTCGCAAATAGAGGCCGTCCCTCACGATGTCCGCCGGGGGCAGGGCCTGCCACTGACGTCCGTTGCCGGCCGCGTGTACCCTCTGCGCGAGGATCGGTCGCCAGGTGTCGAGCGAGTCGGTAACGAGTCGTGGCTGCCAATCGGCGAAGCCGACGCCGGGCTCGGCCGGGCAACCCGTGAACAGGACCGACGCATCGCGGACGCCGCTCTCGCGCAGCCAGTCTCGAGCTCGCACGAGGAACTCGCGACGCTTGCCGGCCCACCAATCGAGGTAGCGCTCGTAAAGCTCCTTGTCCGCGCGCAACGCGTCACGAGTGACCCGCGTGCCGCCGCTCGGGTCGATCGTCTTCGCGAACCGCTCGAGCGTCCGCGGCCCGAACCCGACCGGCAGCTGCGAGCGCGGGCGGATCCACACGCCGGCGAACTGCGCCTTGTCCTGCAGCCGGACGACCGTCAGCTCGAGCATCTTGCGGAAGTCCTCGAACGTGTCCGGATCGGTGATGTCGGCGTTGGCCGACTCGATCCATTGGATGTGCGTGTACGCGTCATCCCGCGTCAGAGGCTTCGCGCGCCGTTCGTTGCCGAGGCCCTTGTACCCCTTGCTGCCGCTGTACTCGTAGTATGGCAGCACGTCGAGGTCGCGCTCTCCCATCAGCGCGACGATCTTCGCCCACAGGCCCTCGTTCGTCGCGTCGTGGAACACCCACTGATCACCGCCGTGCGGCGTCGAGTCCCAGTGCTGGCACGCGCCGAACTCGAGCAGGTCCTTCGCGAACGTGTTCATGCCGAGAAAGCGCATGCGGTCGGCCTTGTGCCGATACCAGTCGAGGCGATCGACGATGCCGCGCTGCGTCGGGTCGTTGCTCTTGGCGCCGAGGACGCCGTCGGCCATCTCCTCGCGCCAGAAGAGGCGCCTGCGGGGCAAGTCGTCCGGCGGGAGCCGCAGCGGTTGCGCGAGCGCCGTGGGGTCGATCACCTCGAGGAGCCGGATTCGCGCGACCGCCGCGCCCCTGGACAGCGGCGCGTGTTCCGCGGCGAACTGCGCGATGGTCACGTCGAATCCGTCCTGCGGCACGAGGTCTCTGCCACCGGCGCCGCGGACGAGTCCGCGCTCCGAGAATCGATCGTGCAGGTGCACGAGCAAGGACCACGTCTCCCAGCGACCCGACAGCGGGATGTCGAGCGACTCGCAATGGTGGTCGACGTACTTCGCTCGGAACGCATCGCCGAGCGTCCTACCGGTATGCAGCCCGCGCGCGGTTTCGTTGCCCGTGTTGACGACGACCATGCTGCGCGGCGCGTCCTCCGGATACTCGACCGCGAGCACGTAGGCGCCGCCCGGCCGCAGGAGCTTACCCTGACCGACGCGATAGCCGAACCATGACGCGCTGCCGGAGCGCGGCGGCGACACGCGGCACGCGCGGCCTAGGATATTTTCGACGCGACTCGTTCCCTGCGGCGCGTCCGCGAAGCCGTGCGTCGGCGTCTCAATGCCACAGTCGATGACGTCGACGACGGACAGCTTGCCGTACGGTTCGAGCTCGATCAGTGGTCGCCGCAGCGCTTCCTGTCGGGCTTTCTCGAGCTTGGCGGCCTCCTCAGCCGCGCGGCGAGCCGCGGCGGCACGACCTTCCCGCACTGCCTTCCAGCCGCGCGTCGAGTACGCGTCGAGCGCGATTTCCGCGAAGTTCGCCCCAGGCGTTCTCAGCGTCAGCCGCAGCCATCGCGTCTCGACGTCGAGAGGGACCGATGCCCACGCCAGATACCGACGGCAGTCGTAGACGCCGACCTCGGCCCACGCGCCGGGCTTGCCGCACTCGACGACGACGTCGCCGGTGTTGTTCGTATCGAAGATCCACAACGTCGCGAGCGGCACCTTGCGTCCGAGGTCGAGCGTCGCGCTGAACGGGAAGTCGCGCCAGTGGTTCGACGGGATCTTCCACCCGCTCTTCGGCTTGCCGGCAGGCGGGTCGCCCAGATCGAGCTGCTCGTCGACGAGGCCGCGGAAGTCCGCGACGGGCGAGCTCGAGCGAATCATGTCCGGACGGAGGACGAGGCGGTACTGGCCCGGCGGCGTCGTGAACGCGGACGCGGTCGCGCCGGTGAAGAGCAGTACGCCGCACAGCACGGACGTGAGTAGCGTGCGATGACGTGTCATGAAGGTCGTCCTCAGGGGCGATCTCGCAGCTCGATCCGCAGCGGTGCCGTCCGCTCATCTCGTTGGAAGAAGATCTCGACTTCGTGCGTGCCCGCGCTCAGCTCGATGCCCGTCGCCTCCAACCGTTGGCGCCGACCGCCGATGCCCACAAACAGGCCGCGGGGATCGTTCGCTCGTAGCACGACTGGTCTGTCCGGTCGGACGACCGCCCGCACGACGCTGAACGGTCTGCTGGCCCCGCTTGCCGGAATCTCGTCGAGCGGCAGCGATCCGTCGACGCGACTGTACGCGGTGCTCCACGACTCGCGCATCTGCACGCTCCACGTCCGCACGAACCGTTCGGTCGGCACGCTGTACGACTCGGAGACGCCGAGCTCGGACAGGAAGCGCACGACATCGACGAGCTCGTCGCGGCGCAGATCCTGCGCCAGGCCGCGCGGCATCACCGACACATCGCTTCCCGTGACGGCTTGCGCCTGGGCCGTCGGAATCGCGACGACGCGGTCGTTCGCGTCGCGGACGCGGATCTCGTCGCGACCGCGATAGGCCACGGTGCCGCTGTGGACTCCGCTGCGCGCATCGAATACGACGACGGTCTCGTAGCCCTCCTTGATCTCCGCGCTCGGCTCGAGCAGCGATTGGATGATGCGCACGACCTGCGAGCTGCCGCCGAGGCTGCTGAGGTCGGGGCCGACGCGCCCGCCGCCGCCACCGATTGCGTGGCACGTCGTGCAGCGAAGCGATGCGCGTCGGAAGACTTCCTCGCCGCGCGCCGCGTCGCCGCGGTCGTGCACCGCCTGCACGAGCGTGGCGAGCTCGTCCGACGGCGGCATCGCCGTCAGGCCACCCAGCGAGCCGGCGCGAGTCAGCACGTCGACGAGCGCGGCCATATCGCGACCGGACGATTCGGCGACGCGGATACCGACGGCGGCTGTGGCCGCCGACAGCTTCGTGCCGTCGATTGCCTTCGCGAGGATCGCGTCGCCCTCTCGGCGCCCGACGAATGCCTCGAAGAGCGCATCGATCGAGTCGTCGTCCTTAGCGGCAGCGAGCTGGCGAACGGCAGTCGGCGCGGCTCCTTCGGGATCGATTGCGGCCCACGCCGACGTCGCGGCGATGCGCACGGCCGTGGAAGCTCCGTTCGTCGACAGAGCGCTCAGCACGACCGGTCCGTCGCCGAACCGCGCGAGCGCGCGAGCGGCCGCGCTCCGCATCGTCGGATGCGTCCTCGACGCCGCGACGAGCTCGCCGATCGCCGCGCGCGCTGCGTCGATCTTCCAGAGCCCCGCGAGATCGACCGCGAGTCGAGACACTTCCTCGTCGTCGGCGTCGAGCAGCGATGCGACGCGCGCCGCGTTCGGCGGCACCGGTCGACCGCGCTGCGCTCCGCTCTTCAACGCGGCGAGGATGCCGGCTGCCGCCCGCGGGTCAGCCGATTCGAAGCTCGCCGCGGCGTCGAGGACGAGCACTACGTCGTCCGGCTCACCGAGCCCCGCGATCAGCTCGAGCGCCGAGCGTCGCTCGCGATCGGACAGCTTCCCTGCGCGCACGAGATCGACGAGGGGTCGCAGCGACGCCGCCTTGCCGACGGCGGACAGCGCGAACGCGAGTCGATCGGGCTTGCCGTCGAACACCGGCTTGCCCGCTTCGAGCGCCGGAAGCCACAGCGATTCCAGCTCGCGCGCGGTAAGCCACGCCGCGTAGTCGAGGTTGCCGTCGAGCTGACGATCGACGGCGCGCATCGCGGTTTCCACCGCCTCGAGCGTGCCGATCGCACGCAGCGCGTTCACTACCTCCAGGCGCACCTGCGCGTGATCGTCGGCGACCGCGGCCGCGAAGAGATCGACGCTGTCCGTCACGCGATCGTGCCAATCGCCGAGCACGCGCACCGCAGCCGCGCGAACGCGGTGATCGGGAGACTGCAGTACCGAGCGCAGCAGCTCCGGAGCCGGCACTCGCACGCCCTGATAGACCCAGAGCGCCTCCAGACGGTGGTGCTCGATCTCGGGATCGCCGGCATCGAGTGCCTCGACCCACCTGCCGAGTCGCTCGACGACCGCCTTCGCTCCCCGCTGACGCAACAGGCGACGCGCCTGATCGCGAGTCCAAGCTTCCGGAAGCGCGAGCGCGGCGAGTAGCTCGTCGACCGATGCTTCGTGCAGCTTCGGTCGCTCGACGAGCGGACGCCCCTTGACCGTCAGACGCCAGATACGACCGTGACGGTGATCGCGCAGCGGGTGGTGGAAGTCGACCTCGCCGTGGCCGAGGATCGAGTTGTACCAATCGGCGATGTAGATCGCGCCGTCGGGGCCGAGCTTCATGTCGACGGGGCGGAACGATTTGTGCGACGACCACAGCACGTCGCCGAGCAGTCGGGACGAGTAGCCGCTGCCGTTCTCCGTCAGCCGATACCGGACGATGCGATTGGCGCGGAAGTCGGCTGTGATGAAGTCGCCGCGCCACGACTCGGGAAGGTGGCGGCCACTCAACGCCTCGAGACCGCACTCCTTCGGTCGCCCGGGATGCAACGACCGGATCGTGCGAGCGACGTCGTGCGCCGACGGGAACGCTGCCCCGGGGAACGTGTACGACAAGCCTCCGCCACCCGCGCCGTCGGTGCCGAACGATTGTCCCCAGCGATCGAACGCGTGTCCCCACGGGTTGGTCATGCCGCGCGCGTGGACCTCTAGCCGCAGCTGCTCGGGGCGCAAGCGCCAGACGCCCGCGGCGTTCAGTCGACTCACGCCCCACGGCGTCTCGACGTGCGAGTTGATGTAGATCGATTGGTTGAAGTAGAGATCGCCGCCCGGTCCCCAGCGCAGACCGTGGATCATCTGGTGCACGTCCGCGTTGCCGAATCCGGTGAGGACGACACGACGCCGGTCGGCGCGGTCGTCGCCGTCGGTGTCCTCGAGAAACAGCAGATCGGTCGACTGCGTGATGAACGCGCCGTTTCGCGACGGCATCACGGAGTGGGGCACGAGCAAGCCGTCGGCGAAGACGGTCGACTTGTCCGCGACGCCGTCGCCGTCGACGTCTTCGAGAATCGCGATGAAGTCGTTCGGATCCTCGCCGGGCGTGAGAAGCGGGTAGACGGTGTTTCCCGTCACCCACATGCGGCCGCGCTCGTCCCAGTTGATGTTGTTCGGGTTCGCGACCATCGGGTTGGACGCGAAGAGGTTGACCTCGAATCCGTCCGCGGCCTTGAACGACGCGAGCTCCTCGTCGAGGTTCGGACGCGGGATGTCCCGCGGCACGTCGTAGGCCGAATAGTCGTGCTCGCGGACGAGCTCGAACTGTCGCGACCGGGGGCGGCGGAGCTGCGCGATCTCGTCCTCCTTCTCGCGGACCAGCGCTGCGTACTGCGCGATCTCGCCCTCGTGGTGGCCGCGCTCGTGGCGGCGGAAGAGGTAGATATAGGTCTTGTTCTGCGGGCGGAAGCGATAGAAGAAGAGCCGGTTCTTCGCGATGATCGCCGCGCGCAAGCGCTCGGTGCGCTCGAGGTGCGGACCGCGAGTGACCGCGATGCCGCGGGCCCACTGCTCCGCGGTGCCGCGCGCGACGCGTTGGCCGACGAGGTCGAGTGCGTAGACGCCGGACGCGAGGCCCTCGATTCGCACCACGCCGCCGCCATCGGTCGAAGCGAGCGAGGGCAAGCGATCGTTGACGACCTCGATTCGCATGCCGAACGGCGTGTGTCGGACCGATTCGACACGGCACGCGTCGGCGGCCTCGACCGATCCGTCCGCGCGGAGATGCACGGCAGGCCTCGGCGCGTCGACGCCCATCGCGCGCGCGACCAGCGCTGCCAACACGCGGTAGCCGTGATCGTTCAGGTGGAGGCCGTTGTCCGTGAACTGCAACGTCGTTTCGTTGTTCCGCTGCTGCTCGCGGAACGCGCTGAACAGGTCGACGTACGGCAGACCGCGCTGCGTCGCGATCTTCCCGAGGTGCGTCGCGACGCGCTCGAGCCACGCGTTCTGCTCCGCCATGTCGGAGGAGCCGGGCTCGCGCGTTTCACGAGGCGGCGGCGACAGCAGCATCGCGCGGGCGCCGGCGGTCGCGATCAGGTCGAGGAGCCGATCGAGCCCCGTCTCGAATCTCGCGAGTCCCGCGGCGCCGCCGAACGCGACGTTCGATCCGTAGCCCACGAGCACGATGTCGGGACGCGTGCGTCGAAGGTGATCCGTCAGTCGGCGGAAGCCGTAGTCGCCGAACGCGTCCCGCGGTCGCTGCCAGCCGGAACGGCGGTGCTCGCCGGGTCCGAAGCCGGCACGCGCGTTGCCATCGACGTCGTCGCCGGGCCAGCCGAGGTTGCGGAACACGATGTCGCGGTCCGGCCACGCGCGCGTGAGCTCGTGCTCGAGGTAGCCGAAGTGGATGGCGCGATCGATCAGCGTGTTGCCGAGAAACGCGACGCGCAGTCGATCGTCGGGAGGCACGACCTCGATCGGCTGAGGCTGCGACAGCGTGTCGTGACGTCCGATCTCGCGGCCGTCGAGGTAGAGGAGGATCAGGCGACCGTCGAATGTCGCTGCGACGTGATGCCAGCGACCGTCGAGGATCGCCTTGCGGTCCAATCGCGCGCCGCGCTCGACGTACGAGCCGCCGATGCCGAGGCCGCACCAGAGTCCGAAGTAGCCGGTCCTGCCGAGCGCCAGCAGATGCCGCGCGTTGCCGTCGTCCTTGCGATAGATTTCCATCCACCGGTCCGGAGCGACGTCGGGAAGGATCCACGCGGCGAACGTGATGGCGCGCTCCGGCTTGAGGTCATCGTGATGCGCGATGCGGATCGTCTGCGTCGCGCCGTCGAGGTGCACCGCCTTGCCGAGTCGCCCCGCGACGAGGCGCGGCGGATCGCCGAGCGCCTTGCCGGCGTCTCGCGGTCCGCGCTCCGCGCTGTTCGCGAGGTCGCCGTCGAGCGCCCAGTGCGCGATCAGACCGCGCGTCGGTGGGGGAGACGCGGCGGTCGCGAGCTGACCGGCTTCCTCGGACGTCAGCGCGCGATCCCAGATCCGCACGTCGTCGAGAGCGCCGGCGAAAAACTCGCCGTCTCCACCGAACGAGCCGATGTACGCCGGCTCGCGACCGCTGCGATCGAGGCTTCTGCTGGAGGCGCCGCGCGCGGCGGCGCGGCTCCAGTCGGCGCGCACGGCGATCGAGCCGAGGTCGAGCGGGGCGGCGGGGCCCTTCTCGCGTGTCGATTCATCGGCGAGCGACGCGGTGGCCGCCAGCAGAACGACGAGCGCGGCGGATGCGGAACGAGACTTGGCTGCGACCACTGCGTTGACTCCTACCTCGAGAACCCTGTCGAGCAGTCCATCGTAGTCAGGAGATCGAGGGCGCGCCAGCCGTCGGTCCTCGTAGACCCACCGTCCGAACTCGCGTACCGTCGTAGGGAGGCTTTCCGTGCTGCTGCTCCGCGCTGGAGGCGGAGGACGGGCGCTTCTCGAGACGAGGCTCGTGGAACCGATGAAACGGCGAGAGTGGGTCACCGGGAGCGTCATCGGCGTCGGCGTCGGGGTCGTCATCCTCGTGACGGTCACCTCGTGGCCGTCGATACGCGAGTGGTTCGCGCTGCGACAGCTCGAGTCGGAGGAGGTCGCGGTGCGCAGCGCCGCGGTCGAGTACCTGGTGCGCAACGGGTCGAGGGAGGGGGTGCAACGCGTCGCGGAGCTGATCCGCCGTCGCATGGCGCGGCACGACGCCTTCTACGAGAACTATCGCCCTTTCTCGGGGGAGCCGCCGTGGTCCGACGAGGTGTTGGCGATCACCCGAATGATCGGGTCGCGCGAAGATCGATCCGGCCAGGTAGGCGTCGAGTCGACGCTGCCGAGCGTGCCGTGGCTCGCGTTCGAGCTCCTGCGTACGGAATCGCCCGCGGCCACGCGGCTCGGTTTTCGTTGGATCAAGGAAGTCGACCGCATCGAGGTGGAGCTTCTCCGCGAGATCGTCGATTCCATCCGGCTCGACGGCGCGCCACAGGTGAACTACGTGCCGGCGGCGTTGGAGCGTTTCGCGCGCGAGGATCCGGTGATCGTCGCCGAGCTCTGCCGGCTCCTGCACGATCGCTCGCCCGCCGTGGTCGAGCTCGGCCGGCGAATGCTGCAGACGTGCACGAGGTCGGTGACGAGGCCGCGAAGGCGCTCCGGCAGGCGCCGTCTCGGCCCCCCGCACGGCGAGCCGTCCCTTCTGCCGACGCGGTGGGCGGAGTGGCGACTTCGAGGCGCCGTGCCCGCGGGCGTCGTCGAGATTCCCCCGACGGAGCGCGCGGATCTCTTCGCCCCCGGCTTCGTCGACCTGCTGACGGCGCCGGAGAGCATCGGTGGCCACATGACTCGCGTGATGACTGACCTGACGCGGTCCGTGCAGCTCGCGTACGGACCGTTCGTGCCGCAGCTGCGCGCGGCTATCCGCGGCGGTCCGGAGCACGTGCGCCACCGCGCGCTCGAGTGTCTGATCGATCTCGGCCCCGGGGCCGAGCCGGCGCTTCCGGAGTTGGAGGCCATGCTGCCGCGCGCGCGCGGCAGCGATCTCGAGCTGGTGTTGATGGCCATGGCGCGCATCGGTCCCGCGGCCTCGCGATGCGTCGAAGCAGTGCGGGCGCGGACCACGGGCCTCGACTACGACGATCGGCATCTCGCCCAATTGGCGACGCTGGCGGCGGATGCGATCACGCGGTGATCGAGCCCCTGCTCGCGGAGGTCGGGCTCAGTTCCCCTTGATCCGCACCTCCGACGGGAACATGTAGTACGGATCGCCGCGTTCGTCGAGCGACCGCATCAGCACTTCCGCCTTGCGCTCCACCTCGCCGTGGAACACCTCCCGGCCGTTTCGCACGATCCGCACCGGCTTCTCCAGGTCGAGCATCTCGTCATTCAGATACACCCGGAACGACGTGCCTCGATCCTCCTCGGTCGTCCCCTTCTTCGATCGGCGCTCCACCTTCACGACGACGCTATTGGTCGCCTTGTCCAGCCGCGCGTCGAAGAGCAGTTTCCCTTCCGGCTTCTCGTCCAGCGCCAGCCAGTAGCTCTGCATTCTTCGCCGGCCGTGGACGTCGATGTTCATCCATGTCACCCGCTGCGGCCACGGGTTCCGCTCGTGCTCGAAGATCCACTTCGGGCACGGCGCGTAGTCGATTCCGTGCCCACGGCCCTCATGCACCTCGATGCGGTGCTTGAAGCCCTCCGCGTCGTCCTCTCGCAGCTTCTCGAGCGCTTCGCCGTAGCGCCGGTTGAGGCCCACCCGGTCGAACATCGTGTCCCGCTCGCCGATGTCCGCGCGGAAGGCGATGTTCCGCATGTTCTCCGGCGGCGCGTTGCCCAGCGGCTCGCCGCCGGCCATCGACCCGGCGCCCGCCCAGCGGTCCGCCATGAAGGCGCCCATCCGGTAGGCCGTATACGCCCCTTCCGAGATCCCGATCAGGTACACCCGGTTCGGATCCACGTCGTGAAACAGGATCCCGTGGCGCACTACCGAGTCGTAGGCATCTTGGCAGTACTTGTAGTACCAGCGTCCGTCGTTGTCGTCGGCCATGCGCGGGACGAAATAGAGAGAGCCGCCAGGATACACCCGCGCCGCCAATTGCAGCTGGACCTGCCATTCCCGCGTATTCACTCCCCAGCCATGGGGGGACTTCGCCCGGCCGCCCGCGGAGCCGCCGCCGTGAAGCGCGATGAAGAGAGGGCGCTTGCCCTTCAATTCGCCCTTGCCGACGAAGAAGAAGGGCATCGTCTTCGCGCCCAGATCGAGAGCCGCGGGTGACAGCTGGTTGTTCCTGCCGCTCGCCAGGATCGTCGGGGCGGGAAGCACCTTGTCGTTGCCCGCCTCGACCAGCGACTTCCTGTAGGCGCTCCACACCGCCTTGCGGAGTCCCTCGAGGCCTTGGCGGCTCGACGCCTCCATCTTGCGGATCGACGCCGGGATGTCGCCACGCTGATCGGCGGGCGATGCAAACCATCGCAGCATCGCTGCGGCCTGCTCCGTCGGGTCGATCGTCGCAACCGGTTCGTCGAGCGCGTGGACGGGCACTGCGAACCCGCACAGCACGATCAGCACTCGAGCTCGCTTCATTCTCTCGCGATCACGCTCACGTTCACGCGCACGGCCCGAAGCTCTCGCAGCCGATCGCGTCGTCGGTCGGATCGATTCCACACTCCGTCAGCGGCGGCGGCGGCGGGCCCGATCCGAGGAATAGGTAGCCGAGCAGCGCGGACGCGTCGGAGATGTCCACGCCACCGTCGTCGTTGGCGTCCGCCGCGTCGAGACACGTCGGCGTGCGATTGCCCTGGAACAGGTAACCGAGCACGAAGACCGCGTCGGCGATGTCGGTGATGCCGTCCGTGTTCGCGTCGCCGCGCTCGAAGGTCGGGTCGTCCGGTCCCTCGACGACTTCGAGCTCGTCGCAGGGGGGGGCCGCACCGAGCGGGTCGTCCGAGCGGTCCCAGATCTCGAAGTTGGCGATGGCGGCGAGCAACTCCTCGCGCGACCCGCGACACGGTCCGCGGTAGACCGCGTTGTCGACCTCTTGGCCGGACTGCGGGCCGGCGCCGAGGGCCACCGCGTTGACACCGTCGGTCAGACCGGGATAGAGATCGGAATCCGTCGACGGGTTCGGCGGGTTGCGATCGGCGCCCCAGTCCGACGAGGCCGTGTGGATGGCGAACAGGAACTGCGGTCGTGCCAAGGTTCCGGCGAAGACAGCGATCTGGTCGCCGAAGTTGCCGGCGCGCATGCCGTCCCCGATGACGCGCGTGTATCCCGTCGGTGCCGCGCCGTCCTCGATGGTGACGACCTGGATCTCTCCCGCTCGAATCAGGCGAGGAGCGACGTACCGCAGCGCGCCGTCGGAGGTCGATTCGAAATCGATACCGAAGCCGATGTCGGTGAAGAAGATGCGCGTGCCCGGCCGCAGGTCGACCAGCGGCGCCCACGAGAAGCTGTCGGGCGCGTCCGATTGGATCCCGAGGATGACGATGTCGCCCGGATTCAGGCTCGGCACGCCGGCACGAACCGACAACGAACATGCGATCAGGACGACGGCGATCGATCCGGTACGACGCAGCGACGCTGCCATGGCAATTCGCCCTTTCGTCGAATCTACCCGCGCCGGGCTGGAACGCTGACGGTCGACCCTCACGACCCTTTCGGCAGCGTCCGCGAACGGCGCGATGCGATGAGTCCTCGCAGTCCTCACTCTACCGACCGACGCGGCTCGACGCGATCGTTTTTCGCGTGACGGGTCGAGACGCTCTCGTTTCGAAATTGACTGCAAAGTCGAGCGGCGTACCATGGCAGTGGTTGACTAGGGTCATTCGAACGAAACGGCAAACGCGGCGGTGAAGTCGATGCAACTGCGCGTTTCGAAGACGAGCTCCGGTGGTGACATGGTCGATGCGCATGTGGCGAGGCGTGCGTTTCTGCGCAGCGTCTCCGCGCTCGGAGCCGCGTGCCTGCTGCCCGGCTCCATGGACTCCGTTCGTGCAGGCGTTCGCTTCGGGTCGCTCGACCTGTCTCGAGCGACGCTCGATGCGTTCACCCCGCACGTCGGGACCACGTTTCGACTCGAGGTCGAGCCGGGTATGGTTTTCGACGTGAAGCTGGCGGAAGCCGTGTCGTGCAAGCGCGACGGATTGCCCGCGCACGTGCGGCAGGAGCCGTTCTCGCTCGTCTTCGTCGCGCCGAGCGGCGTCGAGCTGCCCCAGTCCAACTACGAGCTACGCCATCGCGAGCTCGGCGACCTGAGCCTGTTCCTCGTGCCCGTCGGGTCGTTCCCGGAGGGTGCGCACTACGAGGCCGTATTCGCTTGAGCGGACGCGGTCTCGCGGTCGAGAACGTCTGACGCGAGTGGCGCGTCGGGCGCCATCTTGATTGGAGACCAGAAGGATTCGTCATGTCCGAACCGTTCATCGCTCAGATCACCATGTTCGGCGGCAACTTCGCGCCACGCGGCTGGGCCTTCTGCAACGGGCAGCTCCTGTCGGTGGCCCAGAACTCGGCCCTGTTCTCGCTGCTTGGCACGACCTATGGCGGCGACGGGCGCACGACGTTCGGGCTTCCCGACCTCCGCGGCCGCATGCCGATGCACGCGGGGAACGGGCCCGGTCTGACGGATCGGCGCCTCGGAGCGGAGGGCGGCTCGGAGGACGTCACCCTGAACCTGACTCAGGTCCCGCCGCACAATCACCCCGCGTCGGGTGCCGCGCGCTGTGCGGACCGAGCCGGCACCTCCGACTCGCCGCAGGGCAAGGTCTGGTCGGGCTCGTCGGAGGGCGATCAAGGCTACGCGGACACGGCCACCGCTGACATGGCTGAGGGGGCGGTGAACGTCACCGTCAGCGACTCCGGCGGCGGTCAATCGCACACGAACATGCCGCCGTTTCAGTGCGTGCACTTCATCATCGCGCTCATCGGCGTCTTCCCGTCGCGGAATTGAGATCGAGCGACAGAGCTCCGTCGCGGCCGGCCCGTGCGGCGCCACGGGCTGGTAGGCACAGGTCGAGGACCGTGCATGTCGAGGACCGTACGGGCCGCTTGAACTCCCCGGGTCGACTCACTAAGATAGCGGCTGGTATCCAGCCCGTCGGGTCTCTGGGGTGCGCGCGGTCGGAGGAGAATAAATGACCAACTCTCGCGTCCTGCTGTCGCGGTCTGCCGTGCTTCTCGCTTCGTTTGTGGTCGTTGCCGCCTCGCTCGGTGAGCTTCGTGCCGACGACTGCGAATTCCTGCGTGGCAACCTCGCCGACCTGGTCAACGAGGGTGTCGTCGACCTCAACGATGCCGTCGACATTCCCGCGTACCTGTTCACCGGGACGAGCGTTCCGCCGTGTCCGGACGCGGCCGACGCGAACGACAACGGTCTCGTCGAGCTCAGCGACTACGCGTATCTGCAGAACTTCCTGTTCGCCGACGGTCCGCCTCCGGCGGAGCCGTTCGCCGCTCCCGGCGTCGACGGAACGCCCGGCGAGGTCACCGTGCCGGACGAGCCGGATCCGCGGTTCGAGCTCACGCTCGGAGCGGGCGCCGGCGTGCCGAGCCACACGGGCATCGAGATTCCGCTGACCCTGACGAACGACGAGCCGATCTCCGGCTTGCAGATCGTGCTCCAGTACAACCAGCGCGACGAGGGTTGCCCTGACATTCTGATTCAGGAGATCCGCACCGAAGAGGACACGATGCTGTCGGCGGCGAGCGCCGAGTTCATCGTCGCGGACTTCGACAACGCGCACGGCGTCGCGTTCATCGCCGCGCTGCGCGATTTCGCCACGCCGTTCTGGTTCAACGCCGGTTCGGATCCGAACTTCCCGGCCGGGGAGGATCAGCTCGTCGCCACGTTATCCGTCGCGATCGCGAGCTGCGCCGACATGGGCTTCGCGCCGATCGAGTTCGCGGACGGCGTGATCGTTCCGGACGTGCCCGAGAGCCTGGCCGACCGGATGGCACCGGCGCACAACCTCGTCTTCCAGGGCGACGTCGCGTATCGCCCGGTGCTGGTCTCCGACGGCGCCGGCGTCGAGGTTCGTCGCGGCTTCATCCGAGGCGATGCGAACAAGGACGACGGCGTCGACTTGAGCGACCCTGTCTTCCTGCTCTCGTACGTGTTCCTCGGCGGTGACGCTCCGCCGTGCATGGACGCGGGCGACGCCAACAACGACACGAACGTCGACGTGTCCGATCCGGTGTGGCTGCTCAACTACCTGTTCCAGGGCGGCCCGCAGCCCTCGGAGCCGTTCCCGCAAGCCGGCGTCGATCCATCGGACGACGGCAGCGGCAGCCTCGGCTGCGCGTCGGACCAGCTCTGATCGACGCGCGGCACGAGCCGTCAGCTGACGGCTCGTCACCCGCTCTCCGTCTCCGATGCACTGCGGCGCAGCAGGCCCGCAAGGCGCTCGCGTTCCCAAAGACGCGCTGCGGCGAAGTGCGTGAACTGACGTTCGCGGCGGCGGAATTCCGGTGGATGCTGTACCCAGCGTCCGTCCCGGCGATCGATCGGGAAGAGGTCGTGCAGGACCTCATGGTAGACGATGTAATCGACGTAGAACCGCGGCACGCGCCGATCGTCGAGCAGGCGGTTGATGACGATCAGATTCGGCTGCCTCTCCGGAGTCTCGACCCACTTCCCCATCAGCGAGGGCGTCGCACGGCGCGACCAGCCGACGCGCAACCCCGGTCGCGCTCGCCGTCTCTCCGGGACGAAGCGGCGAACGACATGGTCGCGGACCTCCTCGAGGTCGTACACTTCGCCGCGCGGTGGCCGCATTCGCGGCAACGCCGTGGTGGCGAGCGTCAACTCGCGGTTGTGGTGAACGAAGTCCATGATCCTCGCGCGCAGCGCGCGCGAGGAGGGGCGCGACACGTGCGTGAAGAACTGCACGACGATCGCCTCGAGCACTTCGTCGGGCGCGTTCGAGAACAGTCTGTGCACGCGCAACGCGCCGCTGTTCCCCTTGTAGCGCAACGACACGAGTCGGCTCGTGTTGCACGTGAAGAGGATCCGCAATCCCGTTCCGTACACCAGATCGGGGCGATGGCGCCAGATCAACGCTCGCAGCCGCTCTTCGGTCGCATCGAGTTGCGACTCGAATCGACCGGATGACGTCGGGCGTCGCCGCACTCTTCGAACGTCAACGCTCTCCCTTCGCTGTCGCATCACCGTTCATCGTAGTGGTCGCCACGACGCGTGGCAAACCACAAAGGCGATGCGCGAACGATCGAGGAGCTATCTCGAGGCTAACGGAGGGGGACGAATTCGATCGTCGTGTCCGCGTCGAGGTCGAGCAGATGTCGTATGGCGCGGTCGAGCTGCCAACGACCGACTTCGCTGGTCGTCGGAGTCTGCTCGCGACGTTCGGTGTACTGGAAGGTCTTGCCGCTCGGATTCCTGAAACCGAGCGGGAGGTTCGGGTCCTTGCCGTAGATGAACTGCTGGCCGCTATCCTGGCCGTCGTCCCTCTCGTAGCGCAGCTCGAGGTGCCCGCTCTTCTCGCGCACGACGTCTCCGTCCACGATGCGCGTGGTGTGGATCTCGTCCCACCTGCTCAGCGTCGGGTTCTCCAACTCGCTCGCGGGAGGTGTCATGATCGGCTCCTGCGGAGCACAACCACCGCACGCGATGGCGATGGCCAGGAGTGTCAGGAAGGCTGTCGATCTCATCGTGTTGTTTCCTCGTCCTCGCTTGACCGCGCTTGTCAAAGCTCGAAGATTCCGGCCAGGCCGCTGCGAACCGCGTCGTCCGGACTCTCGTCGCGACAGTACGCGGCGACCGCGTCGCGGACGAGCATCCGGCCGTCGGCTCCGTAGTCGCGCAGTCGATCGTCGGCCCATTGTCCCAGTTCGCCGGGCGCGTCGCCAGCCGACAGTTTGCCGACGAGCTCGGGCAGGAACGAGTCGGCGAAGTCGCACTTCCACTTGAGCGGCACCAGATCCGAGACCTCGAGCGCCCACGGCGCGATCTCGACGCCGATGCGACCGAGCATCTCGAGCGTGAAGGCGCGCGCGATCTCGTTCGCGACTGCGTCGATCTCTCGCTTCTGCTGCGCGAGGGCCTCGTCCGTCGCCGACTCGCCGAGCGCGGGGCCGCCAGCCTCGACGTAGATCTTGTTCTTCGGCTCGGTACCGCTCGGTCGCAGCACGAGGCGCACGTCGCCCTCGAGATCGATCGTCAGGAGGTCGCGAGCGGCGCGATCGGTCTCCGACACGATCGGCCCGAACTCGCCGGACTCATCCTGCCGGTCGACGAACCGCAAGACCTTACGCCCACCGATCGACTCGGGCGGCGACTCGCGCAGGCTCGCCTGGATCCGGCGGATATCCAGGTAGCCCTTGGCGCCGAGCATCACGGTCGAGACGAGCTGGTTTCGGACGTACCCGAATTTGCGGTACACGTCGTCGAGGTACGACAGCACGGAACGGCCCTCGTCGCGGAGCTTCGAGGCGAGTTCGCCGAGGAGCACGGCGGCGCCGGCGGCGTCCTTGTCGCGGATCGTCGGCGTGACGAGGTAGCCGTGCGACTCCTCGATGCCGAGGACGAAGTCGTCGATCGAGCCGCGGACGTTCCCGTAGGTGCCGTCGTCCTCGATGTTCTTCATCACGTCGGCGATGTACTTGAAACCGATCGGCAGCTCGGAGACGCACTGGATGCCACGCGACTCGGCGATGCGGCGGAACAGCGAGGTCGTGACGACCGTCGTGATGCAGAACGAGTTCTCGCGGCTGCCAGCGGCTCCGGCCTCGATCATGTAGGCCGCCAACAGCGTGCCGACTTGGTTACCGTTGAGGAACGTCCAGCCGCGGTCCGGGTCGGGGACGACCATGCCCAGTCGATCCGCGTCCGGGTCAGCGGCGAGGACGGCGTCGACGCCCTTCTCGCGAGCGTACGCGGTGGCCCCGTCGCACGACTGCGGCACCTCGGGGTTCGGGGACCGGAACGGCACGTTCGGGAACGCTCCGTTCGGCTCGGCTTGATCCGCGTAGCACTCGACGTCGAAGCCCGCGCCGAGGAGAGTCTGGCCGATAGACGACCAGCCTGTTCCGTGAAGCGGCGTGAACACGATCTTCGCCGAGCGCAGCGAATCGTCGAGCGACACACCGACGTTCGTCGCGACATATTCATCGTGCACGGCCGGATCGATCCAACGCACGAGGCCCTGCTCGACCGCGGCTTCCCACGGCATCGTCGTCGCTTCGTCGATCGACTCGACGATCGTCGCCATCTCCTCGTCGAGGGGCGGGACTTCCTGGCCACCGCGCGCATTGTAGATCTTGGCGCCGTTGTCGTCCGGGTGATTGTGCGAGGCGGAGATGTTCAGCCCGCCATGGGCATCGAGCTGGCGGATGGTGAACGACAGCTCCGGCGTCGAGATGAAGTGCTCGGACTCGGGGCTGTTGAACCACACGCGCACGCCGTTGGCCGCGTAGACGCGCGCCGCGACCTGGGCGAAGTCGTACGAAGTGACGCCGAGGAGCGGATTGGGCCGCTCGGAATCATAGACACCGCGCAGATCCTCGAATCGGCGCACGTCGTAGGCGACGACGACGCTGAGCTTCTCGTTCGGGAAGTGCTTCTTCAGGAACTCGCAGTGTCCCTGGATCGACGTGCCGATCGTGTGGGCGTTGATACGGTTGGCGCCGAAGCCTACCGGGCCGCGTCGACCGCCGGTGCCGAACGGGATCTGCTGGAAGAAGGCGTCGAACAGCGGATCGAAGTTACCGGCCTCGATGAGCGCCTCGAGCTGGGGCCGAGCGTACGCGAGCCGATCGTCGCAGAGCCAGAAGCGCAGATTCTCGAACGCCTTTTCGCGGAGCTCTTCGCCGACATCGATCCGTGCAAAACCCGTCTCGGCGCGCTCCAGGTACTCGGTCTGCTGGGTCACGTCCATGTCTACTCCACGATTTCCGGGACTATGAGACTGCCGACGCTCGAGTCTTTCTGCGCCGTTCTTACTGTGTCTACTTTGCCTACTTCGGCCTGAGGAAGTCGGGAACGTAGCATTTTCGCTACCTCGTAGGAAGCGATTTTCGGACGGCTGTAAAGCCCGGATCGGGCCTTCGCCGAAGTGCACATCAGGGCGCGGTGTTCGCTGCCGAGTCGCAGTCGAACCTCCAGCGTCGTTCCCCTGATTCGCTGGCCGGAAGGCCTCTTGAAAGCTCTCAGCATGCTCCTCCGTCGGTGGTCCGTCACAGTACTCCTGATTCTGCTCGTCGTGAGCTCGGGGATGCTCTGGTGGACCGGTATTGCGGAGCGTCGCTACCGGTTCGGGATGCGGGTCGATTTCCCGTCGGGCCTGAACGCCGGCGACGTGCCGACGCTGTGGCCCGAGGCCGACGGCGAGCGACCGGAGGTGGCGGCGAGAGTCGTCGACGTGCTGCGAGGACGTGAGAAGCTCGCGCACCTCTTCCCGACGGGAGACGAGCCGGCGTCGGTCGGTTGGGTGGTGCGGGAGCTCGCGACCACGCTCCCAGACGACGTTGAGCTGCGACGCGAGGTCGAGAGAGCGATCGGATTAGGCGTCGAGCCGGGCGCGCGCAGCGTGTGGGTGGAGGCGACGACCTCGACGAAGGGCCGGGCCCGTGTCTTCGCGTGGGCGGCGGCTGAGGCTGTCGTCGCATCGTACGAAGAGCGCGAGGTCGAGCTCGTTCGGACGCGCAGGGACGAGCTCGTCGAGTGGGTCGCCGGCGCGGATCGCGAGATCGAGCTCGCCCGAGAGACCGGCGGCGCTGCCGTCACGGACCGAGTCGCCGCAATCGACGCCGAGGTCGTCCGCGCCGAGGCGGCGATCGCCGCCCTCGACGACCGTCTGGCTGGCCGTGGCGACAACGCTGCTCCGAAGGCGCACGTGGATCTCGCCGCCGCCGCCGAGGTGATCTGGAACGAGCCGACCCTGTGGGGCGTGCTGACGCTGGCCGGGCTGGCGTTCGGACTCTTCGTCGTCTTCGCCGTCGAGTTCCGCCGGTGGCGAGCGGTCGACCCGGCGGAGTGTTCACGTCGCCTGGGCCTGCCGCTCGTGGCGACGTTCCCCATCGATGAGGATCTCGCTGGCTTCTTTCGGCGGCCGGTGCTCTCGCCGCAAGTGCAGGAAAGCGCGAGCGACGTGGCGGAGTTCCTCCGGGCGGGTCGCGACAGTTCCGAGACGGGCATCGCTGGTGTCGCTGCGGCGTTGTCGAGCGCACGGTCGGGAGAAGGGCGGACGACGATCATCGCGTCGCTCGCCATGGTTCTCGCGGAGGCCGGCTATCGCGTGACGCTCGTCGATGGAGCCGTGCGCTCCCCGGGGCTGCACGTCGTGCTCGGCCTGCACAACGACGTCGGCGTCGTCGATCTGATGGCAAGCCTCGTCGACGGGCAGGTCGACCCGGTCGAGCTGCGTGGAGAGGTCTCGGCAAGATTGCAGTCGACGCTCGTGCCGGGTCTGCGGTTCTTGGCGGCCGGGCCGACGGGCTCGCCGCGGGTGCCTTTCGACGTCGAGCACGCGCGGGCCTTGATGGACGCTCTGCGCGCGGATGCGGACTTTGTCCTTTGCGACACGCGTGCAGTCAACGAGGCCAGCCTCGGAATCGGGGTGATGTTCGACACCCCCGATCCGCGGATGTCGTCGCGGGAAGCCGTCGTGCTGGCTGCCGCGTGCGATACGACGCTGATCGTCGTCGATCCGCGGCAGGCTCCATCGCGTCAGGTGCTGTGGGCGCGACGGCAGCTGCGCGAAGCCGGCGCCCGAGCGAGCGGGGTCGTCGTCAACCGCGCTGCGACGCCACGGGAGAGCCGTACGGCGACGATGCGCGGCGACGATGCGGGCATGAGAGGATTCGAGTCGAGTAAGGAGACACCGTGATGGATCAACAATCGATCGAGCAGACCCGAGTGGAGACCGGCCGACTCCTCGAGACGCCGGCGTATCCGGCGCGGGAGGAGCGTCCGGCCCTCGAGCTCCTGCTGAGCTCGGTGCGGCTTCACGGCGTTCTATGTCCTGTGCTCGTGCGCCCGGTCGCGCTCGACGGGGGGCGGCACGGCTATCAAGTCGTGTGCGGCTACCGGCGGGTGTTGGCAGCGCGCGAGGCAGGGCTGGAGACGGTGCCGGTCGTCGTCGCGCGTCTGTCGGATGGCGAGGCGATTCGGTGTTATCTCTCGGAGAACACGTGTCGCCAGGAGCTCAGCGACGCGCATCGCGAGGAAGTTCTCAAGCAGCTCAAGCGATTGCGGGACGCGGAGCCTGCCGGCAGCGAGGTCGACGCGCCCGGCGATCCGGTCGCGCCGAGCGCCGGTATCGATCGATCGCACGGTCACGACCCGGCGGCGGGGCGGTTGCCGCTGGTCGGATCTGCCGCGACGAGGCTGACGCCACCGGCCGTGCCGCCAGCCGATCCGTCGGCGGGGCTGTCGGAGCGGTGGGGCTCCTCCGACACCGGAGCGCAGCCTGCTGACGCCAGCGATTGGCATGAGAAGGCCGGCGCGATCCTTCTCGCGGCGCGCGGGCTGCTCGACACCGTGCGCGAGAGTCGCATCGTCGACGTCGAGCGCGCGTTGGGGCTCGCGACGCGCATTCAGGAACTGCCGCCGCGCGCGGTGCGTGCGAGCGATCTCGACCTCGCCGCGGAGAGCGCTGGAGGACGAGCCGGATCGTGGCTGGCGCGTCACAGCGTGCACGTCGCGTTGCTCAATCGCGCGGTCGTCGAGGTGCGTGGCGATCGGCGCTCTGCCCACATCGCGGCGCTCGCTGGCCTGCTGCACGATATCGGCATGGTCTTCCTCGAGCGGCGCGAGTACCTCTTCGGCGCCGGGGCGCTGACGCCGGGGCAGCAGAGCGAGGTCCGCAGCCACACACGGCTCGGGTACGCGCTGCTCTCCCATCTCGATCGCTCGCTGCGCGACGTCGCCTTCGCCGCGCGGGATCACCACGAGCGTCGAGACGGCAGCGGCTATCCGGCGGGGCTGGCCGGGCACGACATCTCGTGGCTCGCCCAGCTGACCGGGCTGACCGATTCCTTCGTCGCCATGACGGCGTCGCGGCCCTATCGCGATGGCATGCGCGAGGAGGAGGCGCTCGAGCGCCTGCCGGGCAGCGAGGAGGAGAGAGCCGGCTACGATCCGCTCTGGTTGCGCGATCTGGGACGCCTGTGGGCGCCGGGCGAGCAGCCGCGGCAGCCCAGCGACGCGGTCAGTCGACGACTGGCGGCGATTAGCCAGTCTGCGGTGGCGCCCGTCCCCGCGGATTTGTATTGAGTCCATCTGCCACTCGCTTATAATGCCCGTGAAAGGAAGCAGATAGGGAAACGCTTCCGCCGGGAGGGTCGGCATCGGCGGCGGGTCTCGAACGCATCGCTCGCCCGTTAGTGCCCCATCTGGCGCCTGTCTGCTGCTGTAGTGGTCAGCCTGCTGGTTGCAGCACCAGGGGCTCGTCGATCGGAGGTCCAGGCACGCTTAGGGTCCGCGAATGGGTCCTGGCTTTTCGGCGATGGTGTGTTTCGGCGGTCCGGGTGAGGTTCGGGCCGGCGGTGGTCGATTGTCGGGTCTTTTCACCAGAAGTGCGAGAGAACGCGGGGTCCAATCCCTGCGGTGAGACGGCGCCGGGCGAGCGTCGAGACGGGATTGGAGCTCGTGGCGAAACCTACGTAGAGCGTTGGCTTCCGAGCCATCGGGAACGCGGCAGGGAATCACGATGTTATCGAAGATACCGGAACATCTCTTCGATCGGCTGACCGTTCGAGATTTGGAGGAGCTCCTCGAGAGGAAGAAGAAGAATCACAAGCTCGCAGACCTGCTGCGTGAGCGTGAGCAATTGCGGTTGGAGTTGCGCCGGTTGGATGATTCGATCGAGGCGATCGAGCGTGCGGAGCGCGATCGTAAGGCGACGGATCCGACCGCGGCGACGACTCCTGGCGTCGACGACGCACTGGCGGCGACGGGTGGTCGAAGCTTCCTCGCCGGCAAGCGCAAGCGCAACCTGAAAGACTATATCGCTCAGGTGTTGCTCGAGGCGGACGGACCGCTGTCGCCGTCGGATATCCAGAAGCGCCTGCCCGCGGCGGGGTACGTGTCGAACTCGACGAACCCGCGGTCGTTCTACAACACGGTGTTCCAGGCCCTGCAGCGCTACGACATCTTCGAGAAGGAAGCGAAGAAGTACCGCCTCTCGGCCGAAGCGCTCAAGGAAAACGGCGTGCGGGAGATCCTCCCCAAGAAGAAGACGCGCCTGAAGGACTACATCGTCGAGGTCCTCGACAAGGCCGATGTGCCGCTCAAGGTGTCCGAGATCGCGAGCCGCGTCGTGATCGCCGGCTACGACACCGACCTCGAGATGGATGAGCTGAGCCAGCGCGTCTCCGCGACGCTGAAGAAGTACCTCAACAAAGACTTCGACTGGGACAGCCAGCGCTACCGCTTGGCCGAGCGGCGCGTGCACTGAAGCGTTTTTTGCGGCAGCGCATTCTTACGGTTTCTCGCGGCGAGGCCGCTCGAAACCGCAAGAATGCGCTTCAAGTAGAAGAGCCGCCTTTGGCGGCGGACGGGGGCGTTTCGGGATCCCTGACGGGGGGCGGGCGCTCTGAGGGCGAGGCGCTGAGGTCGCGGCGAACGTGCGGGCTGTGTGCCGGTGGGGCGAGGAGGCGCCGAGCTCGGTAGCCGACCGCTGGCGCATGTTGTAGACTTGGCGGTCCCCGGCGAAAGAGTGTTCATCTTCGCGATTGACAAGGCCCGCCGGAGACGGTAAATACTTCGTTCCTGACCCACGAAGACGCGTGGGGCGGTAGCTCAATTTGGTTAGAGTACCGGACTGTCGATCCGGTGGTTGCGGGTTCGAGTCCCGTCCGCCTCGCCAGGAACCACAAGGACTTAGGGAAACACCCCTAAGTCCTTTTTTCGTGCCGTTGAAACCTCGGTGAAACCTCGTGGCGGCGGGGGACGCCAGCGCGGGGGCGACCAGCGGTCGGGGCGTCGGCACGCGCCCTGCGCGCCGCGTCCATCAACGCCGGCGTGGCCCCCTTTTGGCCCCCTTGTGGATAGAACTGCACTCGACGGGCGCAGTTCCTGGCGGAGTCGACTATCGTCCTTCCTTCGGCCGCTGGAGAGTGTCGCGCTTCTTGATTCCGCGGGCGATCTCGAGCCCGTCGGCCGTCAGCAAGACGTACCCCTTCTCGCGCGTCACGAGTCCGCGCTCTTCGAGCCGCCTTGCAGCCCGCGAGACCGACGCCGAGATCCTGTTG
>CAYMRB010000092.1:0-25972 GCA_964392615.1 uncultured Planctomycetia bacterium | reverse complement strand
GTATGCCTGGTACGCGTCGTTCGACTCGGTGTAGCTCTTCTTGAGGCTCAGGCTACGGCCCTGCCGCTTGAGCTTGCCGAGTTCCTCGCGCACAGCGGCGGTCCTGGCCAGCTTCGCGGGTTTCGCCGGTTCCGCGGCCTGGGGGGGCTTCTTCGGCGCGTCCGGTCTCGTCCGCGCGGACGAGTCGTCCTGGGCGAGAGACCGTGAAGATGCGAGAGCGGTGAGAACGATCGCGAGCCGAGCTGTGACCGGATTCATGATACGTGGAGTGTCGGGATCTATGGACGGTTGCAGTGCCCCCCATTCTCCACGTTGACGACTCGAGGAGAACCCTCGAGCCGGCTCAAGGGCTCGTCGCGCAGATCTGGTGGCACCACCGACCCAGATCGTCGTCGGTCGAATCGGCGCCGCAGTCGTTCGGCCCGGGATCCGGTGGCGGCGGTCCGCCGAGGAAGCGCCAGCCGAGCGTGTAGACGGCGTCGGAGAGATCGACCGAGCCGTCGTCATTCGCATCCGCTGCGTCGGGGCAGCCCGGTGCGTCGCCGCCGACAAAGCGCCAGCTCAGCGTGTAGACGGCGTCGGAGAGATCGACCTCGGAGTCACCGTTCGCGTCGCCACGTCGAAACACCCTCGCCGGCGTCGGCAGAAGGTCGAGATCGACGTTGTCGCGGAGCGGAATCTCTCGGATTCCGGCCCAGTTTGGCGGCTGATCATCGACGGTCGCGTACGGAGCGTTGTGGTTGTTGCCTGGCACCTGGAACGCATTCGTGTACGTCACGGTCACGGTCTCTCCTGGCCGGAACCAGCGCGTCAGGTTGTCGGTAGTGAACGTCCAGTGGTCGCGTCCTAGCGAGAACTGCTGCACGGTCCAGGTCCAAGGCAGCGAAACCCGGTAGCGGCGGGACCCGTCGTTCAGCAGGCGCATCGCGACCCGGGCCTCGAACGAGAAGCCGGACTCGCCCGCGATCCGAGCGCGGAAGCTCGCGCCGTTCTCCGGCGGGTAGTGCATCCATTGGCGGATGACCGGGTAGATCGAGACGTAGAACGACCAGCGCACGTCCGCTGCGTCGGGCATGACGACTTCCTGCGTCAGAGAGGCTTCGCGGACAGTTGGCGTCGCCGGCGGCAGGAGACCCGTGCCGACCAATGAGACGGCGAATCGGTTCGGCGTCTCGAGCCAGGGGATCATTTGAAACTCCGCCAGGGCCGGATCAGCGTCGTAGGTCCAGCCCGCGATCGTTCCCGTCTCGAATCCCGGGTTCACGAGAGGCAGCTCGGTGGTCTGGGACGACACCGTTCGCGACACGATCGTGGTGAGCAGCAATACGGTGATCGTTCGCATCATCGGAGGTCTCCTTTCGGTGCAGGGTGACTCCCACGAACACGAACGAAGGTGCAAACCGCGGGCCGCTTCGAATCGACGTGACGTCGAAGCTGAGCGTCGGCTCGCGAGGAGGCGGCGGGGAATCTCGCTAGGTTCGGGTGGAATCCCTCGCGATGCAACGAGCGGAGTTCGTCTTCCGGTAGCGCGGCCCGAGCTCGTGCTGTGCGTCGGTCCCGTGCGGCGTGCATTCTCGTCGACCGGAAGGCCGTGAGGAGCGTACGATGGCCGCCGTACGGGAAGGACCTCGGTTCCGACCGCCTATCGAGGAAACCATGCGACGCTCAACGCTCTTCATCTCGCTCCTGCTCGCGTTGTTTGTCACACGTTCGCCGGTCGCCCAGGACTGCAATCACAACGGCGTCGCGGACGATCGGGACATTCGCGATGGCACGAGCGAGGACTGCAACGACAACGGTATTCCGGACGAGTGTGACGTCGACCAGCGACCGTTCGATCTCGCGCCCGCGACCGTGTTCGACGACCGGACGGCCCGCGCGTTGGCGGCTGCCGACATCGACGGTGACGGCGATGTCGACCTCGCCGCGGCGGGAGTTCGGCTTCTCGACGGCGGACTGGCCGTGTATCTCAACAGCGGCGACGGGCGCATGGAATCGGACGCCGTGCTGACGCCCGACGACGTCGTGCCGGTCGACGTCGCGATCGCCGACGTCGATGGCGATGGTCGGCTCGATCTCGCCGCGGTCGGTCAGAGCCGCGGCCAATTGCTGGTCTACCGTCAGAGCGACGATGGAACGTTCGGCGACGCGAGCACGAGATCGCTGGGGGACATGCCGACATCGATCGTCGCGGCGCACCTCGATCCGGGGATCGACGTCGACCTCGTCGCCGGCATCGCGCCGGGAGGCGACGGCGGCCCGGGGCGCGTCGAGGTGTTCCTGGGTCGGGGCGACGGGACGTTCGATGACGCCGTGTCGTACGAGGTTGGTGCCGCGGTCGCACAGGTGGTCGCAGCTGACGTCGACGGAGACGGGACGGCTGATATCGTCACATCGAACAGCTGGGGGCGGAGCGTTTCGATATTCCTCGGTGCCGGCGACGGAACGTTGCTCGACGCGACGCCGCTCGCGCTGGATGCGAATCCCGTAGGTCTTGCCGCGGTCGATGTCGACGCGGACGGATACGTTGACCTCGCGGTGGCGCTGCCGGAGCGGGACAGCGTGGCGATTCTGCTGAACGACAGCGACGGAGGCTTCTTGCCGCCGCGTCTCGACGGGCGACTGGAATTCCGAGCGCGATTCGTCGTGCCGCTCGATCACGACAGTGACGGCGATGTCGACCTGCTCGTCGCGGGCTACGGTTTCCGGAGCGCGCATCTGTCGTTGCTCGAGAACGACGGCAGCGGGAGATTCGACGCGGGCACAGGCATCCAATCGACCGTGCTCATGGCGCCCGAGTCGATCGTCGCCGCCGACTTCGACGATGACGGCGATACGGATATCGCGCTCGGCCAAGTCTGCAATTGCCCCGAGTGTCTGTGCTTCTCGGTCGCCCTCGGCGTTTGGCTCCAGGCTCCGGCGTCGGAGCCGGCGAGTCGCGACGAGAACTCCAATGGCGTTCCGGACGAGTGCGAGGGCCTCACGTTCCACCGTGGTGACGCGAACGCCGATGGCAATCTCGATCTGTCGGACGGAGTCGCCGTGTTTCAGTACCTCTTCATCACAGGCGATGAGCCGAGCTGTCTCGAGACGGCGGACAGCGACAACGACGGGGAGCTCTTGCTGACGGACGGCATCTTGATCTTGAATTACCTGTTCGCACGCGGCCCCGCTCCCGCGGCACCGGGGCCCCCGGGACGACCGTGCGGCGGCGACCCGGACGCGCCGGACACCGCCGGCGATCTCGGCTGTGCCGAATACCCGCCGTGTGAATGAAGAGCGACAACGGAATCTCGGAGACTCGACGATGGCGAAGAACGTGACGGCGCTTCTGGGGGCAGCCATTCTGTGGAGCGGTATCGCTTCCGGCGCGGAGTCGGGTGTGCACCTGTACGTGGCCCCGGATGGAGACAACGGAAACGCGGGGACGAGCTCGCAACCGTTCGCGACGGTTGCGCGAGCGGCGCGAGCCGTGCGAGAGGCATCCGCGTCGGAGCCGCGAACGGTTCACCTGTGCGCCGGAACGTACTATCTGCCCGCGACGCTCGTCTTCGGTCCGGACGACTCGGGCATGGAGTCGGCGCCCGTCGTCTGGGCTGCGGAGCCGGACGCGGAGGTCGTGTTGAGCGGAGGCACGAAGCTCGAGTTGCGCTGGGAGCCGTACCGCGACGGCATCCTGAAGGCCGCGGTCCCGGCCGACTTGCGGACGGACCAGCTCTTCGTGAACGGCGAGCGCGCGCACATGGCTCGCTATCCGAACTACGACGCGAGCGTGCGCATCTTCGGCGGTTACGCCCCGGACGCGTTCAGTCCCGAGCGAGCTCGCGGTTGGGCCGATCCGCGCAGCGGCTTCATCCATGCGATGCACCGCAGCATGTGGGGCGATTTCCACTACCGAATCACCGGCAAGGACGCCGACGGCAAGGTCAGCTACGAGGGCGGCTGGCAGAACAACCGCCGCTACGGGATGCACGGCAAGTACCGTTTCGTCGAGAACATCTTCGAAGAGCTCGACGCGCCGGGCGAGTGGTTCCTGAACGAAGAGACGAGCACGCTCTACTTCTTTCCTCCCGCCGACCTCGACGTGAAGACAGCGACCTTCGAAGCCGTCCGGCTGCGCCATCTCGTCGAGTTTCGCGGCAGCACGGAGCGCCCGGTGCGCTTCGTCACGCTGCGAGGCATCACGTTCCGTCATGCCAGTCGAACGTTCATGGACAATCGCGAGCCGCTCTTGCGCAGCGATTGGACGACGTATCGGGGCGGCGCCGTGTTCCTGACGGGCACGGAGGACTGCGGGCTCGAGGATTGCGTCGTCGACCAGGTCGGCGGCAACGCCGTGTTCGTCAACGAGTACAACCGCCGCGTGACCGTGCGCGGTTGTCGCATCGCGAACGCCGGCGGCAACGGCGTCGCATTCGTCGGGGGCCCGGACGCCGTGCGCAATCCGCTGTTCGAGTACAGCGAGCGTCAGAATCTCACGGACATCGATCGGGAGCCCGGACCGAAGACCGAGAACTACCCGGGCGATTGCGTCGTCGACGATTGCCTGATCTATCGCTCCGGTCGTGTCGAGAAGCAAACCTCGCCCGTGCAGATCGCCATGGCGCGTCGGATCACCGTGCGCTACTGCTCGCTCTACGATGTGCCGCGTGCCGGGATCAATATCGGCGACGGATGCTGGGGCGGTCACGTGATCGAGCACTGCGATGTGTTCGACACGGTGAAGGAGACCGGCGACCACGGCTCGTTCAACTCGTGGGGCCGCGATCGCTTCTGGGGGCTGAAGGACGTCGATCTGAACACGATCACCCGCGGCGATCTGCGCGGCCTGCCGCTCCTCGACGTGGTCGAACCGGTGATCATTCGCAATAGCCGGTGGCGTTGTGATCACGGTTGGGATATCGACCTCGACGACGGATCGTCGCACTACGAGCTGCGCAACAACCTGTGCTTGCGGGGTGGAATCAAGCTGCGCGAGGGCTTCTTCCGCGTCTGCGAGAACAACATCATGGTCGGAAACTCGTTCCACCCGCACGTGTGGTACCGCGGCAGCGAGGACGTGTTCCGTCGCAACATCGTGTTCGGACCGTACCGGCCGATTCGCGTGCCGAAGCCTTGGGGCAAGGAGTGCGATCGCAACCTGCTGCACACGCCGCGCAAGTCGGATGCGGGGCCCGCCACAGGCCTCGCGAAGCAGAGCGGACTCGACGCGCACTCGATCGCGGCGGACGCGCTCTTCGTCGACCCGGCGACGGGGGACTATCGCGTCAAGGACGGCTCGCCCGCGCTCGCGCTCGGTTTCGAGAATTTCCCGATGGACCACTTCGGGGTCCGCAAGCCGGAGCTGCGCGCTCTGGCGCGGACGCCGCGGTTACCGGGCTCGGACGAGGCGGAGACGCCGTCGAAGCACGGCGCTCGGGGCCGCGAGATGACGCACTATTGGCAGCAGGCGGTAGTTCGCGGCATCCAGGGTGAGGAGTACTCCGCGTACGGCACGAACAAGGCCGACGGAGGTGTCGTGCTTCGTCGCGTGGCGGCCAAGTCGTCGCTCGCGCGCGCCGGATTGAAGCAGAACGACCTGGTGCAGCGGCTCAACGGACAGCCGGTCCGTCGCGTGAACGACCTGCTTCGAGCCACCGAGGCCGCCGGCGGCGAGCCATTGACAGTCCGCTTCGTACGCGGGCAGTTGCCGCAGACCGCACAGCTCGAGTCGTACGTCTACACGGTCTCCGAGGGTGCGGCGAACGACGCGTTCACGAACGTGCCGCTGACGAGCGAGGCGCTCCGCTTCCGGTCGCTTCAGGCGCGACCGAATCCCGCCGACGAGCCGCTCGCGACGCTCTACGACGGCAAGCTCACGTCGAATTACGGTCCGGTCTTCCGCAACGGTGTGGTCGGCGGCATCTACAAGGTCGATCTCGGTGCGGTGCGCGAGGTCGTCACGGCGAGCGCGTGGTCGCACGACCAGAACGGCAAGCGGGGCACGCAGCACTACGTTCTCTTCGGCAGCCGCTCGGATTCGGATCCGGGTTGGAAGGTGTCCGATCGCAAGGCCTTCACGCCGATCGCCGAAGTCGACACGACGGGCGGCGTCACCGGCAAGTTCCGCGCGACGAGCGTGCGCGGCAACGACGACAAGGGGCTCGGATCGTATCGCTGGCTCCTGTGGGCCGTGCGGCCGGTCACGGCGGTCGACGAGAACACGGCGTATCAGGAGCTGCGCGTCAGCGTTCGATAGCATCGGAACTCTCAGCCTGTTCAGCAAGAGGTGGCATCGTGAACCGTCCGTCGAGTTCGATTGTCTGGCTCATCGTCGCGCTTTCGTTCGGTGTCTTTGGCGTCGTGGAGGCCGCGCCCCTCGAGCTCGCGTCGCCGAGCGGCGAGATCGTGCTGAGGTTCGATCTCAGGGCATTCGGCAGCGACAAGGACTGCGCGTCGTATCGCGTCGATTTCGCCGGGCGTGAGGTGATAGCGGCGTCGCGGCTCGGGCTCGACATCGAGGGCGGCGCACTGGGGAACAACCTGGGCGTCGTCAGGCAGACCGCGAGCCATCACGATTCGACCTGGAAGCCGGTGTGGGGCGAGCGATCCACCGTCCGCGATCACTACAACCAGCTCGTCATCGAGTTGCGCGAGACCGTCGCGTCGGGACGGATGTTGACGCTGACGTTTCGGGCGTACGACGCGGGCGTCGCGTTCTGCTACACCGTTCCGAAACAGGCCGGAATCGCGACGGTGCGCGTCGAGCGCGAGAGGTCGGAGTTCCGATTCGGCGCCGACCACGCGGCGTGGGTGACGTATTCGGGACAGGGCAGGTACCAGCGCGTGCCATTGAGTGCTGTCAGGAGAGGTTGCGAACGACCACTCGTCGTCGAAGCGGCCGATGACCTCTACGCGGCGGTGGCGGAAGCGAAGCTCGTCGACTACGCGCGCATGAAGCTCGCGCCGCTCGGCGGCGGCGTGCATGCCGTCGTCAGCCATCTCGATGGGAAGGTGACGTCGCCGGCGCCTCTGACGACGCCCTGGCGTGTCGTCATGGCGGCGCGGACTCCGGGTCGGCTGTTGGAGAACAACGACATCGTTCTCAACCTGAACGATCCGTGCGCGATCGAGGACCCGTCGTGGATCCGCCCGGGCAAAGTCATTCGCGAGGTGACGTTGACGACTGTCGGTGGCAAGGCGTGCGTCGACTTCGCCGTCAAGTACGGGCTGCAGTACGTCGAGTACGACGCCGGCTGGTACGGGCACGAGTACGATGGCGCATCGGACGCGACGACGATCGCCGTCGACCCGCGGCGCAGCCCGGGACCGCTCGACCTGCAGGAGGTCGTCCGCTACGCGCGGGAGCGCGGCATCGGAATCATCGTCTACGTGAACCGGCGCGCGCTCGAGAAGCAGCTCGATGACCTGCTGCCACTCTATCGCGAGTGGGGCATCGCGGGGTTCAAGTTCGGCTTTGTGCGCGTCGGCTCACAGGAGTGGACGAGCTGGCTGCACGAGTCGATTCGCAAGTGTGCGAAGTACCGGTTCGTGGTCGACGTGCACGACGAGTACCGTCCGACGGGATACAGCCGCACGTATCCGAACCTGATGACGGTCGAGGGAATAGCCGGCGACGAGACGAAGCCGACGAACGAGACGACACTCGCGTACGCGTTCACGCGCATGATCGCCGGAGTGGCGGACAACACGGTGTGCTGGACGGACGGGCGCGTGAGGCAGAACTCGAACCACGCGTATCAGCTCGCGAAGCCTGTCTGCATGTTCAGCGGCTTGCAGTTTCTGTTCTGGTACGACCGTCCCGCGTCGGTCTGGGACACGCCGGAGCTCGAGTTCTACCGTCATCTGCCGGCCGCGTGGGACGACACGCGCGTGATTCACGGCAGCATCGGCGAGTACGCGGTCATCGCACGTCGCAGCGGTGACGAGTGGTTCGTCGGCTGCATGGGCGACGGGAAGCCGCGATCGTTCGCGGTGCCGCTCGAGTTTCTCGACGGCAAGGGGCGGTACACAGCACACGTGTACTCGCACGACCCAGCCGTCGCGACGCCGACGAAGGTAAAGATCGAGCGCGTCGCTGTCGACCGTGCGACCGTGCTCGATGTGAAGCTGGCGCCTCGCAGCGGGCAGGCGGTGCGGATCGTGCCGCAAGCCGCCAAGGCCGAGTAGAGCGTCACCGAGGCGGTGGCGTTGAGGACCTCGCGACGCCATCCCTGCAAGTCATGAGCAAGTCTCTCGACGCCGACTGAGCCGCGACAGCGCCACCTGTCGGTGCCAATGTACAGGCGTCGCGACACTCGCTACGGGGTACACGCGTCGGGGCAACCCGCCACCGGGATGCACTCCGTGCCGCTCACCGGTGGTGGGCCTCCCTGGAACAGGTAGTTCAGCAGGTAGACCGCGTCGGCGAGGTCGACGGTGGCGTCGGTGTTGAGATTGAGCAGGACGCCGTTGCCGGAGTCAGCGACCGTTCCATCGCCGCACGGCAGTCGGTCCGGCCTGCCGACGAAGAGGTGGCCGAGCAAGCACACCGCATCCGACACGTCGAGTCGACTGTCCTGGTTGCAGTCGCCGGGATACTGGCCGCCGCGCTGCTCGCCGAGGATCGTGAGGTCCGTCTGCGTCACGCCTTCCGCGCCTTCGTCGTCGACCACGATCAGGCGGATCGTGTACACGCCCTCGTCGTCGAACTCGTGCTGGACGACGCGCCCCGTATCGCCGGTGCCGTCGCCGAAGTCCCACAGGTACGTCCCGATCGTCCCGTCGGGATCGTCGGACCCCGACGCGTCGAACGTCACGGTGAGCGGCGCCATGCCCGTCGTCGGGTCGGCGGTGAACGAGGCGATCGGCGGCAGATTCGAAGTACGGACGCGGACCGTCCCGCTGGCGGTGTCCTCGAGGCCGCCGTCGTCCCGGACGGTAAGGGTCACTTGGTAGTCACCCCCGGCCTCGAACGTGTGCGTGATCGTGCGTCCGATCGCGCTGTCGCCGTCGCCGAAGTCCCATGAGTACGCGACGATGTCGCCGTCGGAGTCTCTCGACGCTGCTGCGTCGAAGCGGACCGTGAGCGGCGCATCGCCCTGCTGGGGCAGCATCGTGAATGCGGCGAGCGGCACCTGGTTCGGTGGGGGCGGGCCGATCGAGTTCGCTCGACCGGGAGTGCCGCCGTCCGATTCCGACGCGCCCCAATTGCGCGGCTCGTTGCCGTAGTCCTGCGGCACGCGGCGTTCGAGGGACGGGCCTTCGCCGTCCGCCACGCTCGGCCACGGCGTCACGTCGTCGAAGACGACCTTGTCGACGAGCACGTACGGCAGCTCGTCGTCCTCCTCGGGCGCGGGCCGCATCAATCGCAGCCTTTCGCCGCCGTTGGCGAGACCGCCGTCGTACGGTCCGTAGATCGGCACGGCAGCGGGCACGTCGTAGAACGCCCGGAACGTCTCCGGGGCCATCGGGACGACGAGCGCGAATCCGTTGCCGCCGATACTCGCGCCGGGTGGGAACGAGTAGCTGGCTCCGGTATCGACGTCGAGGACGCCGCGCAGCTCCCAGCCGCGACCGAGTGCCGCGTCGTGCAGCGCGATCTCGGTTTCCGTGAGGTTGTGCAGCTCGATGAACTCATCGCCGCCCGTGATCGGGTGGTACATGATCTCGTTGAGGACGATCGGACCGACGAGCGGCGCCGCGTTCTCCGCCCCTTCACCGTCGCGGAACTCCTCGACGGTCGACGGCGACTCGACGCCGAACGTCGGCGCGACGAGCGAGGCGTAGTCCGGCCCGACGCTCGTGTCGAGACGGCCGTACGAGACGCCGTCGTCGAACGCCGGCAGATCGACGCCGACGATGTACCCGGTCAGGTCGCCGAGCCCGTCGGCGGACGACAGGTAGACCTGATCGCCCGAGCCGTTCAGCGCGAAGCGGTTCGGATCGCCCTCGGCGTTGAGCTCGGCTTCGTAGACGACGAGATAGTCGGCGGCAGGAATGACGGTGCCCGGCTCGAAGCGGTACTTCTTGAGCGTCGCGAGGTTCGAGCGATCGTCGCTCAGGTACCAACCGCTGATGTCGATGGCCTCGCCGGTCGGGTTCCATAGCTCGACGGCATCCTCGAAGGGCAGCTCGGAGCGGCTGAGGACCTCGTGGATGACGACGCCACCGTGCACGGGCTCCGGGTCCAGCTCGCCGGGCGAGCCGTGCAGTTGCGCGCTCGCGCGCCACGAGTGGGGATCGCTGCGCCTTCCGGAAGGATCGGCGAGGACCAGCGAGTGGCCGAAGCCGTCCGGCGAAATCGGCCACTGGCCCGCGTCGTTGTACTCGACTTCATCGAGGACGCCTCCCGCCGGGTCGACGAGCTCGATGCGCTCGCCGCCCCCGGACAGATTGCCCGCATAGACGCCGTCGATCGAGATGCCCGGGTAGCGCGACGCGAACGAGGCCGCGTCAGCCGCGACGACGGCGAAGCCGCCGGGCTCGATCGTCGCGCTCTCGTCCCAAACGAAATCGATACCGTCGGCGAAGCGCACGCCGGCAAGATCGACATCCGTTCCGCCGAGGTTGGCGACCTCGACGAACTCGTATGCGTTGCCGCTCGCGGCGTGGTAGAGGATCTCGCTGATGAGGAGCCCGTCCCAATAGCCGGGAATCGTGAACGACGCCTCGGTGAGGGCGCTCCAGTTGCTACCGCTGCGAATCCTGGCCTTGACGACCGTCGGCCGCGTCAGCTCGATGGGCGAGTCGTACGCGAACGCCGACGCCGTGATGTCGCCGCTGAACTCGACGCGCGGATCCGACCCGTCCAGGGTGACGTAGATCGTTCCCCCCGTGCCGCCGGGCCGCGAGATCGTCAGGAGGAAGCCGCGCGACACCTCACCGCCGTGACGGGCGAACACGGGAGCGCCGACCGACGGATAGAGCCCGGCCGAACGCAGCTGGTTGAAGACGTTCGTCGAGCGTTGCGGGAAGTACGACCCGAGCAGACGACTCTGCTCGGGGAACCAATGGCTATCCGGGGCGTACGGTGTGCTGGCGCGGTAGTCGCCCCAGCGCGCCGACTCGCACACGGTCGCGAGCTCGATGAACGCCGCCCGGTCCATCCACAACTCCTCGATGCGCCCGGGCGTCAGCGAACCGTTGTTGAAGAAGTGGCGGTGAATGCGATCGGCGGCGCGCAGCCGGAACTCGGCGCTGCTACGCAACCGAGCCCAGATGATGCCCGGCGAATTGTCGTTCGACACGCCGATCTTGTTCTCGCTGACGCCCTCGAGGATGCGCTCCGCATCCCAGCTGAAGAAGTGCCATTTCGCGCCGTTCTCGCGCTTGCGGGCACCGTACCAGTTGTGGTGCGGCCAGTCGTTGTTGGCCCCGTAGAGGTTTACCAGCATGTAGTCGACGAAGCTGTCGATGTCGAGGTACTCGACCACGCGGCGGTAGTTCGCGTCGCTGGACAGATCGGCGCGCACGCGGCTGAGCAGCGTGCTCCAGGCGCTTCCGTTGCCGTCGACGGGGCTCGCCGAGTTCAGCGCGTCGTACTCCTCCTTGTCGCCGCCGAGGTATGCCGCCGCGAACGGCGCGCTCGGGCGCTCGACGAGGTTGTACACGCCCCAGTAGAGACCGTTGACGTATAGGTGGACGTACGTGCCGTGCGACGACACCTGACCCATGTCGATCTGCGCGTCGCGTGCCCACTGATCGCGGATGTACTGACAGCGCTGGCGCTGACCGCTGTTGCTGTGGACCCACGAGTTGTTGTATCCCGCGCGGAACGTCAGTGTGTCGAAATCCCTCGTTGCCGTCGCCTCGGGGAAGACTCGGCGCCGAAACTTGGACGGGCCGTAGTCACCCTTGAACAGCACGCGGAACGAGTGCTTCGGCGATCGGCTATGGTTGCGGCTCGCGCCCCCCTGCATTCGCAGCGCGCAGTCGACGTGCAGCGTTCTCTCGCCCGACGGGCTGTCGAAGCCTGGCGGGTACATGACCTCCATCGACGCGGCGCGCTCCCAATTGGAGCCCGACTGCGTCGCGTTCGAGTAGATGCCGCTCGAGCCGAAGATCTCGTTCGTGTTGCCGGCGAGGGAGACCGTCGGAATGGACAGCAGTCCTTCGAGGAACCGATCGCGATACCGCCCGCTGTCGACGATGTCCGGATCCATCGCGTAGTCGGCGGTGAAGCCGCCCCATGTCGACGGGAAGCCGCTCGGCCGTGCCGGCTGTCGGCCGACGTACTCGGGGAACACGTAGGTGTGCGTGACGACGCGCGACGGTACGTATCCGGACCGGTACGCGACGGCGCGAACGACGCGCACCGCGGCGCCCGCCGTGCCGGCGATGGCAATCGGACCGCCGTATACCGTTCCCGAGGTCGGGGTCGGCTCGCTGCTGTCGAGTCGATAGCGCACCGTCGCGCCGGGAGGCGCTTGGATCTCCAGGTCGAAACCGCCGTCATACCAGCCGCGTTCGACGTTGAAACGCGGTTCGGGGACGATGCCGTCGAGCGTGGAGCCGAGATCGTTGGCGGCGCCCGGCGTCGGGTTGTCGAAGTATGCCGGGCTGCCGGTTCCGTCGAGGCCCCACGAGATATCGGCGCGTTGAGCCGGATAGCGCGGTGTGAACGAGGACAGGAGCGCGCGGGGGCTGTCAGCGCTCCACAGCCCGAGGAACTCGCCGTCGGCGTCGAGCTCGAAGTTCGCGTGCAGCTCGCCCGATGTGCGGTCCTTTCCCGACGCGAACACGAGCAGATAGCCCTGTGGCGGGATCATCGCGGACGGCAGCACCCAGCGGTCCGGATCGTCAACATCATCGGACACGCTGTACCCCGCGACGTCGACGGGCTCTGCGCCACGGTTGAAGATCTCGAACCAATCGCTCGAATCGCCGTCCTCGTCGGTCGAGCTGCCGTGGTTCGACGCGACGATCTCGTTGATCACGAGATCCGCGGCGGGAGCGTCCGGATCGATCGTGTAGCTCCACTCGACCCCTTCGAACCCGTTCGGTGGATCGGAGACGTCGGCGATGCCGTGGCCGGGCGCGAACGAGACGTCGACCGCGCCGGCAGCGAGGGCCGGCAGCGTGAAGACGTACGGCCCTTCTTCGGTGCCCGACACGCCCGTCGCCGGCAGGCCGTTGACAAGCAAGTCGCCGGCGTCGATTCCCGTGACGAACTCTCCGAAGGTCACCGCGATCTCGTCGAGCGCGCGCACCGTCGTGCCGCCGGCCGGAACCACCTGCGATAGCGTGGGCGGCGTGACGTCGATGCCGTCCGGATCGAAGAGGTCGATGTCGAAGTGCAGATCGCTCGACGTCATGCTGTTGTTGAACACCATGATCGCGAGCACGTTCGTTCCGTTCTGAAGGTATCCCGCCGGATCCGGGAGGACCTCCAGACGGAAGACTCCCTCGTCCGGGATCGCCTGCGTGGCGAAATCGTCGACAGCGATCGTGTCTCCGGGGCTGCCCGGCATGTTGAGCCGCAGCACCTCGACGCCGTTGATCCAGCCGATGATGCCGTCGTCGTAATTGACGTCTGCCTCGAGTGCATCGACCGCGCCGGCGTTGCCGACCTCGAAGGTCGTGCGGAGGAACACCGACGAGTAGTTCTGTCGCATCGGTGGGTCGAGGGCCGCGAGGTCGGTCGCCAGGGGCGGATCGCCGTAGCCGAACGGGGCATCGCCGACGTCCCAGCCCTCGACGTCGAAGCCGAGGACACGCCACGCCGCGACGGGCGACGACGCTTCCGACGTGCCCTGGCGGAATCGCCACGATGACTCGCGTTCGACGTAGACGACCTCGTCCGCGTGGAGAACCGTCGACCATGCCGCGATCGCGCCCACCACCAACCCCATCTGCGTGATTCGAGACAACAGGTTTCTCCTAGAAGCTTGCTACGCCCACCAGGCGTCAATCGCAGACGTCCGGGCAGCCGACGATCGGTATGCAGACGATCCCGTGGCGAGAACTCGATTCGCGGGATCGTTGACCGATCCGCGATCCATCGGGAACGTCTCCGCGATCTTGCTGCGGGTGTTTCGCGCCGCCTCGTCGCCGACCTCGTTCATCCCGAGAAGGCTCCGATTCCGGCCGGGTCGACGTCCGAACCAGGCCGGCGATACGGTCTTACGATTCTACAGCGGCAAGCGCCCTCGAGGAAGCCTCGGACTGCTGCGGCTCCGGGTTGTCGGGGCCTTAGTGCCGCCTTTCACAAATATCTGTGCATCCGAGCGGCATCTCCGCCCGCTGGCTTCGTTGCGCTCAGTCGACTATGGGCCTCCGGCATGGACTCCTTCGCGCGCCTCGCCAGCGAACGAATCTGCTCGCTCGATATGCACAGATATTTGCGAAACACGGCACTTAGGAGCCTCGTCAGGGTCCTGCCGGTCGCGCTCTCCGGAGGGATCGCCTCGCGCTGTGATTCGCGATAGCCGCCATCGTTGCCCGTTCAGGACCGGCATCCTGTGCGGCGATTGTCACCGCTGCGTCATCCGAAGCGAACGTGGTACAGTGCCTCGATACGCAGGGCACTCAGGAGGCGCAGCATGAATTCGCGAGAGCGGGTGCTGGCAGCGTTGCGGCACGAGGAGCCGGACCGCGTCCCGTACGATCTGTCGGCGACGCCGGTGACCGGCATTCACTACGTCGCCTACTCGCGTCTGCGCGACGCGCTCGGGCTGCCGTACCGCGAGCCGGTGATCTGGCACATGATGCAGCAGCTCGCGTGGGTCGACGAGGACGTCCACCTCGCCATGGAAACAGACGTACGCGGGCGGCGTCCGGAAGCGCACTCCGGCTGGCAGCTCGAGGTGACCGAGGACGACGAGTTCACGTACTACACCGATGAGTGGGGCATCGCGCGGCGCAAGCCGCTCCGCGACGGGCTGTACTACGATCTCCATCGCTCGCCGCTGACGCACGCCGAGTGCCCGGAGCATATCGACCACTATCCGTTCCCCGCGCCCGCGGACGACGCGCGTTTCCCCGACAGCTTGCGCGCGGCGGCCGAGGCGGCGCGGGCCGACGGCCGCGCGTTCGTGCTCGGCGGGATCTGCCCGGGCATGCTCGAGATGGGGCAGTGGATGCGCGGCTACGAGAACTTCTTCTGCGATCTCGGTGCGAACTTGCCGCTCGCCGAGGCGCTGTGCGATCGCATCACCGAGCTCAAGCTCGCGTACTGGGAGAAGGCGCTCGCGCTCGTCGGCGACCTCGTCGACGTCGTGCAGGAGGGCGACGACTACGGCGCGCAGAACGCGCTGCAGGTGTCACCGGCTCTGTGGCGCCAGCTCTTCAAGCCGCGTCTCGCTCGGCTTATCGGGCAGATCAAGAAGCGGGCGCGGCACGTGTCGGTCTTCTTCCATTCGTGTGGCAGCGTGCGGTCGATCCTGCCGGAGCTCGCCGAGGTCGGCGTCGACATTCTGAACCCCGTGCAGGTGGCCGCGGCCGGCATGGACACGCGGGAGCTCAAAAGGGAATTCGGCGACGTGCTGACGTTCTGGGGCGGCGGCATCGACACCCAGCGCGTGCTGCCGACCGGGACGCCGCAGGAGGTCCGCGACGAGGTCAAGCGCCGCGTCGACGATCTCGCTCCGGGCGGCGGTTTCGTCTTCAATCCGGTGCACAACGTGCAGAGCGACGTGCCGCCCGAGAATCTGCTGGCGATGCGGGAGGCGTTGCGGGACTACGGCGCTTACGGCGGTTGAACGGAGGTTTCCCATGTCGCAGTTGTCTCCCCTCGTCGTCCTTCTCGGCGCGACGTTCCTCTCTTGCTCGTCGAGCCACGGGGACGCTCCCGAACGCGCAGGGCCTGCCAAGGATGGCAACGTCTCCGACGAGACGCGGAAGGAGATCCTCGCGTTCTTCGCGACGCTGGCGGCGATCAGGCGCTGTGTCAAGCTGCTCGGATGCGGCGCCGAGACGTTCTACGACGATCCCGATATCGGAAGCCTCCTTCGCGGTGAGCGCATGGCGGCGGTGCGGGAACGCTATCCGCCGCCCGCCCGCACGAAGTAGCGCGGCACGGCCTCCAAGGCACGTGTCGTAGGAGCGGAACGACGCGTCGTCCTCAGCTCGTCGTCGTCGTCGCGTACTGCGCCGGATCATACGCGAGGTTCGGAGCGAGCCAGCGCTCGACCTCGTCGACCGTCATGCCCTTGCGCACGGCGTATTCCTCGACCTGATCGCGACCGATCTTGCCGACGGCGAAGTAGCGCGCCTCGGGGTGCGCGAAGTAGAGCCCGCTGACCGCTGCCGCCGGGGCCATCGCGAACGTCTCGGTCAGCTGGATGCCCGTGCTTTTCTCGACGTCGAGCCAACGCCACAGCACGTCCTTCTCGGTGTGGTCCGGACACGCCGGATAACCCGGTGCGGGACGGATGCCGCGGTACTTCTCCGCGATCAGCTCGTCGTTCGTCAGCTGTTCGTCCGCGCCGTAACCCCACGCCTCGCGCGCTCGGGCGTGCAGCAGCTCGGCGAGCGCCTCGGCAAGGCGGTCGGCGAGCGCCTTCGCGAGAATCGAGCCGTAGTCGTCGTGATCCGCCTCGAAGCGCGCACAGATCTCGTCGAGCCCGAACCCGGTCGATACCGCGAAGCCGCCGATCCAATCGATGCGATCCGACTCGCGCGGCGCGATGAAGTCGGCGAGCGAGTACTTCGGGGTGTTGACGTTGCGGTCGAGTTGCCGGCGCAGGAAGTGGAGCTTCGTCCGCACCTGCTGGCGGCTCTCGTCCGCATAGACCTCGACGTCGTCGCCGACGCGATTCGCCGGGAAGAACCCGTGTACGGCGCGCGCCGTCAGAAGCTTGCCGCCGACGATTTCATCGAGGAGCGCTCGAGCGTCGTCCCACAGCTTGGTCGCCTCGGTCCCTGCATTCGGGTCGGAGAGCACCTTCGGGAAGCGCCCGGTGATCTCCCAGGTCGCGAAGAACGGCGTCCAGTCGATAAACGGCACGATCTCCTCGAGCGGAACGTCGTCGTCGACCCGCACGCCGCAGAACTCCGGCCGCGGGATGTCGACGTCGGCCCAGTCCGAGTGGAAGCCCTTGATCCGAGCCTCCTCGAGCGGCAGGAGCGGCTGCGGATTCTGGCTCGCACCGTGGCGTTCGCGCTGGCGCTCCTGCGCGGCGGAGACTTGGCGGACGAAATCATCGCGCAGCTCGTCGCTCGTCAAGCTCGCGCAGACATTGACCGCGCGCGACGCGTCGACGACGTGCACGACCGGACCATCGTAGCTCGGGGCGATCTTGATCGCCGTGTGCGCTCGGCTCGTCGTCGCGCCGCCGATGACGAGTGGGCACTCGAAGCCGCGCGCGCGCATCTCCGAAGCGAGGTGGGTCATCTCGTCCAGCGAGGGCGTGATGAGGCCACTCAAGCCGATGATGTCGGCATCGACCTCACGCGCCTTCGCGAGGATCTTCTCGCACGGCACCATCACGCCGAGGTCGTGCACCTCCCAGTTGTTGCACTGCAGGACGACCGCGACGATGTTCTTCCCGATGTCGTGGACGTCACCCTTGACGGTCGCGAGGACCATCGTGCCGTGCGACCGCGAGCCCGCCTGCGCAAGGCGCGCCTCGTCGAGGAAGGGCGTCAGGTACGCGACGGCCTTCTTCATCACGCGCGCGCTCTTGACGACCTGCGGCAGGAACATCTTGCCGTCGCCGAAGAGATCGCCGACGACCTGCATGCCGGCCATCAGGGGCCCCTCGATCACTTCGAGCGGCGTTTCGAGCTTCTGGCGGGCCTCCTCGGTATCCACCTCGATGTGCGTGGTGATGCCCTTCACGAGCGCGTGCGTCAGGCGCTCTTCGACCGTGCCCTGGCGCCACGCGTCGTCCTGCTGGCGCTCCTTCGCGGTCTGGCCCTTGTACTGCTCGGCGTGCTCGATCAGCCGTTCGGTCGCGTCCGGGCGCCGATTCAGCAGCACGTCCTCGACGCGCGCGAGGAGCTCCTTGTCGATCTCGTCATATACGACGAGCATGCCGGCGTTGACGATGCCCATGTCGAGGCCGGCTTCGATGGCGTGATACAGAAACGCCGAGTGCATCGCCTCGCGCACGACGTTGTTGCCGCGGAACGAGAACGACACGTTGCTGATGCCGCCGCTCGTTCGCGCGCCCGGGCACGCCGTCTTGATCTCGCGTACGGCTTCGATGAAGTCGATGCCATAGTCATCGTGCTCCTCGATGCCCGTCGCGACGGTCAGGACGTTCGGATCGAAGATGATGTCCTGCGGATCCATCTCGACCGTTTCGGTCAGCAGGCGGTACGCGCGGCGGCAGATGCGGACCTTGTCCGTCTTGTTCGTCGCCTGGCCATCCTCATCGAATGCCATGACGATGACCGCTGCACCGTAGCGCTGGATCAGCCGTGCCTGCTCGAGGAAGACCTCTTCGCCCTCCTTGAGGCTGATCGAGTTGACGACGCACTTGCCTTGCGCGCACTTCAGGCCGGCCTCGAGGATCTCCCACTTCGAGCTGTCGACCATGATCGGCACCCGCGCGATCTCGGGCTCCGAGGCGATCAAGTTGAGGAAGCGCTGCATGCACGCGACGCCGTCGAGGAGACCCTCGTCGAAGTTGACGTCGATGATGTTCGCGCCGTTCTCGACCTGCTGGCGCGCGACGTCGAGCGCGGCCTCGAAGTCATCGTCCTTGATGAGTCGACGGAACTTCGGCGAGCCCATCACGTTCGTGCGTTCGCCGACCATGATGAACGGCGCGCCGTCACCCTCGGCCGTGAAGGGCTCGAGGCCGCTGACGCGTAGCGCGGGAGCGACTTCCGGCACGCTACGCGGCGCGTGCTTGCCGACCTTCTCGACGATTGCCCGGATGTGATCCGGGGTCGTACCGCAGCAGCCGCCGACGATGTTCACCAAGCCCTCGGCGGCGAACGTCTCGAGCGCCGAGCCGGTGTCCTCGGGCATTTCGTCGTAGCCCGTGGGAGCGAGCGGATTCGGCAGTCCGGCGTTCGGGTAGCAGCTCGTGTAGCAGTCCGCGATGCGCGACAGCTCCTGCATGTAGGGGCGCATCGCCGCTGCGCCGAGCGCGCAGTTGATGCCGACCGCGAGGGGCTTCGCGTGGCGGATCGAGTTCCAGCAGGCCTCCGTCGTCTGGCCGGAGAGCGTGCGGCCGGACGCGTCGGTGATCGTCAGCGACAGGACGACCGGAAGACGCTCGGAATGCGCATCGAGGAAGATCTCGATCGCAAAGATCGCGGCCTTCAGGTTCAGCGTGTCGAACGTCGTCTCGGGCAGGAGAATGTCGACTCCACCCTCGACGAGCGCAACGACCTGCTCGTGGTACGCGTCGACGAGCTCGTCGAAGCTCGTCGCGCGGTACGCAGGGTCATCGACCTTCGGCGAGAGGGACGCGGTCTTGTTCGTCGGTCCGAGCGCGCCGGCGACGAAGCACTGGCGGTCCGGGTTCTCCGCGACGAACGCGTCGACGGCGCGCCGCGCGGCCTGGGCGGATGCGACGTTCAGCTCGTGAACGATCGACTCCAGGCCGTAGTCCGCCTGTGCGATCCGCGTCGCGCTGAAGGTATTGGTCTCGATGATGTCCGAGCCAGCCTCGAGGAACGCCCGATGGATCTCCTCGACGACGTCGGGTCGAGTGATCGACAGCAGGTCGTTGTTGCCCTTGAGGTCGTGGCTGTGGTCGCGGAAGCGCTCGCCGCGGAAGTCGTCCTCGGACAGGTCACGACGTTGCACCATGGTGCCCATCGCGCCATCGAGGAAGAGGATGCGCTCGTCGAGTAGCCGACGCAACGCGTGCGCTCGCGAGGATTCCGGTGTCGCTCCCATCGTGGACCGTACCTTGCTGAAGCCCGTGAGTGTAATTGTTCCGAGAGTCCGCACAAGGATAAGATGGATTTCCGCAGCCGTCGGACATGGCTGTCCAACGAGGGTGAACCATGCGACAGACCGACAATCGGCAGCGCTATCGGAACCAGCGGCGGACTCGATGGACGTTTCTCGTCTTCTGCCTGGTCGCAGGAGCCGGCGTGGCCCACGCGGACGGGATCGTCACGGGCCACGGCCGTTTCGAGCGCATCAAGGGCCGGCCCGCCGCGGGCCACGTCGAGCTCTACGAGTCGAACCTCTTCCTGAGCCGCGATGGAAGCGGCCCGCGAGGACCCTCCGCGCGCCTGGGGGCGCCAGCGGGGCAGGCGCCGCGGGGCGACGGCTACTACCGGCTGTCCGTGCCCGCGGGGACGTACTCGCTGCTGGTCAACCAGCCGCTCTTCTACATCCGGCCGACCGTGATCGAGGGGATCACGGTGCGCGACGGACGCACGGCGACGCGGAACGTCGATCTGCCGATCGACTACTCGACGTACACCACGGACACTTGGACCGGCTTCTCGCGCACCTGGTATCAGACGTTCGTCGCGACAGGGTCGTCGATCACCGGCGTCAGCTGGAAGCTCGCGGGAACGAACGCCGACGAGATCGAGTGTGCGATCCTCGCGGACGACGGCAGCGCAGACCCTTCCGCGTGGCCGCGCGTCTCGGCGCAGGCTGCGAAGCGGGATCGCGTCGGGGCGATCACCGACAATTGGGTGCGATGGCGATCGGGCGAGGTGCCGACCGAGCCGGGGCGGCGCTACGCGGTGCGGCTCACGGGAACGGCCGGAGGCGATCGGGCTTTCGCGGTGTTTCACCGCGCGAAGGACGCGCAGAGCTATGCGGACGGTCGAGCTCACGACTCGGGCGGCTCGCCGCAGGGCTTCGATCTGAACATCACCGTGTTCTCCGATGCCGACGGCACGGCGACTCTGCTCAACAAGACGACCGAGGGGCTCGGTGAGCTTCAAGACGGCAACTTCGCCGGTCGATGGGGGCAGACGTTCGTCGCGACGATCGGCACATCGCTCGCCGGCGTCGACGTCTGGGCGGCCGGCGCGGATCGGAATTGGGACCTCGACTTCACGTTCACGGTCCGCCGCGACGGCCCGAGCGGACCGCAGGTCGGACCGACGAAGACGACGCGCGCCGCGTTCCAGGCGTTCGGCGCCGGCTTGCACGGCGTCAGCTACTCGCGCGGCGAGGTGCCACTCGTGCCCGGCGAGACGTACTACGTCGAGTTCACGAACCCCGAGGGTTTCAACCCGTACGTCATGACCGACCCGCTCGATCGCTACGATCGCGGCGTCGCGTGGCGCGACGGAAGTCGGCGATCCGCCATCGACGTCAGCATGACGATTCTGACGTGGACCGAGCCCGGGGGCACGGTCGAGGGACGCGTGCGGCACGCGGGCTCAGGCGCGGGTGTCGGCGGCGCGACGGTGACGATCGTCGAGATCGGCCGCAGCACGACGACGACCGGACTGACGGGGGCGTACTCGATCGCGGACGTGCCGGCGGGCGACTACACGCTGCGCGTGTCGAAGCCGGGATACCGGACGGCGACGCGAGCCGGTGTCGTCGTGACGACGGGAGAAACGGTGACAGTCGACGTCGATCTCGAGCCGGCCGACTGCGATCTCGAGTTCACGAATCCGAGCTTCGAGTCGGGGTTGCGAGGTTGGACCGTGTGGGGCGAGGGCCGCGGCGAGACCGTGAGCGGTCGCTGGTTCGCCGATATCGAGGCGGTAGACGGCGAGCGGTTCTGGGGCAACGCGATCAACGGCTGCTGCCTCGACGAGGGAGGCCTGTTTCAGCGCGTGTGCGCCATCCCAGGGCACCGCTATCGTCTTCGAGCGTCATCGAATCTGTACTGGATCAGCGGCGATTGGGACGACGCCGTCAACCGCATCGGCATCGATCCGGGCGGCGAGAGCGACCCGCACGGCGACGTCGAGTGGAGCGCGTGGCATCGCCAGCCGCGCGAGGCAACGGCCGGTTGGCGTCGACTCGAGGTCGAGGCTGTCGCGACGGGGCCCGTATTGACCGTCTTTCTCGGCTTTCGTCAGCGGCCCGATTCCGGCGATCAGTGGCGCATCTGCTGTTTTGACGCGGTAGAGATCGAGGACCTCGACGCGAGCTCCGAGCCGGAGTTCGTCCGCAGCGATTGCGACGCGAGCGCGGAGACGGACATCTCTGACGCGATCTTCCTGCTCGCGCACTTGTTCACCGGGGGCGCGGCGCCCGGGTGCGATGACGCTTGCGATGCGAACGACGACGGTGCGAAGGACATCTCGGATGCGACCTGGATGTTGAACTACCTGTTCCTCGGTGGTGATCCGCCGCCGGATCCGTTTCCCGAGTGCGGAGCGGACGGGACGCCGGACGACGGTCTCGCCTGCGCGGTCGCGCCGTGCGTGCGTGCGGGGTAATCACCATGAGCCGACGCGTCGAGATCACGATCGCTGCTCTCGTCCTCGCTCTCGCCACGATGATCATCGTGCGCGCCGACGAGAAGTCATCCGACCCGCCGGCGGTTTGTCGCCTGCGCGTGTTCAACACCGGCGTGTGCCAGATCGGCAAGGATCACGTCTTCGGTTCGCCGCACACGGCAGATGAGCGCATGCCGTTCGTCATCTACGCGTTCCTGGTCGAGGGACCCGGCGGCCAGAAGGCGCTCGTCGATCTCGGCCCGAAGACGGTCGACTACTGCAATCGCATGTTTCGGCGCCACGGGCTCTTTCGCGATCGCGGAGCGGCGTTTCGTGGCAAGGAGCGCTACCCGGACGATCTCGTGCAGCCGCACGGCAACGTGCTGCGTTGGCTCGAACGCGTCGGCGTGAAGAAGAGCGCGATCGGGCACATCGTCTTCAGCCATCTGCACGCCGACCATCACGGCATGGACGACGCGACGGACGGCGGCATCGCCGAGGAGCTTCCCGAAGCGTTCTTGTGGGTGTCGGCTGTGGGCTGGAAGGACAACCTCGCGAAGCGGCGCGATGGGCAGTGGGGAAGCTACGTCGACTATGCGTTCGCCGACTTCCTCGTGCGGCGTGAGAAGGAGGGCAAGACGCGATTCGTCGACGATAGCGAGGTGTTCCCGGGACTGCGGACGATGCGGCTCGGCGGGCACTCGGTCTGCAGTCAGGCGGCAATCGTCAGCACGCGTCAGGGGCTCGTGATCATCGCGAGCGACGACGTGTACCACTACGACCTGCTCGCGAAGGACATCCTCCCGCACGTCAGGACGTCCCGACGCCAGTACCGCGAGGCGCTCGACCGCCTCGTCGACCTCGCGGTCGAGAAGGACGCGGTCATCGTGCCGATGCACGATCCGATCGTCTGGACGGCCCACAAGAAGGCGGGCGATCGGTGGATCGACGCGTTGCGGCCGCACTCGCGTCGTGCGGTGCGGGGTTACGTCGAAGCTCGTGAGGCGCGGAGAAAGCGCGAGAAGGCCCAGAAGGAATCTGGCCGCTCCGAGTAGCTGCTGCGCGGATCAGTCGGGCTTGTGCAGCCGATGGCACGGCTTGCAGTTCCCCGCGCGCTTGAGCTGATTCTCGGCGCCCTTCTGCTTGAGCACGACTTTCGCCGCGGCGGCGAGCGCGTCGCCCGTGAGTTTCGTCCAGCTCTCGATCTTGCCCCTCGGCGGCTTCGACTCGTACATCACGACGTAGTAGTCGAGCAGGAGGGCCTTCTCCTTGTCGGTCGCCTTGCCGCGCAAGACCTTCTTGAAGATGCCGTCCTTGCCGTGCCCCTTCTTCATGATCTCTTCGAGCGTGTACTTCGGCTTGACGACGGGTTTCGGGGGCCCGTCGGCGTCGACGAAGGAGGCATTGCTCCACACGGCGCCGGCGACGATACCGACAGCGGCGACGATTCCGAGTGCTTTGCCCGTGTTTCCTCGCATGGTCTCTCCTGATCGCTTCTACGCTCGGTTCTCCGGAAGAGCGCAATTCTAGGGCTCGTGGGCGCCGACGCAAGGTCGTGTGATCGTTCTCGGCGGTTTCACGGATGCTCGTAACCGCGCCGCGGAAACGCCACAGCCCACCGCCTGCGCCTGCGGGCTGGAGGAGGAGCGAGAGCGTCGCGATCGTGAGCGCCGTTCGGCGGAGGATTGTCGTGTGGGGTAGCGCCTCGTCGTCGTTTTCGCTGAGGGCGGCGACCTGGAGGTGCGGACACGGCTTCGCGCGCGGTCCTCAGCCGACGATCTCGTACCCGCGCCCGTGTCGCGTGACGAGCCAAACCGGGGCGTGGGGGGCGTCCTCGAGCTTGCGGCGCAGGTTGAGGACGTGGAAGTCGATTGCGCGTTCGGCGCTGGACGGTAGGTGGCCCCACACCGCGTCGAGGATGTCCTGGCGCGACATCGCGCTGCCGCGGTGGCGCAGCAGGTAGAGCAGGATGTCGAGCTCCTTGCGCGACAGCTCGACGGGCGCGCCGCTCTTGGTCACGCTGCCCGTGGCGATGTCGATCTCGACATCGCCGAGTTGCACCGACCGGTCGAAGCCGCGCGCTCGGCGCAGCAGCGCCTCGACGCGCGCCATGAGTTCTGCGAGGCCGAACGGCTTCGCGAGGTAGTCGTCGGCGCCGGCTCGCAGGCCGACGACCTTGTCGGACTCGCGACCCTTGGCGCTGAGAATCAGCACGGGGAGGTCATCGCGACGGGAGCGGACCCAGCGCAGCACCTCGAAGCCGTCGAGCTTCGGGAGCATGAGATCGAGGATGACGAGATCGAACGCATTCGACTCGAGCGCCGTACAGGCAGCCACGCCGTCGTCGACCGTCGTGGCGTCGTATCCTTCGAGCTCGAGCTTCTCTTCGAGCGCGATGCGAATCGCGTGGTCGTCCTCGACGACGAGCAGTCGCGCGCGCGTCATGGCTCGGCTCCGACGGGTTCGTGCGGCAACGCGGACGGGCGCGTGTCGGATCGCGGCAGCACCAGCGTGAACGTGCTGCCGTGACCGACGCGGCTCGCGACCTCGATGTCGCCGCCGAGATTGCGTGCGAGCCGCCGCGCCATCGCGAGTCCGAGACCGCAGCCGCCGACGGCGTAGTCCTCGAAGCGCGCGCGCCAGAACTCGTCGAAGACGTGCGAGAGCTCGGATCGTGCGATGCCGACGCCGTCGTCGACGATCGATATGCGGACGTGCTGCGCGTCGACGTCGAGGTGCAGCTCGACGTGCGGATCGTCGGCGCGGCGGTACTTCATCGCGTTCTCGAGCAGGTTGAACAGGATGCGCTCGAGCGCAGCGCCGTTCGATTGTAGCCTCGGGCCTTCCGCCTTCTCCGCGCCGATCCCCTCCGTGCGGAACGCGATGCCGCTCTCGTGCGCGTGGAACGCGAAGACGGTCGCCAGGCGATCGAGCAACGCCATGAGGTCGACGGGCTCGAGCTCGACCGCCGTCGTCCCGTCGCCGGATCGTCGGTGAGCCGCGAAGTCGAGCACGTTCTCGATGACGCGCCCGAGGCGCAGACTCTCGGTCAACAGCAGCCGGCCGTATCGCTGCACGCGTTCGGTGTCGAGAGTCTCGTCGGCGAGCAGCTCGGAGAACATGCGGATCGACGTGATCGGCGTCTTCAGCTCGTGCGATACGTTCGCGAGCAGCTGCTGCCGCGTGCGCGCGAGAGCCCGCGCCCGCCGCGACGCGAGAACGAGCACGAGGCCGCCACCGAGCGTCGCGACGGCGAGCAGGCCGACGAGAGCGCGCTGGCGCCATAGGCGGGTCGACTGCGCGGCGACGGCCTCGGCCCAGTGGGGGGCTTCGACGACGAGCGTGGCGACGGGCCTCCGGACATCGGGGATGTCGATCGCGGCGCGCGTGCGGTGGGGCGCATCGTCGGTGAGTAGCCAGAGGGCGCGATCGGTGACGAGGCGTGCGACGAGCCGACCCGCGTCGAGTTCAGGCAGGAAGACTTCCCTCGCGACGACGGCTCGGACAGTGCCGTCACCTGAGCTCGCCGACGACGGGAAGGAGAGGCTCGAGACGAGCACACCGTCGCGTAGAACCGCGAAGTCCGCGGTCGCGAGGCGCGGCTGCGAGGCAAGGGCCGACTCGATCTCGACACGGCGGTCGACGACGAACTCGAGCGCGTGGCTGTCGCGAGGTGACTGTCGAACGATCGAACGGAGGGCGTGCGTCGAGAAGGAAG
>CAYMRB010000091.1:0-26003 GCA_964392615.1 uncultured Planctomycetia bacterium | reverse complement strand
CGCCCGGCTGCTCTAGGCCGCCATCGCGGGCGTCTTGGGACGCCGGGGGGAGGTCGGGCGCCCGCAGCACGAGTCGGGCCCGAAGGTCGATGCCTCCGCCCCGACGCCGCCGTCAGACGTGGGTGTGCGATAGCGCCTCGACCACCTTCTCGACCGGCTCGCAGAAGAGCGTGTCGTTGTCGATCGCATCGATCAGCGCCGGCTCCCACTCGAGCCCGACCTCCGTGACGGCGGCGCGCAGTCGATCGAACAGAGACTCGTGCGCAGCCAACGCCGCGAGCCGCTGGTCGCGATCGCCCTTCTGGACGAGCTCGAGGTGGAACAACACGAGCGCGCCTTCGTCGCTCTCGCTGACGAGCGGCACGATCAGGATCCTGCGGTTGTCGGTCTGGCCGCGTCCGAGGAAGACGCTACGCCGCTTGACGACGACCCACTTGTTCCCGCTGAGAAGCGTCGGCTGCTCGCTGCGCGAGTCGATCTCGCTGGCGCAACCGCTCTTCGACTCGACGCAGATGCGTGAGCCTTCGATCGGCCGACCGAGCGGATCGAGCCCGGAGACTCGATACGCGGAGACTCCTTCGACGCTCGCGACGAGAGGATCGAACGACGCGACGAATCGCCGGTGGCTTTCGAGCATCGGCGACTGAGACACGCCGCTCTCCGCGAGCGCGGCAGCGAGCGCTCCGCGCGCGATCGAGGCCTCGCCGCGCGAGATACCGACCGTGACGGTCTTCGCCTGATGTCGAATAGCGTCGACTGGTCGCGACAGCTCCGAAATCGCTCCAGAGAGCGACTCGAGCACGGTACCGAGCACCGTGCCGCCCGCCGCATCGGAGATGCGGAACGTGTCGATCGGCGTACGGCCGAGGAGCAGCTCGAAAACGCGCGCCAGCCGCACGGCGTGTGCGACGTCGAGGGCGCCGTCGAGGTTCCCCGCGTCCAGAGAGTCCTCGAGCTCGACGAGCGGCGCCGCGTCGGCCGACAGGCTCGCGATGATCGAGGTCGCCGGCGTCCCGACCGACTCGGCGTCCGCTTGCTCCGCGACGACGCGAGAGCGCAACGAGCGCAAGCGGTCCGCGACGGCGTCCATGCCGACCGCGGCGTGATATCCGAACAGGTGTCCGGCCATCGTCGCGGGCAGGTAGGACAGCGCCCCGCGGCACGTCGGGACCTTCACGGCACCGACGGCAAAGGGGTCGAAACCGTTCTCCCCTTCGTCGGTGATCACGATCGGGATCCCGTTGTGGGCCTTGAAGATCGCGACCTCCTTGACCGCGTCGGACACGATCTCTCGCGCCATTCCGACGGCACAGACAATCACCAAGGGCTCGCTCGAAAGGTCGATGTGCTTCTTGTCCTCGAGGTAGTCGACCGCGATGGACTTGTAGCACAGCTCACTGAGCTTGATGCGGATCTCGTCCGCTGCGATTTTCGATGCTCCGCTGCCGACCACGGCCCAATGCCGTCGCCGCAGCGCGTACTTGCGGGCGAGTGCCGCGATGTGGTCCTGCTGTTCCAGCGTGCGCTGCATGAGGTCGGGCAGGCGCTGGAGATCCTCGACGGCCTCGCGCAGCGCATCGTCGTCCATCGAGCCGAGCGACGAAGCTAGCGCGAGCGACAGGATCTGCCCCGCGACGTTCTGTGCGTAGAACGCCTTCGTCGACGCAACGGACATCTCGATGTCACGGCCGTCGGACGTGTAGAGAACGGCGTGAGACTTGTAGACGAGGTCCGAGTTGCGACGGTTGACGATGCCGAGCACCCACGCGCCGCGCTGACGCACGAGGTCGACGGTGCGGTTCGTGTCGGTCGTCGTGCCCGACTGCGAGATCGCGACGACCAGCGTGTCGGCCATGCTCCTGCGCAGATGGTGCGCCGAGAGCTCCGTCGCCTTTTCGGCGGTCACCGTGACGGCGCACGGCGCACGCCGAAGCGCCGCGTCGAGAAGATACGCGACGCCCTGCGCTGCGACAGCGGCCGTTCCCTGACCGATCACGTAGATGCGGCGGACCTTTCCTTCGCGCAGCCCGCCGACCAGAGACGGCGGCAACGCGTCGGCGCCGAGCTTGAATCGAACGTACCCGGACTCGCTGACCTCGATCTTGCCGCGAATCGTGTTGCGGACGCTGTCGACCGACTCGGTGATCTCCTTGAGAAAGAAGTGCGGATAACCCGCCCGGTTGATGTCGCGAGTCGTGATCTCCGCCGTCTGCCAGCGCGATTCCGGAGCGGGCGCGAAACCGTCGCCATCGTCGCCAGGATCGCCCGTCGAGACCTCGAGATGCACGCGGCTGTCCGAAGAGGTCAGGCGGAAGATCTCGCCCGACTCGACGCTCTCGCCCTCGGCCTTGAGGTATCGCGACGAGAGCTCGACGACCCCGTACATCTCGGACGCCACGGCGAAGGATTCGCCGCCGTCGCCGAAGAAAAGGCCCTGTCCGCTGCCCTTTTGACCGAACAGATACTGCCCCGGGCGGTCCGCCGCCATCAGTCCGATCGCCATCGAGCCTTCGAACTCGTCGAACGCGCGACGGAAGGCCTCTTCGAGGTCACCGCCGCACTCGCGCAGGAAGTGGTCGACGACGACGGGAACGATCTTCGCGTCGGTCGTGATCGCGGGATCGATCCGGTAGCCGCAGCCCGTCACCCATCGCTCGACCAGCTCGTGGTAGTTGTCGATGTCGCCGTTGAGCACGGCGACGAGGTTGCCGGCGGACTCGGCCCATACCGAGCCGTCGTTCTGCATCACGGTGCTGTCGACGGGGTGGCAGTTCGCCAGCGAGATCACGCCGTTCGACGCCCAACGCGTGTGGGCGAGCGACTGCAGCTGGACCTCGGCCTCGCACAGGATCGCCTGGAAGAACGGATCCTCCGCGATGCTGTGGCGCAAGGCGGCGACGTTGTCGCCCATCTTGCCGACTTCGCTGGCGACCTTGAACATGAACAGCAGCGTGTCGCGCGCGTTGGTCGGGCGCGTGACGCTGCGGTGACCCCGACGCGGGTCTTCTCGCGCCTCGAGTCGCTCGCGCCAGATCGTCGCGGTCGAGACGCTGTCGCCGTCGATGCCCGCGCCCTCGACGGGGCTCTCGGACTGGCGACGATCCAGGAAGCGCTCGAGCTCGTCGCTGCTCGGGAAGCGCGCGTAGACCGCGATCCCGGCGGAATCGCGCCCGCGCACCTCGAGGCGATCGAGGCTGCGCAGCACGAGGTTGAGCTCCCAAGCGTGAATGCGAGCGCCGGTCGCGCTCGATGCCGTCACGGAGCGGACGGAGTCGAGATTCTCGAGAACGTCTCTCTCGATCTGCCACGCGATGTCCTTGCCGCCGAGCGAGAGCTGATTGAGGAGCTCGCGGTGCTCTTGAATGACGGTCTGCCCGCTCTCCGACGCTCGGCCGACAGCTTCGACCCAGCCGTTGATGCGCTCGACAGCTTGACGCAATCGCTCGACGAGCGAGCTGTCGCCGAGCAGAGCCATCGCCGCGGCGCGGTCCGTCCATCGACCCGCAGCGGCCTGCAGGCTCTGGAGGCCGGCCACGATGCGCTCGCAGACGGCTCGGTCACTCAGTCCGGAAGCGAGGAACTCGGGCGTGGCGTCGTGGAGCAGCGCATCGAGGTGCCGGAAGAACTCGTCTCCGGGCGGGCTCGCGACGTCACGAGGCGACAGGAGGCCGTAGATTCCGCACATATCTTCACTTCTGAAGGAGGTTTCGGGGTGGATTGCCAGCGAAGAATACAACCCGCACGGAGACCGGTCGAGGGCCGGAAACGAGGCTCCGGAAAGGGGTTTCCGGCGTGTTTTTCGCCCCTTGAATCGTGGCTTGCGCGGCCGCTTCGCGTTCGAGTAGCCTGCACGCAAGGCCAACGCGATTCGAGACCGGAGGGGCGCTCATGATTCGATCCGTGCGGCTTGCGGCAGTTGTGACGTGGTGCGCCTTCGCGCATATGGCGTGGGCCCAAGGGCCGAGTTTCGAGGTCTTCTGCGATGTCGAGCAGGAGGAAAGCTGCGCTCCCGACACCCTGGAAATCCGCTTCGAGACGAAGGACGGGTCCTCGGTTCGCGAGGCGGAGGTCGGGGACGAGATCCGCGCGGTCGTCGTCCTCGACACGGTGTCGGAGCGCATCCGAACGTGGTCGCTCGCGGTGTCGCACGATCCCGCGGTCCTGACGATCCTCCCGGACACCGTGACGATGCGAGAAACCGACGGGGGAGAATTCGTGGACGCGATAAGGGGCATCTTCGACATCACGATCGCCGTCGACGGCGGCACGGACTTCCCGCCGGGCTTCATGTCGGCGGTCGTCGTCGATTTCGCGATTCGCGCCGACGCCGATGGGGGTGTCGGTGGGTTTCTCGACGGACTGCCCGCCGGACGGACCAACTCGCTCGCCTTCGCGTCCTACCGGGTCACCGGAGAGATCCCCGCCGAGGGGACGCTGTTGCGCCTCGCGGACGGCGTCGTGCGCAACGCGCCGTCGCCTCCCGTCTCGATCAGGCTCAACGTCAACGGCATCGCCCATCGACCGGAGATGCTGCGGCACGGCGCGATCCGTCGCGCCGGCGCGCCCCCCAACCCGCGCTTTCGCCGCGGCGACGTCGACGGCGACGGCCAGTTGAGCATCGCCGATGCGGTGCTCGTCGTGCAGCTCGTCGCGGGACGCATCGGGGGTGACGATCCGCGCGCCGCGTGTCTCGACGCATTCGATGCGGACGACGATGGCGCTCTCCGCCTTGCGGACGCAGTCGCGCTGCTCGGCTACCAGTTCGCGCGCGACGCTCCGCCACCGGCGCCGTTCCCGGACTGCGGCGTCGACGAGACGGTGGACGAACTCGACTGCCCTATCGACTCGCCGCCGGGCTGCCAGGACTCCCGCTGACGTCCGACGCGAGGTTGGCGTTCTCGAGCGCGATCTCCGCGACATCGACGTTGGTTTGCAGGAACGCGCCCGCAGCGCGATCGGCGCGCAGGTAGTGATCGAAGAACGCGAGCGTGTACGCGTTGATGATCTTCTTCGCCCGATCGATCGGCAGAAACTCCTCGCCCGTCTTGCGATCGACACCGATGCCGTCGCCGAACGTCGGGTTGATGTAGTTCATGTCGGTGTAGCTGAAGTGACCGGCGCGCCGGATCGACAGCAGGTACTTCGGCCCGGTGCAGCTCTGGTAGTAGAGCCGCGAGACAGCGTTTCCCGCCGCGCCCATCGTGCGGTCGAGGTCGGCGAGCATCACGAGCACCGGCAGCGCCGTCCGCTTGCCGTACGAGACCGTCATCGGCACGATCGCCTTCACGCGCGGGTCGATGTCGGCCACGCGGCACGCGGTGAAGCCGCCGAACGAGTGGCCGAGCACGCCGATCTTCTCCGCGTCGATCGCGCCCGCCAGCCAGCTCGCACTCTTCGCGCCGCCTTCCTTCGGCTTCCCGTCGGACGCCGCGAGGAGCCGCGTGATCAGGAACGATACGTCCAGCGGCCGGTTCTTCGCCGAGAAGCCCCGTCCCTCGTTGTTGTACCTCAGCGCCCGATCCGGCAGCGGCGTCACGGCCGCGTTGCCGGTGTGGTCCGGCGACACGACGATGTATCCGTGGCTCGCGAGGTGATCCATCTGGAACACGTTCTGATGCCGCACGCCGCCGTTGCCGTGCGAGAAGACGAGCAGCGGATACCGCCCTGCGAGCATCGGCGCGTCGCGAACGGACAGCGACCGGAACCGAGCATTCACGTCGGCGACGGTTCCCGATCCGAAGTGGTCGACGAACGCCTTCGCCGCTTCGCGATGCCGCCCGAAGAACTCGCTGAAGGTCGTCGTCTTGCCGCTGCGCGCCGCCTCGTCGGCCGGATACCAGATGTCCGTCACGAGCGTGCGACGGCCGCCGGCGTACGGATCGTCGCGGGACGCGTCGACGAAGACGATCGTGCGGACGCCGACCGCGTGCGGGCCCGTCGAGAAACGGCTCGGAGGGCGAGGGCGTGGCGTTTCGTCCGCGATCGCCGCGCCGGCGAACACGAACGTCGCGAGCGCGACCCCGATCCCGCCTCGGATGCACCGGTGCATCGCTGAGCCTCCCGCCGCAGGTCTCACAGGCGGCCGATCAACGTGACACGGAACTCCACCGTCTTACCGTCACGCAGCACGCTCAAGGTGACCTGATCGCCTGGCTCGTGCTTGCGGATTCCCGCAGCGAGCTCGGTCGTGTTTCTCACCTTCTGGCCGTCGAACGCGACGATCACGTCGCCCGGCTTCAGCCCGGCGCGGGCCGCCGGCGTCGCCGGAACGACCTCGCGAATGCGCACGCCCTCGACCTTCGCCGAGTCTTCGCCCTTCTCGGCGTGCACGCCGAGATACGGGCGACCGGGTGCGACCAGAATCGCCGTCAACGCTACCTGCTTGCCCGATCGATCGACCTCGATGGGGACCTCCTCGCCGGCCGGATACGTGCCGAGCACGCCCTTGTACCGGTTCGCAGTGCGCACCGGCAGACCGCCGATCCGCACGAGAAGATCACCCGTCCGCAGACCCGCCTGATGCGCGGGCGAGCCCTCGACGACCGCTGTGACGGGTAACCCGGCGCGAGCGTCGGCGCGAACGCCGACACGGACGCCGCGGATCGTTCCGTGCATCACGATCCCGCCACCCGCGCGCTTGAGCGGCTCGAGGAAGCGCTTGATCTGATCGGTCGGCACCGCGTAGCCGACGCCGGTGTTGACGCCGATGACGAACCGCGTCTCGATCTTCCCGTTGATGCCGATCACCTTGCCGTCCATCGTCAGCAGCGGGCCGCCCGAGTTGCCCCGGTTGACGGCGAGATCGACCTGGATCGCGTCGTTGTACGTGTCGCTGTAGCGATGGACCGCGCTGACGATGCCCGTCGACACGGACGGCTCGAAGCTCGCCGGCGCAGCGCTCAATACCGGCGCTCGGCCGAGCAGGAACGGATCGCCGAATGCGATGACCTGCTGTCCGACGCATACCGCCGAGCTGTCACCGAGCTCGAGCCACGGCAGGTTTTCTCCGTCGTCGATCTTCAGCAACGCGACATCGCCCTGCGGGTCGCGCCCGACGACCGTCGCGTTGTAGCTGCGCCCGCCGGACAGGTAGACGATGATCTTGTTGCCACCGGCGACGACATGGTCGTTCGTCAACACGAGCCCATCGGGGCTGATGCAGAATCCGGAGCCGCCGCTCTCGCCAAAGACCGGACGGCCGTCGCGCTCCTGGATCGCACGGATGAACGCGAACGCCGGCCGGCACCTCTCGACGACCGCAACGGTCGCCGCCTCGAAACGGCGCAGGCGGTCGAGCTCGCTCTCCTCGTCGGCCGACACGCGCGCCGTCAGGACCAGCGCCGTCAAGACCAGAGGTAACAGAAGCACCGGCGATAGCTTCCGAACTCTCGGCAGTTGGATCGACATCGACAGTCTTCCCCCTCTTACGGCGCCGCACTCGGGAACTTCCCGAGCGTTCCCTGGAGGCTCAGAGTCTTGCCTCCCCGATGCACCTTGAACGTCACCTTTTCGCCGACGCGGCGAGTGTAGATCAGGATCTTCAGCTGGTTGAAGTTGTCGACGCTCCGGCCATCAAACTCGACGATCACGTCGCCCTTCTTGACGCCCGCGCTCGCAGCGGAGCTGCCCGGGACGACCTCCATGACCGGCGCGCCGGCGATGTCCGCGTTGAACTCGTCGGACTGGATGCCGAGAAAAGGCCGAATCGGCGGCTCGACGTTCTTCCCTGCGAGAAGGCCCGGCAGCGCGCTGCGGATCGTCTCGACCGTCGTCCCGAAACCGATGCCGGAGTTCATGCCCCAATCGACCTTCGTGTGGCCGACGAATCCGGACACGGCAACCACCTGGCCATCGAGATCGATCAGCGGCCCGCCGACGTTGCCGTAGTTGAGTTTGGCGTCCGTCTGCAGCGTTCGACGACCGTTGCGGCCCAGCGCGCTGATGATCCCGTCGGTGACGGTCACTCGGCTCGGATCCGGCGCGCGGCCGATCGCGAGCAGGAACGCTCCGGTCTTCGGCGTCGCCTTCGCCCACGGCGGGCCCGTCCACGCCGCCTCGGAGAACAGCTCCTCGTCGCGCTCGAGTGCGAGCAGCGCGAGGTCGTCCGGCTCCGCTCTCGCGAGCACCTTGGCCTTTCGCGTGCGCCCGTCGTCGAGGTGGACGCGGATCGACTTCACCGTTCCCGCGACGTTGTAGAAGCTCGTCAGCACGTGCCCGTGCCGATCGACGAGCAGGCCGGTCACCGGCGCCGCCGGGCGCTTGAAGTAGTCGCGAGCCTCGCGGGGACCGTGTGTCGCGACTCGGGCCTTGGGCGGCAGCGGCAGGTCCTTGGTACGTTCGACCTCGATCGATACGACCCAGCGCCGGACGCCGGCGACGAGATCGTTCACGGTACGCGCCGGCACGGCCTTGCCGGCCACGACGTCTTGCACGGCCCGATCGGGCTTCTCGACGTCGGCGCGCAGCGTCGCAGTGCTCACGACGGTCCATGCAGCTACGGCGATCGTTCCGCCGACGATGCGTGGAAACATGCTCAGAACCTCCCCCAGAGAGCGATTTCGACCTCGACCTTCTCGTCACCCCGACGCACGGTGAATCGAACGTCCTCACCCGGCTTCACGGCCTCGAGCGACCGGCGCAGTTCCGGGATCGACCGGACCGCCGCGTCTGCAACGCGCTCGATCACGTCTCCTCGCTGCAATCCGGCAGCGGCCGCCGGCGCGCCCTCTTGCACCGAGTGGACGCGCACCGCGCCGTCCGTCTCGCTCGCCTCGAGACCGAGGTACGCACCCCTCGCCAGGTCGCGGTCGTCGAACCAACCATGATGCCGCGCGAGAACGGGGCGCAGCACGTCGATCGGGATCGCGGTGCCGAGCCAGCGGCTCTTCGAGAAGTTGAGGCTCAGAAGGCCCACGATGCGCCCCTGCCGGTCGAGGAGCGGCCCCCCGTCCATCCCGCCGTTGAGCGCCGCCGACGTCTCGAGCGTCGGCCCGAGATACGTCGCCTCTTGGTGGTGCGCCTTCGTCAGCGTGATCTTGCCGCTGATGACGCCGGCCGCCATCGCCACCTGATCGTCATGCTGGATCGAGTTGAACGCGTTGCCGAGTGTGAACGCTGGGTCGCCCACCTGCACCGCACGGCTGGAGCCGAGGTGCAGGAACGGCACGGTTCCGTAGACACGCGTCGCGACTTTGGCCCAGCCCTCCACCCTGAGCAGAGTGACCTCTTGCTCCTTGACCATCTCGACGACGCGGGCGCTCACGACGCGACCGCCGCGAAGGTACACCTTGATGTCCCGAGCCTGCTGCGGCACGACCGTGTAGGACGTCAGGACGAGACCGTTCGCATCGATCACGGTGCCGGTACCGAAGTACGTCAGAAGGTCGGATCCCCGGCGCACGGCACACGTTACGCCGACGATTGCCGGCGAGGCGCGACGGTAGAGCTCGGCCGCCGCGGACGTGTCGCCGCGTCGCCCCGCGAGCGAGGTCGCAGCGCCCTCCTCGGCGGTCGATGGCAGCGGGAGGGTCAGGAAGACGGCGAGAAGGACGGTGCCGACGGCAGACGTTGATCTCACGGTTCGGATGAGCTCCTGGGAGGACGATCGCAGCACGGCGACCTCGGTGACGTTCCGGCCATCGTAAGGCAAACCGGCCGTCGACGCACGCGCCGCACGTCTCCGGCATCAGACCCGGCGCGATCGCCGTTCTTTCCGGAATTCGTGCCGTCTGGTCGTCGCGCAGGCGCCGTGATCGAGATCATGGCACCCTCTGGAAAGCGCGCGGCAGCATGAGCGGCCTGGATGACGACACTGAATTCAGGGGCACGCTTCAGCTCACCGGATCGACAGAAGGAGACGCATCATGTATCGACTGCTCGCCGTGGCCCTGTGCACCGTGGCAATCCAGGCGCAGGCTCAGACGGTATCCCTCGAGACGCTCCTGGACGAAATGGTCTCCCGCGACGGGCTGGCTCGACTCCCGGCGCCCGCGTACACCTGCCGGCAGGCGAGCAGCTATGATCGCGACTCGGTGAAACGCGACGGGCCCGGCTGGTATGCCAATTGGGACCGCAGCCAATTCGTGCGCATCGAAAAGAAGGCCGGTCGCACGGAATACGTGCTGATGGACGAGGACGGCCCGGGAGCCGTCGTGCGGTTCTGGGCCACCTGGCACGGCCCGCGGGGCAAGAAGTTCACCAACGGCACGCTGCGCTTCTACCTCGACGGCAACGAAACCGCGGCCATCGAGGGGCCGATCGCCAGCATCATCGACGGCGGCGGCCTCGTCGGCGCACCGCTGTCGCAGGGCGTGTCGCCGGAGACCCATTACGACCATCGCGGCCACAACCTCTATCTACCGGTTCCGTACGCGAAGCACTGCAAGATCACGTACGAGACGGCGGCTCCGGTCGACCGCGGCGCGAAGACCGGCGAGGCGCTGTACTACCAGATCAACTACCGCACGTACGTCGCGGGCACGAAGGTCGAATCGTTCAGCAAGGTGCGCCTCGCGGCGCAGAGGCCGCGACTCGCGAAGGTTCAAGCGCGGCTGACCCGCTCCGGCGCAAGCGCCCGAAACGCGCCGGGTACGGAGGCCGGCTTCAACGGCATGCTGCCCTCGGGCAGTGCACGATCGATCGATATCGCCGGTCCGGCCGCGGTCGACCAGCTGCGGGTCCGACTCGACGCAGCCGACAAGGCGCAGGCGCTGCGCTCGACGATCCTCGAGATCGAGTTCGACGGCAAGATGACGGTCTGGTGCCCGGTGGGCGCGTTCTTCGGCGCCGGCTACGACTCGGGCGCCCATCGCACCTGGTACACCGACGTCCGCGCGAAGGGCACGATGAAGTGCTTCTGGACCATGCCGTTCGCGAAGTCGTGCCGCATCACGCTGCGCAACATCGGCAAGCAGCCGGTGGACGTCGAGCTCTGCGACGCGCGCCATGGCGCGTGGCGTTGGGACGATCGGTCGATGCACCTCCACGCGACGTGGCGCCAGCTCACGGAAGTCGACACTCGCGGCGGGAAGAACATGTCCGGCGGCGGCGCGTTCGACGTCAACTACGTCGAGGTCGAGGGCAACGGGGTCTACGTCGGCGACACGCTGACCGTGTTCAACGGCAGCGGCGCCTGGTGGGGCGAGGGCGATGAGAAGATCTTCGTCGACGGCGAGGATTTCCCATCGCACTTCGGCACCGGAACGGAGGACTACTACGGCTATGCCTGGTGCAAGCCGGAGTTCTTCACCGCTCCGTTCCACGCGCAGCCCAATGGCTCGGGCAATCTGTCCCCCGGGTTCTCCGTCAACAGCCGCTACCGCGCGCTCGACGCGATTCCGTTCGTGAAGGGCATCCGGGTCGACATGGAGCTCTGGCACTGGGCGGGCACGAAGGTGAACTACGCCCCGGCGACGCTCTGGTACGCTCGCCCCGGCGCGACGTGCAACGTGAAGCCCGATCCGAAGACGGCGGCGCTGCCCGTCGCGCGCAAGCGCAGCGACATCATCGAGGTGTTCCGCGTCAAGGGAGCGATCGAGGGCGAGGATCTCGCCGTCAAGAAGAAGACGGGCGGCATCACCGAGATCCAGAACATCCCGCAGTTCCGCTGGAGCGAGGACGGCCAGGTCTGGTGGCGCGACGCCAAAGTCGGCGATCGCCTGGTCATCGAGTTCCCGGTCGCGAAGAGGGGGCGGTTCGAGGTCGTCGCGAACCTGACCAAGGCCGTCGACTACGCCATCGTCGACGTCGCGGTCGACGACTACCCGGCGAAGCGTTTCGACCGTTTCCACACGAGCGTCACGCACGACAAGCTCAGCCTGGGCACGTTCGAGCTCCGCGAGGGTGCCCATCGACTCAACGTCGAGATCACCGGCGCCAACGAGAAGGCGGTCAAGCGCTACATGTTCGGGCTCGACTACCTGCTGCTCGTTCCCAAGCCGTAGCGGCCGTCGCCGCCCGCCGGCTCCGGATGAGAAAAAGGGCTCGGACCGCGAAGGCCCGAGCCCTTTCTACTTCGACTTCAGCGCGTCAGCCGACTACGGGCAGTCCGCCAGCGGCGTTTCGCATCCCAGCGCTTCGTCGCCCTCAGCAGTCGAGCGTCCGCAGTCCGGGAACGGAGCCGTCGGTGCCGGCCCGCCGAGGAAGTTGAAGTTCAGCGTGTAGATCGCATCGCCGACCTGGCCGGTGACCTGACCGTCGCCGTTGGAGTCGCAAGCGGCCAGACAGCTCGGCGCGGGGCCACCCGTGAAGTTGTAGTTCAGGGTGAACACCGCATCGCCGACCTGACCGATGACCTGGCCGTCGCCGTTGCAGTCGCCGCGCACGAACGGTCCGACCCCCTCCTCGACCGGGCCGCCGCCGTCGCACGGATCCGGAACGTAGAGGACGTCCAGATCGAACTCGCCGACCTCCTCAGCGAACAGGCTGCTGACACCGACGTAGTACGTGCCGGCTTCGAGCTCGAGGTCGAGACAGGCCAGCGTCGTGTTGCCGAAGACGCAGTCGCTGTTGCGCGCGACTTCGGCGCAATCGGCGTCGAGGACGATCAGGAATCCATCGAACGTCTCGGTGAGCAGCCGGATGTACGCGCTGCCCGCGCCCGGCAGCACCAGCGAGTAGTACTGGATCTCCGCGACGTTCACGTCGCGGAGACACTCCGTGTCGGGGTGCGGGAACGTGTCGGTGAGCGTCTCGCCGCTCGTGACCTCACCCACCGTGCAGCGGTCGCAGTCGCTGGGACCGCCAGCCGGCGCGCACACGAGCTCGAGGTTCAACGTGCCCGCAGCGGCAGCCGAGTACGAGCTCGCACCGACGTAGTACGTGCCCGCAGCGAGCTCCTGCTGGGCGAGTCGCGAGTTGAGACCCTCGCCGCCGTCGTCGTCGAAGGCGATCAGGTTGCACTCGGCATCGTACAGCTGGACGTAGGTGTCGTAGTCCGCCGTCAGATCGATGGTGACGACCATCGCGTCGGCGAGCTCGAGCACGTACAGATCGAGCGGCTGGCCGGTGAGACGCGTGCAGGTCCCCTGCGGGAAGGCCGCCCCGATGACCGGCTCGTCACAGCTCACCGGACCGATCTGACACTCCTCCCGACAGACGGACACGGACTCGGTGCACTGAATATCGAGCGTCATCGTGCCGACGGCAGCCGCGGAGTACGAGCTCGAGCCCGCGAAGTAGATGCCGGCATCCAGCTCGGCGATGAGCCGCGAGTTGAGGCCCTCGCCGCCGTCATCGTTGAAGCCGATCAGCTCGCAGGCCTCGTTGTAGAGCTGCAGGTAGGTGTCGTAATCGGCCGTGAGGTCGATCTGCACGAGGCTGTCTTCCGTCACCTCGAAGCTGTACAGGTCGAGCGGCTGGCCGCCGGCTCCACGCGTGCAGTCGACCGACAGCGGGAAGTCCGCGATGGTCGGCTCGCCACAGTTGGCCGTGCCGACCTCGCAGTCGACACAGAGGGGATCCTCGCCGCCGCCGCCCGAATCTTCGCAGAGCGTCGACAGATCGTAGGCGCCCACCGCTCCAGCCGCGCCGATGTACTGGCTGACCAGAATCGCGTAGTCACCGGCCTCGAGCTCGATGGTGATCGTCGAGTTCAGCTCGCCCGGACGATCGTCGTTCGCCGCGATCTCGTCGCAGCCCTCGTCCATCAGGAACAGGAACGTGTCGAATGCGCCCGAATCGAGGTTGATCGTGACGAGCTGCGTCTCGTCGAGCGAGAAGGACCACGCGTCGATGATCTGACCGCTCGGCAGCGTGCAGTCCTCGGCGGTCAGCTCGCCGCTCTCGAAGGCCTCGCAGCCGATCGTACCGGCGTCACACTCGGTGCAGATACAGACGCCGCGCGCCTCGATGCTCAACGTGTAGTCGCCGGTCTCACCACCGTCGAAGCTGTTGACGCCGATGGTGTAGGTTCCGGCCGGCAGGCTGACCTCGAGACACGACGTGTCGACGTCGCCCGGCGTGCAGTCGTCGTTCTCGCCAAGGGTCTCGCAGAAGTCGTCCGCGAGCACGAGGTACGTATCGAACGCCGACGAGGTGAGCTCGATCGAGACGGTCAGCGGAGCGGGGAGCGTCAGCGTGTAGCCGTCCCAGTACGAGCCGTCGTCGAGCACGCAATCGTCCGCGCTGAGATCGCCCGTCACGGAAGAGTTGATAGCTGCATCGCCAACGACGCATTCGGTGCACAGCCGCACGTCGTGACACGTGATCTCGAGCGAGTACGCTCCCGCCGACGCCGGCGCGAAGCTCGTCGCCCCGATCACGTAGGTGCCCGGCTCGAGATCGAGGGAGAGCTGCGAGTTCGGGTTCTCCGGCCACGCGATGTCGTCGTTCGTGCCGAGTTCGAAGCACTCGTTGTCGTACACCGTGAGGAGCGTGTCGAACTCCTCCGACGTCAGCGTGATGACCACCGGGCCGGCCTCCTCGATCACCAGCTCATAGAGGTCGATCAGCCCCGTGCCGTCAGGCTGCAGACAGTCGTCGCCGGCAAGCTCGCCCTCGGTGATCGCGTTACACTCCGCAGTACCGACGCGGCACTCCTGGCAGTCGAAAGCGGACGACCGCTCGACCAGCAAGGTGTACTCGCCCACCTCAGCGGCGTTGAAGGAGCTGGCGCCGAAGGCGTGCGTGCCGACGTCGAGGTCGATCGTCAGGCACGACTTCGTCGTGTCGCCGATATCGCAGTCGTTGTTCCCGAAGAGGATGATGCAATCCTGGTCGTAGGCGAAGAGCGCCGTGTCGACCGCCTCGGACTCCATCGTGACCGCGAACGAGCCGGCCTCCTCGACAACGATCGACCAGATGTCGAGGTATTCGCCGCCACCGCGCGTGCAGTCGCCGTCTGCCAATGCACCGTTGCCCGCCTCGCCTTCGACGAGCACACCGGCCTCGCAGTCGACGCAGGTCGTGATCTCGTCGCAGGTCACCTCGAGCGTGTAGGCTCCGGTCTCCTCCGCCGCGGCGGTCGTCACGATGATCTGGTACGTGCCGGCCCCGACTTCGGCGGTCACGCAGGATTCCGTGCCAGCGCCGGTCGGGCAGTCGTCGTTGAACGCGACGACGAACGGGAACGTGCAGTCGTCGTCGAAGACGAGGAACGGATTGAAGGCGTCGGACGTCAGGTTGATCGTGACGCTCTGGGGTGCGTCAAGAACGAGCTCATAGACGTCGGAGTAACCCTCGGGAGCGAGCTCGAGCACGCACTCGGTGCCGTCGATCTCACCCTCGATCGGCACGCCGCACTCGACGGGCGACGGGCCGCATGTATCGCAGAACGTCGCGATGCTGACCGCACCGTCACCGCGCGTTCGAGCCCGGCCGACCTGCAGGCTCTTCGCGGGCTCGGCCGACTTGGACGGCGCCGCCTCGAACCGCGCCAACTCGCGAATCGGCCCTCTCGCAGCCTGCTGCGCGAGCTTCTTCGGCGATGTCCATCCACTCTTGGCGGGAAAGCGGTCCACGCCGCGAACCCGCTCGCCGTCCTGAACCGCCGTCTGGAGCGGCGACAACGACTTCGACGCCTTTCCTGGCGCGTCCTGCGCCTGAAGACCTCCCGCCAGGAGAACAGCACTTGCGAGACAACACACCAGCACGGACCGTGCCGTCTTTGACGGCGTCAGCGTACGAACCATGAGCACCCTCTGATAGAAGACCTCAAGCGAACTCGGGCAGCCACCTAGCAATCCGTTGAAAAAGGGCTCCGGCCTTGTTCAACGAGCTGCTAGCACGACCAGGACTCCGGCCCTGCCAGAGCGCCAATACGAAACAACGATTCTTCAATCGCGGGGCAGACTCCCCCCAATTCGCTCGGGAGGACGCAACCATTGACCCTATCCATCCCTATGGTTGCGCTGTCGACCAGTATCTGTGGTATCGTGTCGGCCGTCCTCCGTCAAGGATTAACGCGTCTTGGACGGCCGTACAAGACACGTGCGTTCTTCGGTTCTGTTCGCGGTCCGTCAGGCTCCCGATAGAGCCTTGTGAGCGCCGGACAGCGCCCTCGAGACGAGGTCACCCCTCGATCGACGCCGCTCCGAGGCATTCGTCCCCATCGTAGAAAACCGCGAACTGACCGCGTGCGACGCCGGAGTCCGCCCCCTCGAGCTCGACGTGCAGACGCGCGCTGTCACGCTCGAGGTCGTCGAGACCCGTAACGCGGCAGCGGTAGACGTGCGCGCTGTGGCGCAGCTTGAGCTCGAGCGCGCCCCGTCGCGGCGGCCCTGCGATCCAATGCGGCGCGGCGACATCGAATCCGCTGCGGCTCCGCTCGCTCAGCCGGTCGCCGTGCGCGACCCAGACGACGTTGCGCTCGACGTCCTTCCCCGCCACGTACCACGGCCCCCCCGCCAGGCCGAGGCCCCGCCGCTGACCGACCGTGTGGAACCAGTAGCCACGGTGCTCGCCGAGCTTGCGCTCCGTACCGATCTCGAGGATCTCGCCACGCCGCTGTCCGAGGTGGTGCTCGACGAACTCGTCGAAGCGGATCTTGCCGAGGAAGCAGATGCCCTGGCTGTCGCGGCGGGCGCGGTTCGGCAGGTCGAGCTCGTCAGCCTTCGCGCGGACTTCCGACTTCAACAGGCCGCCGAGCGGAAACGCGCACCGCGCGAGCTGCGCCTGATCGAGCCGCGACAGGAAGTAGGTCTGGTCCTTGACCGGATCGACGCCCTTCAACAGACGCCACGCGCCGTCGCGAAACTCGATGCGGCCGTAGTGCCCGGACCCGACCTTGTCGAATGATCCGCCGACCTCGTCGAGGAACGCGCCGAACTTGACGCGCCGATTGCAGAAGATGTCAGGACTCGGCGTCCGCCCGGCCCGGAGCTCGTCGATCGTGTAGGAGACGACGCGCTCGTGGTATTCGCGCTGCAGTGGCACGATCTCGAGCGGAACGCCGAATCGGTCGCAGACCGCGCGCGCGTATCTGAGGTCCTCCTCCCACGGGCACTCGGCGAGGGACGACAGCTCGTCCTCGAGCCAGATTTTCAGATAGAAGGCGGTCAGGTCGCCGTGCGCGCCCTCCCTCTGAAGAAGATGAAGAGCGACGGAGCTGTCGACGCCGCCGGAGAGGAGAACCGCGGTGCGCATCAGACGCGCATGATACCATGTGCCGCGCACTCGACGAGAGACGCCAAGCAGTCCGTTGAGAACGAGCTGCAAGAAGACACGGAACGACGCGATGCCACGAATCGGAGTGCTGGGAGCCGGCGAGATCGCCTCTGTGCATGTCGAGGGGCTCAAATCGGTCGATGACGCGGAACTCGAGATCGTCGGCGATCCGATCGCCGCGCGCGCGAAAGAGCTTGGGGCGCAGTTCGGGTTCCGCCGCACGACGACGGCTGCTGACGCGATTCTCACCGACCCGAATGTCGACCTCGCCGTCGTCCTGACCCCCCATTGGCTGCACGCGCGCCAGGTCGTCACCGCCCTCCAGGCCGGCAAGGACGTCATCTGCGAGAAGCCGATGGCCACGTCGGTCGTCGATTGCGACGCCATGATCGACGCCGCCGCTGCGGCCGGCCGCCGGCTCGGCATCACGCACGCGCTGCGCGGAGAGTTCTTCTACGAGCACGCGCTCGAGAGCTTCCGGGCCGGTCGGCTCGGAGCCCTGAACCTGGCGTCGTTCCGCTGGTACACGGACGAGATCGCGCGTCTCGACGACCCGGGCCACTGGAAGGGCACGCTGGCCGAGTCCGGGGGCGGCGTGCTGATCGACGGCGGCTGCCATGTCGCCGACATAGCGAACGCGTTCCTCGGGCGCGCGCGACGCGTCTGTGCGTTCGGCGGTCGACTCGTCTCCACGCGCGACGGCGTCGGCGAGGATACGGCCGCGTTCTCGGTCGAGTACGAGTCCGGTGCCATCGCGAGCTGTGCGATCAGCTTCGTCGCCGGTCGTGCGCTGCGGCAGAAGCGGTTCGCGTGCGGTCTCGACATGGAGCTCTGGGGCACCGATGGCCAGATCGAGGGCGGGTACCGCATGCGCGAGGCGAGCTTCCGGCGCTACTGCCGCGAGCATCGCGTCGGCGAGCCCGACCGCGCCTGGGTCGACGAGGCCGACCGCTCGGAGGGCCGCATCGACATGCAGATCCTGCAGGCGTTCACGAGCGGTGCCGAGCTGCCGGTGACGCCGATCGACGCGCGCAATGCCGTCGCCGTCGTCGAGGCCGCGTATCGCTCGATCGAGACGGGAACGACGCAGGACGTCGACTGGCGCGAGAGCTGAGAAGTGAATCCGCCCCCCGGTTGTGAGACGATCCGGGGTCCAGCAATCAGGAACACGAGAGGTCGTCATGACGCGTATCGCAGCAAGAACACTCCTGTCCGGACTCATCGCCCTCTGCATCAGCGCGATCGCCGCTGACACGTGCCCCGCCAAGCCGCCGAACTTCGTCGTCGTCTTCTGCGACGACCTCGGCTACGGCGACCTCGGTTGCTTCGGGCATCCGACAACGCGAACGCCGCACCTCGACCGCATGGCGTGCGAGGGGCAGCGGTGGACGAGCTTCTACGTCGGCGCGAGCGTCTGCACGCCGAGCCGCGCGGCGCTGTTGACCGGCCGCCTGCCGGTTCGCAACGGCATGATGTCCGCCAGGCGACGCGTGCTGTTCCCCGACTCGAAGGGCGGACTGCCGGCGAGCGAGGTGACGATCGCCGAAGCGCTCAAGAAAGCCGGCTACGCAACCGCCGCGGTCGGCAAGTGGCACCTCGGCCACCTGCCGCAGTTCCTGCCGACCGAGCACGGCTTCGACACCTACTGGGGCATCCCGTACTCGAACGACATGGACGCGCGGCGGGGCTTCCCGAACTACCGCAAGACGGGGAAGGACGACCCGAACTACCTCGCGCCGATCGAGCAGTACAACGTCCCGATCATCCACGACAAGAAGGTCGTCGAGCGCCCGGCGAACCAGCACACGATCACGCACCGCTACACCGAGAAGGCAATCGAGTTCATCGAGAAGAACCGCGAACGGCCGTTCTTCGTGTACCTGGCGCACAACCTGCCGCACATCCCGCTCTACGCGCATCCGAGCCGGGTCGGCAAGAGCCGCCGCGGCCTGTTCGGCGATGTCGTCGAGGAGATCGACGCGGGCGTCGGCAAGATCCGCGCGACGCTCGAGAGGCTCGGCCTGGCGGAGAACACGATGGTCGTCTTCACGTCGGACAACGGCCCGTGGCTGCCGTTCGACACGCACGGCGGCTCGGCCGGCCTGCTGCGCGAGGGCAAGGGCTCGACGTTCGAAGGCGGCATGCGCGAGCCGACGATCTTCTGGTGGCCGGGCAAGATCGCGCCGGGCGTGCAGATGGAGCTCGGCGCGACGATGGACCTGCTGCCGACGTTCTGTGCGCTGGCGGGCACGAAGCCGCCGACGGACCGCGTGCTCGACGGCCATGATCTGTCGTCGCTGCTATTGGGCAAGACCGGCAAGAGCCCGCGCGACGCGGTGTACTACTGGCGATCGGAACAGCTCTTCGCGGTGCGATCGGGCCCGTGGAAGCTGCACTTCATCACCGAGGGCTGCTACGGCATCGGCCCGAAGCGCGAGCACCACGAGACGCCGATCCTGCACCACCTGGAGCACGATCCGTCCGAGAAGTACGACGTCGCGCGGCTCCACCCGGATGTCGTCGAGCGACTGAAGAAGCTGGCCGACGCACACGTCGCCGGCGTCGAGAAGGTCGAAGACCAGCTCGCCAAGCGCTGACAGCCCGTCGCTGTCGAGTTCGAGGTCCGCGCAAGAGAGGTCAGAGAGAAGCATGCGACAGCTGCACAACGTCCTGTTGTTGACCGTCATCCTTCTCGCGGGGGGTCGCGGTACGTCGGGCCCGACGCTCGCCGACACGTCGGAGGACGAGAGCCGGCCGCTCGAGTACTGGGTCGCGCAGGCGACAGCCGAGGGCGGGCCGGAGGATCTCGACGCGACCGTGAGCGCGTTGAGCGACGCGGTGCTGGAGGACGATCCCGAGGTCAAGGTGACCGCGGCGGACGCGCTCGCCGTACTCGGCCCCCGCGCGGGGGCCGCGCTCGAACCGCTGCTGGGCCAATTCGGCCACGAAGCACCGTGGGTGCGGGTTTCCTGCCAGGCGGCGGTCGGCTCGATGGGCGGGCTCGCCGTCCCGAAGCTGATCGACACGTTCGAGAACAACACCGGCGGACCGCGCATCCGCGCCGCGTTCGTCCTCGCGAGCATCGGAGCGGACGCCGCGCCGGCGATCCCGACGATTCAGAAGGCGATGGCCGATGAGTCGCCCGCGATGCAGGTGCGGCTGGCGGGCGTCCTGAACCAGATCGACCCGCAGCGCTTCGCGGCCCCGAGCGGAGCAGCGTCCGTCCCGACCGTTCCGATCGATGCGCCCGACAGCGGCACGGAGTCGTCCGACGAGACCGCGGGCTGGCCGCAATTCCACGGTCCGTCGCGCGATTCGATCTGCCGTGAAAAGGGCTTGCTCGAGGAGTGGCCGCAAGGCGGTCCGCCGCTCCTGTGGACCTTGCGCGGTCTCGGCCGCGGCTACTCGAGCGTTGCGATCGTCGGCGGCACGGTTTTCACGATGGGCGATCGTACGGTGGACGGCGAGGAGTCCCAGTTCGTCGTCGCGTATCAGCTCGGCACACGCGAGGAGATCTGGGCCGCGCGCGTCGGTCCGCCCCACTCGGACGGCGGTCCGCGGTGCACGCCGACGGTCGACGGTGATCGCGTCTACGCGATCGGAACGGACGGTGACCTCGTCTGCCTCGATGCGAAGTCGGGAGACGTGCGCTGGCGCAAGAGCTTCGTCGAGGACTTCGATGGCAAGTTCATGGCGGTCTGGAAGTTCAGCGAATCGCCGCTCGTCGACGGCGAGCGACTGATCTGCACGCCGGGCGGTGCCGACGCGACGCTGGTCGCCCTGAACAAGCAGACCGGCGAGCTGATCTGGAAGTGCGCCATGCCCGACCTCGGCGACAAGGGCGCGGACGGCGCCGGCTACTCGTCGGCGGTCGTCGCGGAGATCTGCGGCATGCGCCAGTACGTCCAGCTGATCGGACGCGGAGTGATCGCTGTCGAGGCGGACACGGGCCGCTTCCTGTGGGGCTACAACCGCATCGCGAACAACATCGCGAACATCACGTCGCCGGCGGTGCGAGGCGACTATGTGTTCACGACGACGGCGTACAACACCGGCAGCGCGCTCTTGAAGATCAGCCGCGACGGGAACGAGCTGCGCGCGGAAGAGGTGTACTTCGTCGCGCCGCGCGATTTCCAGAACCACCACGGGGGCATCGTGCTCGTCGGCGATCACGTCTACGGCGGCCACGGCCCCAACCGCGGCGATCCGACGTGCGTCGAGCTCGCCACCGGCAAGGTCGCGTGGAAGAAGCGCGCGCCGGCGAAGGGATCGGCCGCTGTCCTCTGGGCGGACGGCCACCTGATCTACCGGTACGACCGCGGCGAGGTGCTGCTGGTCGAAGCGAACCCGGAGGAGCTCGTCATCAAGGGGCGATTCAAGCCCGAGGCCGGCGACGGCCCCGCATGGTCGCACCCCGTCATCCACGACGGCAAGCTGTACCTTCGGCACGCGGACTTCCTGGCGTGCTACGACGTACGCGCGAATTGAGTCGACGCGTTCAGTCGTTCTGCACCGCGTAGGTCGCCGTCATCGATCGATAGATCGTCCCGTCGTCGCCGAATGCCCGGATCGTCAACGTCGTCGTCGCGGTAATGTCGACGCTGTCCCCCACGGGCGCCGACGAGACGGTCGGTTCGCTGCCGTCGAGCGTGTAGCGCAGCGTCGTGTCGTCGCGCAGATTCTCGATGCGCACTGTGACGGCCTCGCCGAACGTCCCGCTGTGCGGCTGAAGCCACGCCAACGTGTTGCTCAGTCGCGTTCTTCGACCGATCTTCGTTTCGACGACGGCGCGTGGCCCCGTGAACCGGAAACGCGCGACATCGGCGCAGCGCTCCGCCGGTGACGGCCGCGACGCGATGAGCTCGCGATCCTCGAGCCACGTCTCGACGAGCAGATTCGCGAGCGGACAGTTATCGACTCGCACCGTCTTGCGGCAACCATCGTCGCCACGTGCGCGCTCGACCCGTACCGCCGTCCATCGTGTCTTGCCATCGATCGCAATCGGCGTGCGCGTCTCGATCCAGTCCCACGCGTCCGGCAGGTGATCGGCGACGATGAACGTCCTGTCCGGAATCGAGTACCGCACGCCGGCGAGGCGCTCGATCAGGAGCGGGATCATAGCAGCGTCCCAACAGTAGTACATCGATCCCCACGGCCGGTAGTCCGGGTCCCAGCACTCCGGAGCGATCGGATAGCCGAAGTCTCGCACCATGCCGCGGAGATGCCGCAACGTGCAGTACACGGCCTCGGCTCGGCAGCCGCGGCGAAACATGCCCTCGACCGCGAGCCACGTGCTGATCGTCGACACCGCGAAGACGCCGTTCTCCGGGCAGGCCGGCGGGCGGATCTCGAGAGGCACCGGGCCGACAAAACCCGTCTCGGTGTTCATCACCCAACGATCGACCATCGCCCGCGCCCAGCCGTCCGGCATCTCGCTACAGAGCATCGACGCGAGCTGCCAGATGTCCTTCGTCCGCGTTCCCTTGCCCGAGTAGTACGACGGAAAGCGTCCCTCCCACGCACCGCGGAAACCGGCGACCATCGCCGGACGCAGAGATTTCCAATGCACGACGTCATCGGGTCGCTCGAGCACCATCGCCATCCGAACGAGAACATCGAGCGCGTTGATCTCGATGCCGAAGCTCGGTTGTGGGCGCTTCCAGTAGAGCGGTCGGAACAGCTCGTCGTAGACCTCGGCGAGAAACGCGCGATCACCGGACTGCTCGTACTGCCCCCACGCGGGCTCGACCGCACCGACGAGGTTCATCCGCACGCGCGGCGTGTACCACGAGATGCCAAAGTTGTCGGGTAGCGCACCGAGGTTGTCGCGGTACGGCAGCAGGAACTGCCATGACAGCACGTTGCCGTAGCCGTACGTCGGCTTGTCGACGACCCACGCTCCCATCGCGGTGTACGCCCACGAGTCCCACAGATGGAGACCCATGAAGTTGTTCACCGCGGTCTGCGTGTGCGGGTAACGCTCGAAGCCCTTGCCGATGTCCGTGTGGTACAGAAAGAACAGCGACCACAGGTAGTAGTAGGTTTCGACGACCTTGCGGTCGGGGCAGCGAAAGTACGGAACCTGACGGTTGAGCAGGTCGTTGATGTGCGCCGTCTTCGCCGCGAGCGCCGCGGTAGCGTTCGCGAGCACGCCGCGAACGCGCGCGACCGTCGCGGCGTAGTCGTCGCCCATCGCGTACGCGAGGACCGCCGGCTGTTCGGGGGTACACGCGACACGGAACGAGTACTCCTGGCTGCCGTTCGTCTGCCGCCGAATCGCACAGGAACCGGCGATCGACTCCGATGCCGCGACGACCGTGCTCATGCCGTCGTACATCAACCGTCCCTCGCGCGCTGGAGCGCCGAAGTCCGGCTTCGTCAGGATCGTGCCGCCCTCGGTGACATGGATCGCGTCGTGCTCCGAGTCGTAGCGCGCCGTCGCAGTAGAGCCCACGCTGTACGGCGTGCGTGGCGCATCGCCGTCGTGCGTGCCGATGAAGCGTTCGTTGAAGAAGCTGCGACCGTGAAACTCGAGCGTCACGGGTCGATCGACCGAGATGATCGCGACGAGGACGTCGTCGAGCGAGATGAACTTCGTCTCCTCGATCCTGACGCCGACGACGCGATAGACGCAGACCTGGCGATCGGGACGCCAGATCATCGTCTCCGGCCGCGGATGCTCGAATCGGCGCTCGTCGACGATGACCGTTCCGTACGCCGCACGGACCGCGCGCCAGAACTCCCAGCCCCACATGTCGTGGCCGGTACCACCGGGCTCCTCGACGATGCCGTGTCCGCGGGCTCGTCCGTCTCGGAACATCGGATGGGTGAAGCCGAGCGTCTCGTGCTCGGTGACGCGCCACGTGTCGCTCGTGGCGCCGCCGACGTAGTACAGGTGGTTGCCTGCGAGGAAGCCGTGCTGGCGGCCGGCGATGTCGCGCGCGAGCATCGCGCAATAGTCGACGCGGGGCGGCTCGGCGCCGCGAAGAGATGCTATCGGCAGCAGGACGACGACGAATGCGAACGGCAGCGAGGGAATCCGATCGGGCAGCATCGACGTCACGTTACTCCCAGTCCGCGCGACGGCCTTTCTCGAGCCTGTCCATTGCCGCAGCCTGAACGCGAAGCATGCGCTCGTGGTGCGCGATCTTCTCGCGCAGCGCGTCCTTCTCCTTCGTCGCGGTCGCCGCGGCGAGCCGCTCGCGCAGGCGGACGATCGCGCTCCGCTCTCGCGCGGTGAACATCCGCAGCTGCGCCTCGCGCTGGCGCCGGTTCTCACCGATGGTCTCGGCGCCGACGGTCTTCAGATACGCAGCGAGTCGCTCCTGAAGCTCGCGCGCCTTCTGCGGCAGGCGATCGGAGAGATCCCGCGTCTCGCCGATGTCGTCGACCAGATCGAACAGACGCGCCTCGCCGGTGTTGAGGTTCTTCATCAGCTTGAACCGCCCCACCCGGATGGCCGACTCCGGCACGCTGTCGAACCACGGGAAGTGAAACACGAGGGCTTCCTCACCGCGATGAACGGCGCCGCGATTACCGTGTGCGAAAAGCGACACGAGGCTGCCGCCGTCGATGCCGTCCGGCAACGGACGTCGATCGCCGGCGAGCTCCCGAAAGGTCGCCCACAGGTCCCAGCCGGTCACCGGTACGTCGCAGCGCGATCCGGCAAGCACGCCTGGACCGCGCACGACCATGGGCACGCGGATACCGCCTTCCCAAAGGTCGGCCTTGCCGCCGCGCAGCGGCGTGTTGTCGCGAAAGCCGCCGCCGTTGTCGGATGTGAAGATGACATATGTCGTGTCGGCGATACCGAGCCGGTCGATCCGGTCGAGCAACAGGCCGAGCCCGGCGTCGAGGTCCTCGACCATCGCGGCGTAGTTGAGCGCCCAGCCGGTGCGGAGCTCCGCCTCGCTGAACGTCGCCGGATCGCGGTAGTCGCTGTCACGGCACTTCGCGCCACGCGGCCGCTGCCGAACCTCCGCCCGCGTCTCCGGTCGCGACAGATGGCCGACGTGACACGCGTAGTGCGAGATGCGCACGTAGAACGGACGCTGCGCCGTGACCTGCCGCGACATGAACTCGCCCGCGCGTCGCGTGACGCTGAAGATGCGCTTCGGATCGTCCACGGGCAGCGGCCGCTTGTCGCCGATCGCGCGCCAGTCGCCGTGGTAGTTGTCGGTGCGGCCGTCGCTGACGTCGAAGCCGGCGGCCTCGGGCGACTTCGGCGTGCAGCCCCACTTTCCGAAGTGGGCCGTCACGTAGCGCGGCTCCGCTGCCTTGATCGCCTGCGGAATCGTCAACGCCTCCGAAGGAACCGACGCCTCTCCGATCAGCACAGCGTGGTGCAGGCGTGCCGGCGTTCGCCCCCACAGGATACTGTCGCGCGTCGGGCTGCACACCGGAGCCGGTGCGTAGGCATTCGAGAACACCATGCCGCCGCGCGCGAGTCGCTCGAGATGCGGCGTGCGGTAGAAGTCGCTCTTCGAGTCCGGGCGATCGACCGACATCGCGACGGACGTGTCCGTCCAGCCCTGATCGTCGGTGAGTATCAAGACGATGTTCGGCGGCGACGCGAGCGTGATCGGCGCGAAAGTCGCGAGGAAGCACGCGACGAGCATAGAAGCGCACGGTGGCGAGTGACGGGCTTGCACGCGGACGTTCTCCTCTCGACGTCGGAAGCGACTCGTGCCGTCGTTCCGATCCGCAAACTGCGTTGGCGGATTCACGCGGCGTGGTGAGGCGTCCATTCGCTACGATCCGAACCGATTCTACCGCGCTCGACGACCCGGCGTCAGGGGCTTCGCGAGCGGACGGTGCTGGCGCCGTGCCAGGTCTCGAGGCGCAGAAGCAGGGTTGCGGGGGCGGAATCGGAGTCGGAATCGGAGTCCGAATCGGAGTCG
>CAYMRB010000090.1:0-26100 GCA_964392615.1 uncultured Planctomycetia bacterium | reverse complement strand
CAAGCTCGCGACCGCAAGTTCCAGGCGATCCTGCCCCTGCGAGGGAAGGTGCTCAATACCGAGCAGGCCACGCTCGCGAAGGTCGTCGCGAACAAGGAGATCTCCGACATCGTGTCGGCGCTCGGCTGCGGCATGGGCAAGAACTTCGACGCGTCGAAGCTGCGGTACCACAAGGTGATCATCCTGACCGATGCCGATTCGGACGGTCACCACATCATGACGCTGCTGCTGACGTTCTTCTATCGACACATGCCGGCGCTGATCACGGGCGGCTACGTCTACCTCGGCATGCCGCCGCTCTACCGCGTCGATCACCGCGGTTCGACGCACTGGGCGTGGTCCGATCAGGAGAAGGAGCGGTTGATCGAGTCGCTTCCGGGCAAGGTCAGCGAGAACGCCGTGACGCGCTTCAAGGGCCTCGGCGAGATGTCGCCGAAGCAGCTCGAGGAAACCGCGATGAGCACGCGGACGCGCGCGCTGCAGCGCGTGCACATCGTCGATGAGCTCGAGACCGATCAGATCATCAACGACCTGATGGGCAAGGACGCGTCGGCGCGGTACCGCTTCGTGATGGAGCGGGCGAGCGAGGCGGAGGATCTCGACTTCTGAGCCCGATTGGGCGGCGGAATTCACTCGTGGCCTGCGGTACCGTTCAGGTAGCGAGCCGGCGCGCGGATTCGCGGTGGCAATTCGGCGTTTCGTCGGGTGTGCGGTCGATTGACTTTCGAGTCTGGCGGGCGGATCCTGGTACCTGTTGCGTACGGCCGCTCCCGCTCGGCTTGTCGGGGGCTGCTGGGCCTCGCATCGGTGTCTGGAATCCCTCGTTTCGTATCGGCGTCTTCACTCGGGCGGCTCGTTCAGTTCTCCCGGAATAACGGAGGTTCGTCCATGTCACGTGCCCTGCTCTTGTTGTTGCCTCTCGTACTCGTCGTCGGGCGTCTCGGCGCGCAGGAGACGGTCTTCCACTACTCGTTCGTCGACGGTGAGGAGCTGACCACGGTCTTCGACACAGGGCCGGCCGGGAACAACGCCACCGGGCAGGTTGGCGCAGCGCTGTCGCTCGATATTCCGACCGAGGAGGTTCCGGACGATCTCGGCGATGCGTCGCTCGACTCGAGCGCTCTGGGTGGCCTCGTCACCGACAACGTCTCCCTGTTGACGAACGAGCTGATCGTCGAAGAGGGCGGCTTCGTAATGGAGTGCTGGTTCAAGTGGAACGGCGCCGGAGTGGTCAACTCGATCATCGACTACGCCGGGACCGAGAAGATCGTGCTCGCGCCGGATACCGGGACGCTCGGGATGCTCTTCAACTCCGATGCGGCAGATCTGGTTCCGATCGGTAACGTGACGCCTGGCGAGTGGCACTACGTTGCGGTCGTTTTCGACACGCTCGATGAGCCTTTGACCGCGGACGGATTCGCGACCGGCACGGTGACGTGCTACCTCGATTCGTTCGTTCCGGCGGCTGTGCAAGAGGGCGTGGAGAAGACCCTCTTCGGTGACGGGCTCATCCGGTCGATCGGCGTCGGCCAGCACCCGAACGGCTTCCCCAACGACTTCTTCGACGGGCTGGTGTACGAGCCCCGCGTCACGCTCGGCGTGCTCGACCCCGAAGACCTGCTCCTCCAGGCGCGCATCGTCGATCCGCCGTCGACGCTTCTCGCGTATCGTTTCTCGTCCGAGGATGCGCTGCCGGCGATTCCCGATCAGGGAGACGCCGGCAACGACGCGACCGCCGCCGCCGGTGCGGCCCTGAGCGACATGATGCCCCCGGCGGACGTGCCGGACGGAGGCGACTCGTCCCTGGACACGGCGGCCGGCGGCGCGGTGACGGATGCAGGAGGTCTTTTGTCGACGACCGCGATCGGCAACACGTCGGGATTCACCATGGAGGGTTGGCTGCTGTGGAGCGGCGACGGCGGCGGCTCGGTGATCGAGTCCGCTGGCGGCAACGGCGTGCGCGTGGACGCTTCGGGACAGGTCCTGCTGGTGATCTCGGACGCCGACACGATCGATATCGGCCAAGCCGTCGAGGGCGAGTGGCATTGGTTTGGTGCGGTCTTCGACACGGCGTCCGCATTCCCTGACGGTGACGACGCGTTGATCGGGACCGTGACGACCTACTTCGATGGGCTCGACGCGCCCGTCGTGACGCCGGACATCCAGCTCGACAGCACGGACGGCGGCGCGGGCATCGGCGTCGGGCAGAAGCCGGATGGCAGCGGCGCCTATCCCGGGTTGATCTACGCGCCGACGGTCAGCCTCGGCCCGCTCGCGGCGGGTGCGCTGTCGTACGTCGTGCCGCCCATACCCGTTCTGGATCCGGTGACGGTCTTCCGCTACAGCGAGATCGACCCGGATATTTTCCCGGACGTCCCGGACTCGAGCGGCAGCGAGAACCATGGGACTGCCCAGCCAGCGGCCGTGGCGTCGGAGGAGATCCCGGAGGACGGCGTGCCGGACGACGCGGGCGACTACTCGCTCGACTCGCGCCTCGGCACGAGGGCCGTCCAGACCGGCATCGTCACGAATGCGATCTCGCTCCTGACGAACGAGCTGATCTCCGAGTACGGCGGATTCACGATGGAGTGCTGGTTCCAGTGGGACGGCACGGGCGGGGTCAACTCGATCATCGACTACGCCGGCACCGAGAAGATCGTCATCGACGAGCGCAACGGCGACAACTTCGGCATGGTGAAGATGCGCATCTCCGGCACGCTCGAGGATCTGCCGATCGAGGTCGCCACGCCGCTGGAGTGGCACTATGTCGCGGTGGTCTTCGCCACGGGCGGCTTGCCCCAGAACGACGACGGTACGATCGGCGGTACGGTGACGGTGTACTTCGACGACACGGATCCGATCGCGGTGCACGAGGGGGCCACGAAAAACAACTTCGGCGACAGCCTCGCCCGGCCGATCGGCGTCGGACAGCACCCGATCGGCTTCGATCTCGACTTCTTCCAGGGGCTCGTTTTCGAGCCGCGCGTGACGCTCGGCCCTCTCGCGCCCTCGGAGCTCCTCTACGGCGCCGAAGTGGATCCGCCGGACGGCCCGACGTTCCTGCGCGGGGACTGCAACGGCGACGGGAATGTCGTCGGCCAGGTCGGCGACGCGATCTTCACGCTGAACTTCAATTTCCTCGGCGGTCCGGCGCCAGCGTGCATGGCCGCTTGCGACTCCAACGGCGACGGCAACGTCATCGGCCAGGTCGGCGACGCGATCTACACGCTCAACTTCAACTTCCTCGGCGGTCCGACGCCGACCCCTCCGTTCCCCGAGTGCGGTGTGAGCGAGGAGCCGGGAGATGTCGCTCTCGGCTGCGAGACATCCCCCTGCGACATCTGACCCCCGACGTCGACGACGACCGGAAGATCGGGAGAAGAGGGAGCGCCGTCAGCTCCCTCCTCTCCTGATGCTCCGGCACCCGCTCCTTGCCGCAGCTCCGCCTCCCGCGTAGATTGGCGGCACGGTTCGTCCGGTAGGGATCGTCCGGACGACCTATCACGACGGGAGTATTGCATCGATGGGTACGCTCAAGGAGCTCGTGGAAGGGCTTCCAGATCTCGGTGTCGGCCTCGAGGCGTTCGATCGCCGCGGCGACCGCGTGCGCGAGCTCGACGGTGCCGGCATGCTCGGCGCGATCCGGGCCTACCGTTCTCGGCTCGGGCCGCTGCGCTCCGGCGAACGTCAGCGCGTCGCGCTTCTGTTCAAGAGCGAGGAGGCCATCGAGTTTCTCATCGCAGCGTTCGCGGCGATGAGTCACGGCTTCACCGTCGTGCCGCTCTATCCGAACTGGGACGACGCGACGCAGCAGCTGTACATGCGGCGCTATGGCATCCGCCTTCTCGCCGTGGGGGACGGCTTCGCCGCGCGAGCCGACGGTTGGGGCGAGCTCCTCGACCACAGCTTGCGCGTTTCCCTCGTCTCCGATCACATGCCCGCGCCCGACGACACCGGAGGCAGCGGCGACCTGTTCGCGTCCGACATGGCGTCGGATCATCCGGTCGCGTGGATCTTCACGTCGGGTACGTCGAGCGACATCGCGAAGTGCACGGAGATCAGCCTCGGGAATATCGAGGCGGCGATCGAGAACATTCGCGCGCTCGACTTCCTTCGCGCCGGCATGACCGTTCACTGCCCGCTGTCGGCCAGCCATATCTTCGCGTTCGTCGTCATCATGGGCTTCCTTGCCGTGCGGCCGCGGCGGGTTCTGTTCAGCGACGTGCAGAACCTCGCGCGGTTGCCGCAGGAGAAGACCGGCAAGGTCGACGCGTTGATTCTCGTGCCGATCGTGCTCAATCGCATGCGCGGCGGCTTCTACGAGAAGCTGACGAGCGACCTCTCCGGCCGCGTGCCAGCGGAGCTTCGCAAGTTGGCGCGCATCCCGCCGCCCGTCCGGCGCGGTCTCAAGCGGCTGGTCCGCAAAGCCGAGGACGGGTTGATCGCATTGGAGGCCGGGCGACTGCGAGGCCGACTGGCGCTGCCGGCGATCCTGACGGCGCGCAAGCTGTTCGGGAAGATGTTCCAGGGCCGCCTCGGCACGCCGGACTTCGTCGTCATCGGGGGAGCGAAGCCGAACCTCCACTCCATGGCGTTCCTCGAGGTCATGGGCGTGCGCGTCCTGCAGGGGTGGGGCATGACCGAGACGACCGGTCCGCTCTGCGTGTGCGATCTGAACGACCGACGGCGTGGCGCGTTCGGGACGTGTGGCCGGCTGTTTCCGGGTGTCGGCGCGATCATCGAGGAGGGCGAGCTCATCGTCACGGGGCCGCAGATCGCGACGGGCTACGTCGAGCCCGGCGGGACGCTCGTGCCGTTCGAGGGGCGCAAGAGGACCGGCGACCGCGCCGCGTTCGACGGACGGCAGCGGTTGAAGGTTCTCGGCAAGGTTTCGGATCGCATCACGACCGACAACGGGCTGAACTACTTTCCGATCCCGATGGAGGACGCCATCAAGACCGCCGACTCGAACCGCGACGCGATTCTCGAGGAGGCGATCGTCATCGGCGACGCGAAGCCGCGGTTGGGCTGCGTGTTCTTCCTGCGCGAGGGGCTCGACGCGAATCCGTCGGCGGAAGACTACTGCCGACAGCTCGTCCGCGACCACAACGCCGCACGACCGGTCGACGAGCACATCGGCCCGTGGGTCGTCAGTCCACGGAGCCTGAAGGACGCGGGAGGAATCGGCCCGACGGGGAAGCTCGTACGGCGGGTCGTCGAGGCCGAGTTCTCGTCGATTTACGGCGAGATGTACGCCTGAGTCCGACCGTGCGACGCGCGCGTCGATGCCGACCGTTCGACGGCTGATGGGAGACTGACTCGCTCGAGTCGTCAAAAGCCGCGTTTTTCGTCGTCGTCGCCCGCTGGAATTCCTTCCATGACTGTCGCAGGAGATCGTCGATGGAAGAGTCCGTCAACACGGAAGAGCTGCTGAAGAACGCGCGGTGGATGGAAGTCCTCGCCCGGGCCCTGGTCTCGGACCGCGGCCTCGCCGAGGACGTCGTGCAGGAGACCTGGTTGGCGGCGTGTCGTCGGCCGCCGGCAATCTTGACCCGAGCCTGGCTGCGTCGGGTACTGGTGAATCTCGCGTTTCGCTCGTTCCGCACCGAGTCCGCCCGACGTCGTCGGGAGCGAGCCGTTTCGCGCCCGGACTGCGCGCCTACGACCGAGGCGCTCGTCGAGCGCGTCGAGGTGCAGCGCCGGGTCGTCGATGCCGTGCTCGCGCTGGACGAGCCCCTTCGATCCACCGTGCTGCTGCGTTTCTTCGAGGGGCTGAGGCCCGTCGAGATCGCGGCCCGGCTCGGCACACCAGCCACCACGGTTCGGTCGCGGATCAAGACGGCGCTGGCTCTTCTTCGCGACCGGCTCGATCGCGCGCACGGCGGCGACCGACAGCTCTGGTGCGGCGCGATACTGGCGGGCACGTCTTCCGTCGATTTCGGTGTCGAGGCGGTCGCCTGCGAGGCGGCCACAACGTCTTCAGCCTTGGCCGTGGGAGGGATCACGATGACGACGAAGAGCCTCGCCTGTGTCGCCGCGTTGTGTGCGCTGAGTCTCGCCGTAGGCGTCGGGTTGGGCCATCTCGGGACATCGGTGTCGCCGGATTCCGGGCGCAGCGCGTCTGAGGAGACGGCGATCGCCGCGGAGCTCGAGCGCGTGCGTGCGGGTCTCGCGACGGCGCGTCGCGAACGCGACGCGTTCGAGTCCACCAATCGACGACTGCACGAGCAGGTCGAGGCGCTGAGCAAGTCCATCGCCGCGGCCGATGCGACGGGGGCCGGCGGTAAGGACGCTTCCGATCGCGAGCGGCAAGCCACCGCATCCATCCTCGCCGGCAGCCTGAGGGACCATCTGCCCGTCGCGACGGCCGACTGGGCGGGCATCGCCGCCGCGTTCGAAAGCTACCACGCGGTCCAGGTGAAGGCCCTGGAGCGGCAGCGAGAAGGATCGCCGCCGGATGAGCTCGAGGACGCGCTGCGGCGATCCGCGCGCGACATCATGCGGGCGCTCGGCGGTCTCGCACCGTCCCTCATCGACGTCGTCCCGACACATGCGCCCGGCAACGGGGAGTTCACCCATCCGCTCGTGCTGGCGAATACGTTGGCTGCTCTGCTAGAGCGTACGGAGCTTCCGCTGACTGCGACGCAGAAGGACGCGATCGCGACGGCGGTCGAGAGCTTCGAGTCCGAGTACGATGCGACCCAGGAGCGGTACGCCGACGCGACTCCGAAGCTGCGCAAGGTCGTGGACGAGCTGTGTCTCAAGCAGGGCGCCATGGCGGCGTTCTGGGACCAGCTGAACGACGAGCAGGCGAATGCGTTATCGCCGGTCCACGAGGTCGACCGCCTCGGGCTGGCGATCTGCTCGCCCCTGCTGATCGCGACGAGCGTGAAGGTGCGGGAGTATGACGACCGCGCCGCCGCTCTCGTCGGCATCCGCGAGTTCGCCACGAGTCGCTATGGTCTCACGGAAGCCCAGCAGATCGCGCTCTCCGCAGTGTTCGACACATGGGCGGATGAGGTGCTAGTGCTCTCCGCCGAGTCGCCGTCGCTCGCTGACGCTGCGCTGCCGCCGCGGGCCGAACACGTCGCGGCGGCCGGCGCGGCGCACGCGCGCCTCCTCGAAGCCATCGTCGAGATGGTCGGTCTCGACGCCGAAGCGGCGAGACCGCTTCTCGAGGACGCGAGCTGGATCGCACCGATGATTCGACGCTAAAAGGCCCATAGTCGACTGAGCGCAACGAAGCCAGCGGGCGAAGATGCCGCTCGTATGCACAGATATTTGTGAAAGGCGGCACTAAGAACGCAGCCGCGGTCGTCGCGAGCGCAGGGACGTGCGAACGCGCTCGTGAATTCCGGCCAATTCCCGCGCGGCCCCTTGGCATTCCTTCGCAGGCGCTCTATCCTGCGATTCCATGAGCTGGCCACGCGAGAAGATCATCGAATTGCTACTCGAGTCGGGCGAGATCGCCCGGCGTGCGAAGAAGAACCTCGATCGACAGTTCAAGAGCGATCGCTCGATCGTCACCCAGGCCGATCGCGAGATCGAAGCCCTCCTGACGGATCGCCTCGAGGATCCCGACGGTGGCGCGTTCATCATCGGCGAGGAGACCATCGCGCAGAAGGGCGAGGACTACATCGATCGCGCGATGCGCGAGGAGGCGTTCGTCATCGATCCGATCGACGGAACGGCGCCGTTCTCGTGCTATCTGCCGAACTGGGGCGTATCGATCGGCCGCATGGTCGAGGGGCGCTTCGTCGACGGGGCGGTCTACATGCCGGAGTTCGGCGAGATGGTGATCTCCACCGAGGACGGCGTCGAGGAAGGCAGTCTGGAGGACGGCCAGTGGCGTTGGCGCGTCCTGCCGTCGCCGCCGCCGTACCCTGGCGAGATCGGCCTCGTCGCGATCACGCAGAAGCTGGCGAAGCGCGGCCGCGTCGATCTGCCGAACCCGGTGATGTCGCTCGGTGCTGCCGTCGTACCGCTCGTCGGCCTGCTGCAGGGGCGCTTCCTGTCGTATCTCGGCAGCGTGCGATTGTGGGACGCCGGCGGCGCGCTGCCGCTCATCCTGCGGCTCGGCTTGCACGCCTCCGTTCAGGTCGACGGCGAGGTGCGCACGGTCGGTCCGGAGGTCGACGACTCGATCTACTTCCTCGAGCCGGGCGATCCGCGTCGGTGGTATTTTCGCAGCAGTCTGCTGATCTGTCATCCGGGCGACGAGAGGCGCATGCGGGAGGCTCTCGTCCTGAGCGAGGACGGCTGATCGGAGACGGCTCATGGTCGCAGAAGGACGACGCTACGGACGCTACTCCCTCGAGCCCGTCGACGTCCCGCACGTCGAGACGGAGCACCGGCGCATCGTGACGCCGCAGCCCGTGCCCGAGTCGATCGAGGTCTTCGAGCGACTGATGCGCTCGGAGGCGCCATCGATGGCCTGTCAGCCGCCAGTGCTGTGGGATCGCGCCGAAGGGCACACGGTCGCGGATCGTTTCGGCAACCGCTGGATCGACTGGAGCTCGTGCGTGCTCGTCGCGAACGTCGGCCACGCTCATCCCCGCGTGATCGAGCGCTTGCAGGCGCTGCTCGACGGCAAGCTGCTGTCGACCTACGTTTTCGTGCACGAGGGACGTGCGGAGCTCACCGAGCGTCTGGCCGCGATCGCGCCCGACGGGCTCGATCGCGTGTTTCTCGTGACGACCGGCTCCGAGGCCGTCGAATGCACGATCAAGCTGATGCGCACCTGGGGCCGCAGCCTCGATCCGGCCAAGCGCCTGATCGTGTCGTTCGGCGGCGGCTTTCACGGGCGCACGCTCGGCTCGCAGCTCGCCGGTGGCATCCCGCCGCTGAAGATGTGGATCGGCGACGACGACGAGTCGTTCCTACAGGTGCCGTTTCCGGACGGCTACCTGCTCGATGACGTGTCGTTCGACGTATTCGAGCGGACCCTCGCGGCAAACGGCGTCGACGGCGCACAGGTCGCTGGCGTGTTGTCCGAGACGTATCTCGGCATCGGACCGGACTTCATGCCGCCCGAGTACGCGCAGGCGCTGCGAGCGTGGTGCGATCGCCACGGCGCGCTGTTGACGTTCGACGAGGTGCAGGCGGGCTTCGGGCGCACGGGGAAGCTCTTCGCGTTCGAGCACTACGGTGTCGCTCCCGACCTGATCGCGTGCGGCAAGGGGATCTCGAGCTCGCTGCCGCTCGCCGCGGTCATCGGCCGCTCGGACGTCGTGTCGACGTATCCGTCGGGATCGATGACGTCGACCCATTCGGGATCTCCCCTCAGTGTCGCGGCCGGACTCGGCAGCCTCGATGCGCTCGAGGAGGACGACCTCATCGAGAAGGCGGCGGCGCTCGAGCCAGAACTCGCCGCGGGCTGCGAGCGCATCGAGCGCGCGTTCGCTGATCGCGTCGGCTGCGTTCGGGCGAAGGGGCTCGTCGGCGGCATTCGCGTCGTGCAGCCCGGGACGCTGGAACCGGACGCGGACCTGACCTACGCGGTGACGGAAGCGGCCTACCGCAAGGGCCTGCTGCTCTTCTCTCCGGTCGGGCTCGGGGGCGGCTGCTTGAAGATCGCGCCGCCGCTGTCGATCCCGGCAGTCGCGTTGCGCGAGGGCTTCGACGTGCTCGAGGAGTCGTTCCGCGAGGTGTTGGGAGCCCTCTCTCAACGGACTGCTCGCCGATGACTGAGCCCGCGGCGTCGACGTTCGTCATCCGCGACGCGTATGTGGTGCGCGGCGACGGCGAACGCGATCCGCAGGCGTCGCTGCACGCGTCGAGGGCGGCGGAGCGCGCCAGCGTGCTCGTCGTTGACGGCACGGTGCGCGCGATCGCAGCCGAGGTCGACGCGCCGCCGGACGCTCCGATCGTCGATGCGGGCGGCCGCTGGATCGTGCCGGGCTGGATCGACATCCAGGTGAACGATATCGACTGGCTCGCGCGTGGTCTGCAGACCCCGGACGCGCACGCGCACCGCATTCGCGACGTGCTCGCGTGGCAGGTGGCGCGCGGCGTGACCGGTTGCGTTCTCGCGACGCTGGCGGCGCCTCTCGCCGAGATCGACGCCTACCTCCACGGCATGCGGCAGGTGCTCGAGTCGTCGGATGAAGGAACCTGTGGATTCGATGCGGCGTTCCTCGGTGGACTCGTCGAGGGCACGTTCATGAACCCGCAGTTCCATGGCGCGCACAACCCGGACGAGGTGCTCGCTCCGAGTCGCGACGCGCTCGAGAAGCTCGCGGCGACCAGCGCGGTGCGCATGATCAACATCGCGCCGGAGATGTCCGACGACGCGATCGAGCTCGTGCGGCGGGCGACGGAGCTCGGCATCGTCGTCGGCTGCGGCCATGCGAAGCCGCACGCACGGCGGCTGCGGGAGGCCGTCGACGCCGGGCTGCGCTACGCGATTCATCTCGGCAACGGGCCGACCGGCAGCAACCTCAAGGTCTTCGACGACGGCGGCATGCTCGAGGAGGTGCTGCGCAACGACGACCTGATCGCGACGGTGATCGTCGACGGAGTGCACGTCCACCCGCAGCTCGTGCGCGATTGGATCGCCCGCAAGGAGGTCGGCCGCTTCATCGGCATCAGCGATGCAGGCTTCGCGATGGGGCCGCCGGTGGGGGAGTTCGAGGTGTTCGGCATCCGCGGCGAGTCGATCGGCGCGTCAGACGGTGACGTCCGCGGCGCGTACCTGCGCGTCGTGCCGCCGCGTGCGAACGGCGCGGGTCAGGCCGGACGCGCGAACCCGCTGAGCTCGGATGCGGCATCGCTCTTCGGTTCGGCGATCGGCATGCGCGAGGTCTTCGAGAACCTCGTCGGCCTGCTGCGGCGCGACATGGCTGGCGTGTACACCCGGCGGCACGAAGCGATGTCACTGGCGGACGCGCTCGACGCGGCGTCGCGCATGTGCGCGCGCAACCCGGCGCGGCTCCTCGGTCTCGACGATCGGGGCGCGATCGTTCCCGGCGCTCGGGCCGACCTCGTACTGCTCGACGTCGTCGAACGCGACGGGCATGAACGGCCCGTCACGTGCGAAATCGTGTCGACGTGGCTCGGCGGACGTCGTGTGGAGCACGCGTGATCCGCGCTACGCCTTGTAGGGGTGCTTCCACGGCGTGCGGTACTCGCGCCGTAGGAGCTTCGCGGCGGCCGGGTTGTCGGTGACCCGCTCGGAGGACGCGTCCCACGACAGCGTCGACGTCGTCTCGTAGGCGGCCATCGCGAGCTGCACGGTCGCGGTCGACTGATATCCGGCCTCGATCGAGCACGTCGCGCGACCGCGCGAGCGCATCGCAGCGAGGAAGTCGGCCATGTGCTGCGTGCCGAGGTCGGTCTTCACTTCGTGCACCTCGCGCTTCGCGTTCTTGCCGCTGGGAATGACGATCCAGCGCTGGTCGGTCGCCGTGCTCCAGCGCCGCGATGAGCTGCAGCGCGTGCCAGTGGGGCGGCGTCGCGATGATGACAGCGTCGAGGCCGTCGAGCGCGACCAGATCCTGATACTTCGCGAACGTCGCGGGGCGCTTGCCCTGGAGCTTCTCGAGCTTGGCGGCGCTCGCCTCCAGGTGCGCGGTGTCGACGTCGCAGACGGCCGCGATCTCGACGCCGCCGACGCGCAGCGCCGCCTGAGCGTCGACCATGCCATACCAGCCGACGCCGATGACGCCGAGCCGGAGCTTCGGGGCGACGCGGCCTTCCGAACGGGCGGAGGAGAGGGCGAGGGTGCCGGCAGCGACGGCGCCGAGAAACTCGCGGCGGTGGGGGCGATGCATGATGAACTGGCTCCTTCAGACGTTCCTTCGATTGGGAATAGCGTACCCGATCCGGCGAGCAACTCCGATTCCGACTGCGTGCCCCATGCCGACGCTGCCCTCCGGACGCTGCCCCCGACTCCGACCCCGACTCCGATCCCGACTCCGCCCTCACCCCCCCGCGAGCTGCCCGCAGGCTCCCTGGATATCATCGCCGCGGCTGCGACGAACCGTGACGGTACCGGGGAAGCGGCGCTCGAGGGCGTCGCGGAATCGCAGCAGCGCCGGCACGGTCGGCTTCGCGTACGGCGCGCCATCGAACGGGTTGAAGCCGATCAGGTTGATCCGCGACGGGATGCCGTGCGTCACTCGCAGGATGTCGGCAACGTCGCGCGCGGAGTCGTTGACTCCCGGCAGCACCACGTACTCGAACGTCACCTTCTTCCGCGTCGCGCGGCCGTGCTCGCGCACGGCGTCGAGGACCTCGTCGAGCGAGTACTTGCGGTTGAGCGGGATGAGCTCGGTGCGCAGATCATCGCGCGCTGCGTGCAGCGACAGCGCGAGCTTCACCTGCGGGAACGATCGCGCCAGCGCGCGAATCCGATCCGGCACGCCGACCGTCGACACGGTGATGCGGCGCGCGCCGAAGCCGATCTGCTCGGACGACGTCAGGATGCCGAGCGAGCGCGACACGGCGTCCCAGCTCAGCAGCGGTTCGCCCATACCCATGTAGACGATGTTCGTCGGCGCGAGGCCGCTACGACGGCCCATCGACACGACCTGGTCGACGATCTCGCCCGCGGTCAGATTGCCGCGATAGCCGCCGTACCCCGTCGCGCAGAACGTGCACTTGACCGGACAGCCGACCTGCGTCGAGATGCAGTACGTGACGCGATCGCCGTCGGGAATCAGCACGCTCTCGACAGCGCCGGACACCGTGTCGCCACGGTGGCACAGGTCCCACAGGAACTTCCGCGTGCCGTCGCTCGAACGCTGGTCGAGACGATACGCGAGCGGATGCAGGACGAACCTCTCGGCGAGCTGCGCGCGCAGCGCGGCGGGCAGATCGCGCATCGCGTCGAACGACTCCGGCGTCCGCTCGTAAAGCCACTGCCGCAACTGACGCCCGCGGTACGCGGGTGCGCCGACGGCATCGAGGAATTCGGCGACGACGCGCTCGAAGTCACCGACGGCCTGGTCGAGGAGGGCTACGCGCCCGACGGTCTCGTTAGCGGACGACATCCTCGAGGATCAGCGTCGGGCTCTTCTTGTACTGGTAGGAGACGACGTCGTTGATGCGCCAGATGTTCGTGCGGCCGTCGATCTCGATCTTCGCGCCGCCGATCTGAATCGTCTCCGTCGTATACGCTTCATACACGTTGGGCACGTCCGTCGGCCGGCGCACGTCTTCAGCCCAGTACATCACCGACGGAATCCAGCGCGTCTTGACTTCGACCTCTACCAGGATGCGCTGCCCGTGAAGCTCGAACTCGAAGTTGCCCTCGTGCTCCTTGAACACGAAGAGCCGCGACTTGACGCCCGTCTTTTCCTCGTACTGGAACTTCCCGACGCGCCAGCGTCGGTTCACGTACTCAATCTCGCGGTGCCCGGAGATGCGGAAGATCTCGTGACCGTCCGGCTGCGGATGGGGCGTCACCGCGAGCAAGCGACGCTCGAGCTCGCCGTCCCGGTTTCGCGGCAGGTCGGCCTCGTCGAGCTCCACGACGAGCGTCAGTCCGTGGAAGAATCCGACGGGATACAGGCCGCCGCGCAGGGCCCGTTCGAAGTCGAAGATCTGCGGCTGGACCGTTCGCCCCTCATCGGTCGTCACGCAACCGGTCAACAACGGAAGCGCGAGGAGGACTGTCAGCGCGGGTAGAGCGAGTCGTCGCGTCCTGATCATCATGCGCGCATCTTACAGCCGTGTCGCATGACGACCAAGTCGTTGCGTCGACCTCATCTGGGTCAGCGCCCCAGCCGGCGCTCCCGCGCGTACTTCCCACCTCCGCTACGGTGGAGGTGACCGCCGAGCTCGAGCTCGGCTAATGCGGCGAGGACGCTTCCCGCCGGCCGCTCGAGCTGCGCGACGATCTCGTCGGGATGCCACTCGTCCTCCTGCGCGAACAGTCGCCCGAGCGGCTCGCCGAGAGGACCGGGAAGCGGCTCGTTCGAGGCGGGCCGACGCGGCCTCGCGCTCGACGCGCCATCCTGGCCCAATTGCAGGCCGAGCTCGCCGAAGAGATCCTCGGGCTCGACCGCCGGCGCCGCACCCTCGCGCAGGAGCTCGAGCCCGCCGCGGCCACCCTCGTCGTCGATCCGTCCCGGCACGACGAAGACGCTCTTGCCCTGATCGAGCGCCCAGCGGACCGTGATCAAGCTGCCCGACTTGCGCCCCGCCTCGATGACCAGCAGCACCGTCGACAGGCCACTCAGCAGCCGATTGCGCTGCGGAAAGTGGAAGCTGCGCGGGCCGATGCTCCACGGAAACTCGCTGACGATCGCGCCGGCGCCAGCCGCGACGATGCGCTCGGCGAGGCGGCGGTGCTCCGGCGGATAGAGCCGGCCGAGACCCGAGCCGAGCAGCGCGATCGTACGCCCGCCGGCGTCGAGCGCCGCCTCCTGCGCACGCGCGTCGATGCCGCGGGCGAGCCCGCTGACGACCGTCACTCCCAGCTCCGCGAAGCGCGCCGCGAATCGCGCCGCCTGCCGCAAGCCGTACGGCGACGCCCGTCGCGACCCGACGATGCCGACCGCGCACGCGTCGATCGGGGCGAGCGCGCCGCGACAGAAGAGCACGAGTGGCATGTCGGTAAGCGGCGCCAGAGCCGCCGGATAGCCCGGCGTACCGCGCACCAGGCACGCGACGTCGTGGCGCTCGCAGACGGCGCGCTCGCGCTCGGCGCCCTGGCGTGCGTCGCTCGCGCGCAGCCGAGCGAGCGCGCGCGGGCTGACGCGCTCGACCGCGAAGAGCTCGGCGTCCGAACGCTCGAAGACCGCGGCCGCGTCCCCGAACCGGTCGATCAATCGCTGCGCCAGTCCGGCGCGGTACAGGGTCGCGATATGAAGGCGCAGCGTCGCCAGGTCCGGGACACCGGGCCCCGAGCCGGATTCGGAAGGGAGAATGGACGTCACCGTCGGCCTCGTCGTCGTGCGAGAGGGAGACGAGCGGGACCCGGGCAGGCGGCAGGCACGGATAGGATAGTGCCGTCCGTCGCGAATGCTTGTCCTCCTGGCGCGGAATCCCGCCGCGATGGCCGGATTCCGCTCGACGTGGCGGGCGAAGTGTCGAAGATGCGGAACTTCGCGGCCGATAGCGAAACAAGGGCATGGGCCGACCGGGACCTGCCGCAGCCATCGATGCCGGCTCCCGGCTGTCCATGCCTGCGGAGCTGGAGCCGACCGCTCGCGGCGGCTCGGCCACGTATCTCCTGTGCAAGGCTCGCGGCGGCTCATCTCCGCCTGGAGCTCCACCTCGAACAGACACCGCCATGAGCGATTCCACGACCGACTTCTCGCGACGTACCCACACCTGCGGCGGACTGCGCCTGTCCGACGCCGGCTCGACCGTGACGCTGAACGGCTGGATCGAGTCGATCCGCGACCACGGTGGGCTGCACTTCGTCGACCTGCGCGACCGCTACGGCCTCACGCAAGTCTCGCTCGATCCGAGCGCGTCCTACGCGGTCGACCCGAAATCGCTGCGCGCCGAGTTCGTCGTCGCGGTCACCGGCACCGTCAACGCGCGACCGAAGGGCAACCCGAAGCTCGCGACGGGCGACATCGAGGTCGCCGCGACGGAGCTCGAGGTTCTCAACCCTTGCGACGTGCCGCCGTTCGAGATCGCGGAGTCGAAGGAAGAGCCCGGCGAGGACATCCGACTGCGCTACCGATACCTCGACCTGCGCCGACGGCGCGTCCAGGAAGCGTTCGTGTTCCGCTCGCGCGTGTCGCGCGTGATCCGCGAGTTCCTCGACGGCGAGGAGTTCCTCGACATCGAGACGCCCTTCCTGACGAAGAGCACGCCCGAAGGCGCGCGTGATTTCCTCGTGCCCGCGCGCGTCCACCCCGGCAAGTTCTTCGCGCTGCCGCAGTCGCCGCAGCTGTTCAAGCAGCTGTTCATGATCGCGGGCTTCGACCGCTACTACCAGATCGTGCGCTGCATGCGCGACGAGGACTTGCGCGCCGATCGGCAGCCCGAGTTCACGCAGCTCGACATCGAGATGGCGTTCGTCAACGAAGAGGACGTGCAGAACGTCATCGATCGCCTGCTCGTACGCTTGCTGAAGGAGCTGCGCGACTTCGACGTGCAGCTGCCGATCCCGCGCATGACGTACGACGAGGCGATGGAGAAGTACGGCACCGACCGTCCCGACACGCGCTTCGATCTGCTCCTGTGCGATCTGTCCGAAGCGGTCGGCGCGACCGGCTTCCAGGTGTTCCACAAGGCCGTCGAGTCCGGCGGGGTCGTGCGCGGCCTCCGCGTGCCGGGCGGCGCCGATCGCCTGTCGCGCAAGGACATCGACGGCTGCGAGAAGGTGGCCAAGGAGCTCGGCGCCAAGGGGCTCGCGTGGATCAAGCTCGGGCCGGACGGCGCCACCGGACCGATCGCGAAGTTCCTCGGGGACCTCGGCGAAGAAGCGCTGCGCGAGGCATCCGGCGCGGAGACCGGCGACCTGCTGCTCATGGTCGCCGACACCGCGAAGACGGCGGCGGCGGCCCTCGGCGAGGTACGCCTCCACCTCGGCAACAAGCTCGACCTCATCCCGGAGGGTCGCTACGACCTCCTGTGGGTCACCGACTTCCCGCTCTTGGAGTGGGACGACGAAGACGAACGCTGGTACGCGTGCCACCACCCGTTCACCAGCCCGCGCCCGGAAGACCTCGAGTACCTGACGTCCGACCCGGGTCGCGTCCGCGCGCGCGCGTACGACGTCATCCTGAACGGCCTCGAGCTCGGCGGCGGCAGCATTCGTATCCACCGCCCGGATGTGCAGAGCGAGGTCTTCAAGGGACTCGGTATCGACGACGAGGAAGCGCGCGAGAAGTTCGGCTTCCTCCTCGACGCGCTGTCCTACGGAGCGCCGCCGCACGGCGGCATCGCCCTCGGCCTCGACCGTCTGGTGATGCTCCTCCTCGGCACGCCGTCGATCCGCGACGTGATCCCGTTCCCGAAAACGGCTCGCGGCAATTGCCTGATGACCGCCGCGCCAAGCCCCGTTTCCGACGCGCAGCTGACGGAACTGTTCCTCGAGTCGACGGCCCCCGACGACGCGGCGGACTCATGACGTCCGCGCGTATCGGGATGCCCGCTCGAGGGGGGTTTTTGGGTTGATGCAGCGTTTCGAGCCCGATTAGTATCCTTATCGACCTCCGCGGCGGTCGCGGATGGGTCGTGTTTTACGGCACTTCAAAGGAGATCGTTTCAATTCCCCCACCAAGAAACCGTCGTCGGGACCTGCCCCCTCCGAAGGGGCCGCGTATCCTCACCGAGCGGGACGCGCGTTTCGGTTCCTGCCGGCTGATCGACGAAGAGGGCAAGATGTTGGGGATCATGGAGATCCGCGATGCGGTGGGACTGGCGCAGGAGCGGGAGCTCGACCTGGTCGAGATCGCACCCGATGCGAAGCCGCGTACTTGCAAGCTCATGGACTTCGGCAAGTACCGGTACCAGCAGACCAAGAAGAGCCGCGGACAGAAGAAGCAGGTCAACCGCCGCAAGGAGGTCAAGCTGCGCCCGAAGACGGGCGAGCACGATTTCCAAGTGAAGGTCGATCGCGCGCGCCGATTCCTCGACAAGGGGCACAAGGTGCTCGTGACGATGATGTTCCGCGGTCGCGAGATGGTGCACATCGAGCTCGGCAAGGACCTCCTGTTCCGTTTCGCGGAAGCTCTGGACGATTGCTCCAAGCTCGAGCAACAGCCGTCGCGCGAGGGGCGCAATCGGGTCAATATGGTGCTCGTCGGCAAGTGATGCGCTACGGGTGAGCATCGTGCTCGTCGCGCCCGTCCGGCACTCCATCCCAGCGACAGGGGGCCTCGGAAGCCGTTGAGCCGCAGTCGGGGTCTGTTCGGAGCTCGCTGCGCGCGAGGGAAGGCCAGCTGCGAAGCGGACGCGCTCCATCTCTGGCGACATCGAGCCGCCGCGAAACCGATCCGCGCTCCCGACGCGGTGTCGCGCCGTCGTGAAGCGGACGGCCCCGACGCCGCCCGCGCGTGCAGCCCGCCAGAGACGCTCCGCATGCAGGCCGGCCGAGACGGGCCGCCCACGCCCTTTTTTGCTTCCTCTCGCCACCCCGTTCGCTACAATCGCCCGCTTCCCGTCGACCCATTCCGCCGCCCGCGAGGCGGCGTCAGGAGTCCGTAATGCCGAAGATGAAGACCCACAAGGGGACCGCGAAGCGGTTCCGGGTAAATAAGAACGGCAAGGTCAAGCGCTGGAAGGCCGGCAAGCGTCACCTCATGGTGTCCAAGAACGGCAAGCGGCTGCGGGGCCTTCGCAAGGGAGTCATGTGCGAGCCGATGGACGCGAAGACGATCCGCCGGTTGCTCTGCTTGGAGTAGAGTCCCGCACGGGCTCTCAGGTACAGAGTCCCCCCCCCACGAACCGGCGACGGTTTCCGACTCCGTCTCGACGCCATGCGGCCTGGCACTTCCTGCTGGCCTCACCCGCTGGCCTCGAAGACGGAACCTGCGGCGCGAACGCCGCGGCCGCGCCGGATCGGATCCAACGAAGCGAACAGTAGGAGACCGAAAGCATGCCCCGAGCTCGATTCGGCGTCGCCCGCCTCAAGAAGAAGAAGCGCCTGTTCCGCAAGGTCAAGGGCTACCGCGGTGGCCGCCGCAAGCTGTGGCGAACCGCTCAGGAGGCCCGCACTCGCGCGGAGGCGTACGCGACGCGCCACCGCCGCAAGCGCAAGGGCGACTGGCGGCGCTTGTGGATCGTCCGCATCAACGCCGCGTGCCGCGCGGAGGGAATGCGGTACAGCGTGTTCATCCACGGCCTGAAGAAGGCCAATATCGAACTCAACCGCAAGGTGCTCGCCGACATCGCCGTCCGCAATCCGGCGGCGTTCAAGGAGCTCGTCGAGACCGCGCGCGGCTGACGATCGCGGCGGCTCGATCCCGACGACAAGACGACACGGCCCCCGAACTCGTTCCGGGGGCCGCTTTCGTGGCATGCCGGTCGAACCGCGGAACGAGTGCTACCCCCGGCGGCCCCGCCTTGCTACAATTCGGCCGTTACCGGAAGTGAAGAAGTGATCCAGAGGAGGTTGCCGTGAACAAGGCACTCGGTCTCACGGTGGCGGCGTTGCTAGGAGCGGGCGTGATGTGGGCACTCGTGACGCTCATCGGCGGCGGTGGAGCGCCGGATGACGTCCCGAACGCAAACGACCCGAACGCGACACGGACCGCGGGAGGCGCCGGCGCGGACGCGCCTGCCGAGACGGCGCGGATCGCGCCCCCGAGGCCTACGACGGCCGGCGGGGGCACGCCACCGATCGGCCCGAGACGGACGGGCGTCGGGCGCCGGCTGCCGGACGGCCACGTCGGGATGCTGCGAAGCGGCACGGCCATCATCGATCGCCATGTCGACCTCGCCGACGCGGCCTTCCGCCAGGGCGACGAGAGCGCAGCCGCCCGCCATCTGCGAACGGCGTTCGCGCAAGGCGCGTCGCAGAACGGCGCCGCGCTCGTGCCGGTCGCGCTGCGGCTCCTCGAGATCGAGTCGGACCCGAGCTGGCGCCAGCGCTACCTCGAGCACCTCGCGAAGCACGACGCGCAGGGCCAGGCCTTCGCGCCGCTGCTCGCTCGGAGCATCGACCTCGTCGACTCGACCGATCCGAACGATCTGCCGCAGGCGTGGACCGATCTTTCGTGGGCTTACGAGCTCGCGAGCGACAGCATCGAGCGCCGTCAGGCACTCGACCAGCTCGAGCCGCTGCTCGACCGGCACGTCTTCTCCGGCCGGTACTCACCCCTCCTGAAGCGGTACAACGTCAAGGAGGGAGACAACTTGACGCGCATCGCGCGGCAGTTCGAAACGACGATCGACTCGATCGTTCGCCTCAGCAGCTTGAAGTCGACGGAGATCCAGCCCCGCGTCGGCCTGAGGATCCTGCCCGGGCGCGCGTCCGTGCTGGTCGACAAGAGCGACTTCCGGCTGTGGGTGAAGATCGGCGACCGCGTGCTGCTGGAGCGCCCAGTCGGCCTCGGCGAGGCGAACTCGACGCCCATCGGCCGCTTCGTCGTCGAGGTGCGTCAGAAGGATCCGACCTGGTACATCCCCGGCGAGCCGCCCATTCCGGCCGGCGACCCGCGCAACGTGCTCGGCACGCGCTGGCTCGGCTTCCAGGACACCGAGGAGGTGTCGGGAATCGGCATCCACGGTACCGTGGACAACGACTCGATCCAACGCGAGTCCTCCAAGGGCTGCATCCGCATGCTGCGTGACGACGTCGAGCTCGTCTTCGACTTCGTACCGCGCGGCGCGGTGGTCGTGATCCGCGACTGAACGGTCCGTGACGGTTCAGTCGGCGGATCGCGGTGCCGACCCCAGTAGTAGGCTCCGTCCACGCTGAATCGCTGCAACCTCCGGTAGGCCTCCGAGTCTTTTTCGAGGTCCTTCCCGATCGGCGCTTCCGCCGGCGGGTCTCTCGGAAGAAGAACCCCCCCTCATCGGAGGCCTCCTCATGACGCTCTCGAACCGACTCTGGCTGCTCGCTGGCCTTGGCGCGGTCTGCGTTTTCCTGGCGCCGGCCAGCACGGTACGCGCCGACGGCTTCATCTACGTGCCGGACGGCCACGTCGTCATCCCCCACCCGATGCCCCGCCACCGGCGCATCGTGCGACCGCGGCCGCGCAACTTCCCGATGCGCGTCACGAAGCACCGCGTCACGGTCGACGTCCAGGACACCGTCGTCAAGACGCGCGTCGAGGAGACCTTCTACAACCCGAACGGCGTCCAGCTCGAGGGCGTCTACATGTTCCCGCTGCCGCCGGGAGCCGCGGTCTCCGGTTTCCAGATGACCATGGGCGGCAAGTTCCAGCAGGGCGAGGTGCTCGAGAAGGACAAGGCGCGGCAGATCTACTCCGACATCGTACGCCGAGTGAAGGACCCGGGGCTCCTCGAGTACGTCGACCGCGGCCTCTTCCGCGCGAGCGTGTTCCCGATTCCGCCGCGCGGCGGAGTCGACATCATCATCGAGTACTCGGAGACCGTGGCGCGCAACTCCGGCGTCGCCGAGTACCGCTACCCGCTCGACACCGGCAAGTACTCGACTGGACCGTATGAGGACGTCGTCATCGACGTACGCATGAAGCAGTCGGCCTCGCTGCGGTCGATCCAGAGCCCGTCGCACGCCGTCGCGGTCGCGCGCCCCGGACCGAAAGAAGCGCGCGTCACGTTCGAGGCGAAGACGCTCAACGCCGACGAGGACTTCGTGCTCGTCTGGAACGTCAGCGAGGACGCGCTCGCGCCGGTCCTCCTCACGCACCGCTCGCACGAGAAGGACGGCTTCTTTCACCTGTCGCTGACGCCGCGGCCCGAGCGCCCGAAGGAGGTGCCGCCGAAGGACGTCGTGTTCGTGATCGACACGTCCGGAAGCATGCTCGGTCACAAGATGAAGCAGGTGCAGAACGCGCTGCGCTACTGCCTCGGTGGCCTGAACGCGAAGGACCGGTTCAACATCGTCGACTTCTCGACCGAGGCGCGACGATTCAACGACGGGCTCGTCGACGTCAGCGACGACAATCGCAAGCGCGCCGGGCTCTACGTCGATCAGATGGCCGCACGCGGCGGCACGAATCTCGAGGAGGGCGTGCGTTTCGCGCTACAGAGCCTCACGGACGGCGGACGACTGCAGCTCGTCGTGCTGCTGACCGATGGCGAACCGACGATCGGAGTGACGCGGCCGGAGGACGTCCTCGCGAGCATCCGCAAGCAGAACACCGCGAAGCGACGCGTGTTCGTCTTCGCGGTCGGCGAAGACCTCAACGCGAAGCTGCTCGACCAGCTCGTCAAGGAGCAGCGCGGCGCAGCGCAGTACGTGCGCGACGACGAGAACATCGAGATGCGGCTGTCGAGCTTCTACGACAAGATCGACTCGCCGGTCTTGACCGGCATTCGCGTCGAGTTCCCCGGCCAGAAGGTCTCCGACGTGTACCCGAAGCCGCTGCCAGATCTCTTCCGCGGCGAGGAGCTCGTGCTCGTCGGACGCTACGGGGACGACGGCCACAAGAACGTCATCGTGCGCGGCAAGTTCGTCGGCTCGGAGCGGGTGTTCGAGTACTCGCTCGAGTTCGGCGGCGCCGCCGCAGCTTCGACGCAGCCGCACATCGCTCGCCTTTGGGCGACGCGCAAGGTCGGCTACCTGCTCGAGCAGATCCGGCTGTCCGGCGAATCGAAGGAGCTGACCGACGAGGTCATCCGGCTGAGCAAGCTGCACGGCATCATCACGCCGTACACGTCGTACCTGATCATCGAGGAGAACGAGATCGCGCGGCGTCTCGGTCGCCCCCGTGCCGAGCCGGCCGCCACGGCCGCGCCCGCGGAGGCTCTCCTCGGCGGACGTCCTGGCGGCGCTGGCGCGTCACGAGCCCGCCAGCGCGCGGCAGAGGAGAAGCGAGGTTTCGATGCGGCGAAGGGGCGCGGTGCCGTCAAGAAGAGCAGGAGTATCGCGCGATTGAAGGACGCGCGGACGGGATCGGCGGCCGATGCGGATGGCGCCGAGTTCCTCGAGGAGCTCGATCGCGCCGCGGCTGGCGCGGAGGCGACGAACGGTGAACGCGGCTCGGGGAGCTCCGGCGTCGCCGCCGTCGACAGGATCCGCCGCGTCGCCGGCAAGACGTTCTACCTCCAGAAGACCCGCTGGGTCGACGCTGCGCTAACGGCGCTGAAGACCGGCACACCGACGACGACGGTCCAGGTGAAGTACCTGTCCGACGATTACTTCGCGCTGCTGACGAAGCACGCGGGCATCGGCAAGTTGCTCGGTCTCGGTGCGGAGGTGACGTTCCTCTGGAAGGGCCAGAAGATCGTCATCAACTGACGATCACCGTCGGCAGACTCGCGACGATGGAGCCGCCGACCGCGAACTCGCGGTCGGGCGGCTCCTTTGCTGTTTCGAACGGTCACTTCTCGCCGCTGTCCGCGCTTTCTGCAGATCGCGCCGCTTCCCGCTCTATGTGCTCGACCTTCGGCATGATCCGCTGCGCCCTCGCGTGCATGATCTCGTCGCTCTCGTTCTGGCTGACCGCCGTGATCGCTTGGCGAACCGAAGCGTCGTCGATGTGCCAGTAGAGCGCCGTCATGGCCTCGGCACGCACTTCCGACGACTCGTTCGACGCGAGGACGTCGAGCATCGGCTGGCGGATCTCCTCGACGCGCGAACCGTGCAGGCTGCGCATCACCTCGACGCGAAACTCGGGATCGAGCGTCGCGTCCTGGGCCAGGTCGAGCAGCGGCAGCACGAAATCGCGCTCCTGCAGTCCGCGCTCCTCGAACTCCGCACCGATCCTGTCGCGCTGCGACTTGCCGAACCGCCGCACGGTTTGCCAGGCCTTCAATCGATCCTCGGGCACGACGTCGGGATCGCCGACGCTGTCGAGCGCAGCGAGGAGCTCCTTCTCCGCGACGCGTTCGCGACCCGATCGCGCCAGCCGTGCGATCGTCTCGCTGTCCTCCAGGCTCGCCAGGCGGGCGTTGAGGACCGCGACCTGCTCCTCGAGTTCGGCGCCCTCGGTCGAGACGGGCTCGCCCGCCTCCCCCACCGCGCGCCTCGGCGCGATGCGGCCCTTCGCATAGGCCTCGCTTGTCCGGCGCGCCAATGCGGCTTGGCGCTCCTCGAACGCGTCGACCCTCTCCCGCAGCGAGTCCAATTCCGACTGCAGCTCGCTGAGATCGGCGACTTCGGCTTCGCTCGAAGCCGCGGGACCACCCGACCGGCGTTCGAGCAGGGCGACTGCAGCAAGCCCGAGAGCCACGCACGAGACGCTGAGGCACAGCGCTGTCGACAGTCGATTCATGTCGGACTTCTCCGAATTGCTGGTGGCGACCGTCCGGCGAGCGTGGAAGCTTCTCGACGGGCTCCCCGGGGCATCTTGCCGGATCCGTGCTCCCGTCTTCAATACGTCGCCTGACATTTCACGGCCCGACGCACCGGCTTCAAGACGTTGAGTAGCCCTGCTACGGAAAGGTGCCACAGAATAAGCTCGGCACCTTCCTTCGCATTGCCTACTCAAGTTCACGAGGGCCCGCTGAACGGCGCGGGACCGGGGCAATCGGAGGAAACGAACGGAGGGAGTAGACCTTGAGACGGTCCACCGGCTGCGCGCCTTCGGTTTGGGCTCTCGGGCTTGTCGTGGTTGCGAACGTGCTGAGCGCCGCACCGCCGACGGTCATCCTGAACGAGCTGCACTACCATCCCGCGGACGACTCGCTGAGCGGAGAGTTCGTCGAGCTGTACAACCATGGCGATGAGGACGTCGACGTCGGCGGCTGGGTCATCGCTGGCGGCATCGAGCACATGTTCGCGCACGGCACGGTCGTGCCCGCGGGCGGCTTCGTCCTCGTCGCGGCCGACGCCGATCTGCTCGCCGCCCGCTACGGGCTCGATCCCGCGCTGATCGGCGGTGAATTCGACCGCACGCTCTCGAACAACGGCGAACTCGTCCAGCTGTGGACATCGTTCGGCCATCTAGCCTCATTCGTCGACTACGAGGACTCGAACCCGTGGCCCGAGTCGCCTGACGGTCTCGGACCATCTCTCGAGCGCGTCGCGAGCCTTCGAGAGGAGGCCGACCCCTTCACGTGGAGAGCCTCGATCGTCGTGGGCGGGACGCCGGGTGCCGAGAACACCGTCCACGTCGACGACCGCTCAGGCCCCCCACCGTCCCGCGATATCGAGCTCGTTCCCGAGGGAGCCGAGTGGCGCTTCCTGCGCGGTAGTCGGCCGCTCCCGGGCGACTGGCGCGACCTCGACTTCGATGACAGCGCGTGGGAGTCCGGTCCCGCCGGGTTCGGCTACGGCGACGACGACGACGCCACCGTGCTCGCCGACATGCCCGGCAACTACATCCGTGTCTCCATCCGCCGCACGTTCGAGGTCGAAGACCCTGCGGCTCTGACCCGGCTGACCGTGGCGATCCGCTACGACGACGCGTTCGTCGCCCACCTCAACGGCGTCGAGATCGCGCGCGGCAACTTCCCGATTCCACCCGGCGCCGCAGGGTCGCACGAGGCGAGCTTCGTCGAGGAGATCACCGCCTGGAACTGGCAAGCGGCGCTGCGCTCGGGAACCAACGTGCTCGCGATCGAAGGGTACAACATCTCCGTCGACTCGAGCGACTTCAGCCTGTCGCCGGCCCTGTGGGGAACCCAGCGCGACGGTGACGAGCCAGCCCCGGCGGCGCCGACACCGGCACCGCGAGACGTCGTCATCAACGAGCTGTCCATCGGCGAGGTGGGAACCGGGTGGATCGAGCTGGCGAACGCTACCGCGCTGTCCGTCGACGTGTCAGGACGCCGAATCTCACTGCATCCAGAGGAGCGCGGCTCATTCACGCTGCCGGATGTGACGATTCCCGCCGGTGGCTTGCTGACCTACAGCGAGGCCGAGCTCGGGTTCGAGCTCGACGCCATCCACGCGTGCGTCCTGAGCCTCGCCGACGGCAGCTTCGTCGACGCACTGAATCCGCGCGCGACGCTGCCGGCGCACTCGACCGGACGCTACCCCGACGCCGCCGACAACCGCGTCGTGTTCACGACGCCGACGCGGGAAGGCGCGAACGTCGCGGACTTCGAGCGGTCGGTCGTCATCAACGAGATCATGTACCATCCGGCCGCGACCGCGCCCGGCGAGTACATCGAGCTTCACAACCGCTCGGACGCCGAGGTCGATCTCGTCGGCTGGTCGTTCACGCGCGGCATCGAGTTCACGTTCGAGCCGGAAACGACGCTCGCGGCCGGGGGCTTCCTCGTGCTGTCCCGCGACCCGGCCGCTATCGAGGAACACTACGGCATCAGCGGCGTGCTCGGCCCCTACGACGGGGCTCTCAGCAATATGGGCGAAGCGCTCACTCTGCGTGACGCGCTGCGCAACGTCGCTGATCGCGTCGATTTTGCGGACGAGGGGAACTGGCCCGAGTCCCCCGATGGACTCGGGCCTTCTCTCGAGCTCGTCCACCCCGCACTCGAGAACCGCTACGGTGTCGCGTGGCGCCCCAGCGTCGGCGACGGATCCCCGGGCGCCGAGAATACGCGGCGCGTCGACGACGCGGCGCCACAAGTCGCCCGCGGCGCACACACCCCCCAGAATACCCACCCGACCCACACCCGTAGAGAGCACCCCAC
>CAYMRB010000089.1:0-26284 GCA_964392615.1 uncultured Planctomycetia bacterium | reverse complement strand
GTCCCGGCCGCGCGGGCCGCGAAAAACGCGACGGAGGACACGCCGCCGTCAGCGCCTATCGACTGACGGCCGCCCGACGCAGGTCGTAGCACGCGAGTCCCTTGTTCAGGCGCACGACCAATCTGCCGTCGGCGAAGGCCGGCGAAACGCAGTGCAGCGGACCGTTCGACTCGAGCTTCTTCCGGTACAGACGCTGCGCCTTCTTCTCGCCGTCCGGCTCCTTCTCGAGCGCGTCGATGCCGAGACGCTCACGGTGCCACGCCTCGCTCGCGAGAAGCCCCTTGTCGTCGATCTTCGCGACGAACAGAGGCGTGTAGGCGTCGTCGCGCGCTGCGAATCCGAGGATTCCCTCGCACGTGTAGAAGATCTTGCGATCCGCGGCGACCAGCGATGTGAAACGCGGGTCGCGCAGGCGTAGAGTCGTCGTCCACCGCGCCTCCCCGGTCTCGACGTCGACGCACACAAGACGACGTGCCCCTTGAGCGAAGACCCGATCTCCGACGACGACCGGGCTCGCGCCGTCGTCCGCAAGCCCGTTGTAGGTCCACTGGTGCTCGGCTCCGCTCAGACCGATCTCGAAGCAGCGCAGGCCCTTCTTGCGGCTGCTGCCGAGCGTGATCAGTCGATTGCCGACGACGACCGGCGTCGACAGATACGACTCCGAACGGACCCGCCAGCGCTCTTCGCCGGTGCGGGGCTCGAGGCAGACCGTGTCGCGTCCGACGACGTTGACGATCACCTTCGGTCCGTCCGGCGAGTTCCAGACGACCGGACTCGAGTGCGAGCCGTGGGTGTTCTGGGCGCCCTCCCAGAGCTTGTTGCCGGTCTGCGCATCGAGACCGACGAGCGGCCCGGCCCGAGCGATCGCGACGCCGTCGACGACAGCGATCGACGCCATCAGGTACTCGTCGCGGAAGTCGCCCGGAAGACCGACGTTCCAGATCTCCCTGCCGTCGTCAGCGGAGTAGCATCCGACGCGGCGACCGGCGATCGGCACCCAGATGCATCCGCCGATCACCGTCGGCGAGCCGGACTGCAGAAACCGCGTGTAGACCGTCGGCCGCGAGGTGCGCCAGAGCGTCTTGCCGGTCGCGAGATCAACGCACGCGATCCCTTCCTGGTAGGTGTAGCTCGCCTTGCCGATGCGCTCGTCCTCGTCGCGGCGATGGCGTTCGTACTCGGCGAAACGCTCCGCGCTCCAGTCGGTGCGGTTTTCGGGAGGAATCCACGGGTACTGCCGCTTCGCCTCGGATGCCTGCTTCTCGCGCGTGTGCAGGAAGAGGAACACCTTGCCGCCCGCGATGACCGGGCAGCTCCAACCGCCGTCGCCTGCAGAGGGAAACGGCTCGCTGATCCACTCGGGGCGCAATCCGTCGGCAGGCAACACGTCGATGAGAGGCGGCGAGCCCGCGGCGACGCCGTTGCGATTCGGACCGCGCCATTGATTCCAATCGCCGGCCCACGCGGACGACGAGACGGTGACGAGCGCGATGGTGAGTGCTGCGACGCGAGTCGCGGAACTGAGACTCGAAGCGTAGCAGAAGCCGAAGTGGCCGAAACGTGTGAGCATGGCAGGTCTCCTCGGAAGCGTCGATTCTCGTCGTTTCGAACGCGAAAAGACAGTGAACCTCGCGGCTTGATAGTCCAAGATAGCCCGGTCCACGGGCCCGACACATCAGCCGAGGCTCGCGCGGAAGCGCGGTGCACGAAGAGCAAGAAGAGAACGTGAAGGTCGTCAAGAAGCCGCGGGGCGTTTGGCTCGTCGACGGCAAGACCGTCCTCAGCGAAGTGCTGAACGCGCCCGGCGCGACGAACAGCTTGTTCGACGTCATCGCCGCGTCGATCGCGGAACTCGCGCCCGGTCGGCGCGTCGCCGTGCTAGGATTCGCCGCCGGTGGCTTCGTCGCGCCGCTGCGCGCTCTCGACGCGACGCACGAGGTCATCGGCGTCGATCTCGAAGAGCGCGGCGCCGAGGTCTTTCGCGATCTGTGCGCCTCCTGGGCGGGCGACGTCCGGTTCGAACGCGCGGAGGCATGCGAGTGGCTGCACCGCCAGCGGCGACCGTTCGACGCCATCCTCGAGGATCTCTCCGAGCCGCACCCGACCTGGGAGGTCGTCAAGCCATGGGAGAGCTTCGAGGTGCTGCCGGACATGATGGCTGCGCGTCTGAAGGACGCGGGTGTCGTCGTCGTCAACCTGTTGCCGTGGCCCGATACGACCTGGAAGGCGCTGATCGAGCGTGTGTCGGAGCCGTTCGAGTGCGCGCTCGTCGTGACGTTCGAGGAGCTCGAGAACCGATTGCTGCTTCTCGGTCATCGCTTGGAGACGGCGTCGGTCGTGTCGCGACGGCTGCGCAAGGCGCTGCGGCAAATCGGCTCGAACCAGTCCCGCAAGATCGCCGTCCGCACGATACACCGCACGAGCGATTGACCTGGCGGTGGGCAGCGCTGGGCAGTCCTTGCCTCCCCTCTGCGGGTGCCATAGACTTTGGATCGGCGCTCTGACCGACTTCGCACTTCCTGCCTGGGCAAGGGAATCACCTCGTTGGAACCGACTCTACAGAGGCTCTTCGACAACGTGCGTAGCGTCATTCTCGGTAAGGATGACGTCATTCGGATGGCGATCACGGCCCTGCTGGCTCGCGGGCACGTTCTCATCGAGGACGCTCCGGGGCTCGGCAAGACGATGCTCGCTCGATCGCTGGCGCAGTCGCTCGACGCGAGCTTCAAGCGCATCCAGTTCACGCCCGACCTTCTGCCCTCCGATGTCACCGGCGTGTCGATCTACCACCCGGAGAAGCGGGCGTTCGAATTCCATCGCGGCCCTGTCTTCGCGCAGGTGGTTCTCGCGGACGAGATCAACCGCACGTCGCCGCGCACGCAGTCGGCGCTACTCGAGGCGATGGAAGAGCGCCAGGTGACGGTCGACGGCGAGACGCACATGCTGCCGAGCGCGTTCTTCGTACTCGCGACGCAGAACCCGATCGAGCTCGACGGCACGTACCCGCTCCCTGAGGCGCAGATCGACCGCTTCCTGATGCGCATCGAGCTCGGCTATCCGGCTCCCGAGGAGGAAGTCCGCATCCTCGCGGCTCAAGTCGAGTCGCACCCGATCGACTCGTTGCGCCCCGTGATGGACCTCGACGAGCTCGCGGGCCTGCAGAGCCGCGTTCGCGCTGTCGAGGTGTCTCCCGCGATGCAGGCGTACATCGTCAACCTCGTCGCGGGCACCCGCAGGCACGCGGCCGTGCGCCTGGGCATCAGCCCTCGTGGCAGCCTGTCGCTCATGCGCGCGGCGCAGGCCCACGCGTTCCTGCACAGCCTGCCGTTCGTCCCGCCGGACTCCGTCAAGGCCGTCGCGACCGCGGTTCTCGCGCACCGATTGGTGCTCGACCCACATCGCGAGTACACCGGTCTGTCGCGCGGCGAGATCATCGATCGGCTGCTCGAAGACACCGACGTGCCGACCCTCCCGGCGACGGGAACGGCCAGCGCGGCGGTGGTCGGATAGCGCGTCATGCGCGGCTCGCGGCTGAAGTTCAGAAGCCTGTGCTCGTCGGCGGTGCCGCTGGTCGCGGTCGGAGGGATCTCGATCGGTGCCGGCTTCTATCACCAGAACGCCGGCGCCCTCGCGCTCGGAGTGCTGTTCTTCTTCAGCCCCCTCGTCGTTTGGTGGCTGCTCAAGCGAGCCGTTCGCGAGCTCCACGTCAGCAGGCTCGCGCCGGAGTCGGTCTACGAAGGGGACTCCGTCGAGGTTCGGCTGCGCCTCGAGAACCGTTCGAGGTTCCCGCTGTTCTTCCCGGAGATCAGCGAGATCTTCAGCCCCGAGATCCACGCGCAGAAGGATGTCCTCTTCCCTGAACGACTCGCTGCCGGCGAGGTCATGGAGCGCTGCTATCGCGGTGACTGCCTCCTGCCGCGAGGCGTGTACGCGATCGGACCGACGGCGCTGAGCGTGTCCGATCCGTTCGGGTGGTTTCTCGCCACGAAGGAGCTCGCCGCGCCGCGACCGATCAAGGTCTACCCGCGCATCTCCGATCTCTGGCTGCGCGAACGCCTCGGCGCGTGCATCTCGCACGTCGTCGAGGAGCTCAGCCGGCCGCAGCACGGCGACTCGAACGACTTCCTCAGCGTGCGCGAGTATCGCGTCGGCGATCCGCTTCGCCGCGTTCACTGGCGCTTGTCGGCGCACCGGGACTACCCTGTCGTGCGCGAGTTCGCGCGCACATCGACAGGCGACCTCTGCGTGTTCGTCGACACGTACCGCCTTGCGCTGACCGGCATCGGTCGAACGTCGAGCATCGAGTACGGCGTCAAGATCGCCGCGTCTCTCTCGGCCAAGGCGCTGCGTCGAGGTCACCACGTCCAGCTCGTCGCTGGCACGAAACGCAGCGCGAATGTCGAGCCGGGCGCGGGAAGCGTGCACTTCCAGCGCATCCTCGACGTCGTCGTCGGCATCAAGCCGACGGGCGAGACGCCGCTGACGGACCTACTGGCCGATCACGCGCGCGACATCCGGGCAGGGTCGACCGTCCTCGTGCCGATCAGCCCGTACCTCTACGGCGATCCGACCCTCGAGGGAGCGCTCGCGAGCTGGCGCCGCCGCGGCGTCCGCGTCGTCGCGGTCGTGTTCGACACAACGACGTTCCAGAACCTCTGGGCGCTGCAGAACCAGGACGGCTCGCAGTACGATTCGGACACGTGCAGGGCGCGGCTGAAGGCCATCGGCATCGAGTCGTTCTCCATCAGCTGCGGCGCCGACCTGCAGCACGTGTTCGCAGATCGGGGCCTGTCCGAGACGAGGTCCGCATCGTGAAGGTCCGACTCTTCTACGACGAGTACACCACCGCGCGCCGAGGCGACGTGCTTCTTCTCGTCGCGGACTGTCTGGCAATCGTCAGCGCCGTCACCTTCGCGACCGGATCCGCCTACTTCGGTCGCGGTCCCGGCGACGCGGCCCTGCTCGGCGTCTGGGCCGTGATTCCGCGCTGCGTCGCGAAGTTCCTCGAGTGGCTCGGGAGGCCTCGCGACTTCCTCGTCAGTTTCGCGCTATCGCTCGCGTTTCTGCTGTTCGTAGCCGTCCTGTTGGTCGCGGGCTGGGAGATCCTCTCCTGGACGTTGCCGCTGACGCTACCGCTGCGCATGGGCACATCGATCGTCGTCATCGTGACGTGGAGCGCCGGCTTCTTGCTGTGTCAGCCGCGCAGTTACCGATTGCACGACTTCCTGCTGATCTCGCTGGTCCTGCTCGGGCTCCTCCAGCGCCTGCCGCACACGGTGTTCTGGGTCGCTCTGTTCCTCGTCGGCTTGACGCTGTCGTTCGCGTGTCGCCACTTGCTCTTCGACGTGTTCCCCGGGACGCGCCGCCCGCGGCTCAATCTCCAGAACGCGCGCATGCTGGCGATCTGCGCGACGGTGGCGGCGGTCGTCCTGTTCGCGGGGCTCTACGAGGGGCTGAGCCCGGTGCTCGACACGGACGTCGACGAATCGGCCTCGGACTCGCGAGCGTCGTGGGCGTGGAACTCGTGGGGACAAGGCGGTCCTTCGGGAGGCGGTGGCGCGGGGAGCGGTCTTCGACGCGAACCGGGGCGGCCCGGTGATCCGACCGATCCCGGCGCCGCGGGCGGCGGAGGTGACGGGTCGCGCGAGATCGGGTTCTCGCATCGCGTCGGCCTGCAGGACCTCGCCGCGCCGCGATTCGACTCGCGCGTCGTGTTGCACGCGCGCCAGGGCGGGGGCGGTGAATGGCGGCCCGTCGGCTACATGCTCTGGAAGGCAATCGCGCTGTCGACGTTCGAGCCGTCCCGCAACGCGTGGAGCGAGAACGCCGACTACACGCAATCCGAGTGGCCGGATGGCGGCTTCGTCGAGGTCGACACGCGGCAGGGCACGCAGGCTGGCGGCCGGCCGGCCATCCCGCTGGACTCCGAGGCCGTCTCCGTCGAGATCGAGATCGTCTTGCCGGTCTTCCGCAACCTGGTCAGCCCGTACCACGCGGAACGCTTCGGCCCGGTCGCCGCAGGCCCGTACGCGCCGGACCCGGCCGCGCCGCCGCGGCTCTACCTCCAGAACTACTTCGACGACGTCTTCCCGATTCCGCGCCTGCAACGCGGCAGCACGTACGTGACGCTCTTTCGGCCGATGCCGCGGGGACGCTCGCTGCCGCCGGGAACCGACGTCCGAGCCCATCCGGATCCGCGCTATCTCATCGTTCCGGACGCCGGCGAGGTCGGCATCGACCTCCGACGCCATGCGGCCGCGATCGTCGGGCAGGCGCGCACCGTGCGAAGCCGAACGCGGCTCGTCCTCATGCATTTCCGCGAACGCTTCGAGCGCTCGAACCTCGCGACCTGGAACGCCGGTGGCAGTCCGCTCGACACCTTCCTGAATCGGGAGCGCGTGGGCGACTGCACCTACTTCTCGACGGCCGCAGCGCTCCTCCTGCGCGCCGCAGGCGTGTCGACGCGGCTCGCCGTCGGATTCGTCGGTGGAGAGAGACGCGGCGACGGCTCGCTGCGCGTGCGCAATTCGACCGCGCACGCGTGGGTCGAGGTCTTCCAGCCGTCGACGGGCTGGTATCCGATCGACCCGACCGCTTGGGCGCGGCCGCGTGAGGAGGACCTGGCCGCGCAGGCCGAGAACGCAGCTCGACAGGAAGCGCTGCCGGTCCAGGACGACGACGACCTCGGCGGCGACGAGCCCCCCGACGACGCGACGCGCAGCGATCGCTTGCGCCCCAACGGTCACGATCTGCTCGACGACCCATCGATCGCGGGCCTCGACAGTGTCGACCCCGACGCGAGCCTACCGCTGGACGGCAGCCTGGGTCCGGACGGCGACGCCGATCCCGACCAGCCGCCGTGGCTCGGCGGCGGTGGCATGGACGATTGGCTCGAGCGGCTGAAGCGTCGCAACGAGAAGGCGGCCGAGCAGGCCGGTCGCGAGTCACCGCACGAGGATTCCGAGGCAGCCGCATTGACTCCCCTGGCGCTCCTGCTGCGACTGGCCGTCGTGCTGCTAGCGGGCGGTGCAGCGCTCCTGGCGGTCTTCGCGCTCCTGCGGCCGAAGAAGAAGAACGACAAGAAGGCGGCGGCAGAGGAAGAAAGCGACGAGGTGCTCGACCCGCTCGGCGACCCGCGGCTCGCGACAGCCGACTGGACGCCAGCCAACCCGTCGGAGCAAGTCGTGTGGGAGTATCAGCAGCTCCAGGCTGATCTCTCGCGCACTCGCAACCATCGACGCCCGCACCAAACGCCGCTCGAGCACGGACGGCGCTACGCGGGCTGGTCCGAAGACCTCGACCGGTCGTTCGGCGTCCTCCACCGCCTGCTGTACCTCGTCCTCTACGGGCAGCGCGCTCCGTCGAAGGATCAAGTCGACGACGTGCGCCAAAGCGGGCGACGCATCCGCAAGCACCTGGCCTGACGGAATGCCCGACGCAGCAAACGAACCTCGCGAAACGGACCGCGCGTTCGACGACGGGCTCCGCATTCGTCCTGCGCGCGACTCGGACGCCGACGGCATCATCGCGCTGATCGACTCGGTCTACGCCGAGTATCCCGGTTGCGTGCTCGATGTCGATCGCGACGAGCCGGAGCTCCGCACACCGGCCAGCTCGTTCGACGCGTTCTGGGTGCTCGTCGACGGCGACCGGATCGTCGGCTGCTGCGCGTGGGCCGAACGCACGACGGATGACGGCGTCAGGATCGGCGAGGTCAAGAAGGTCTATCTCGATCGCGAGCTACGCGGACGCGGACTCGGTCGACGGCTCATCGAGACGATCGAAGATCGAGCGCACGAGCGCGGCGTGCGCGACATCGAGCTCTGGTCGGACACGCGCTTCGAGACGGCGCACGGCGTCTACCTGCGCATGGGCTACGCGCAGACCGGCCGGACGCGCGACCTCGACGATGTGTCGGACTCGACCGAGTACCACTTCATCAAGCGCTTGGCGGAAGCGTAGCCGCGACGCGACGCTACTGCGCGAGCGAACGGAACGTGCCGCTGCTCGAGTCCGCGACGCGGGTCATGAACTCGCGAGCCAGCCCGGCGCAGCGATCCTCCTGACCGACGAGGAGCGCATGAATCGGCACGCGCGACGTGTTCGCGCTGCGGATGTTCGAGAGGACCGTCTCGACGACGCGTCGTCGTCCGGCACAGTCACCCGAGGGAACGAACGGACACCGCGTCGGCGTGCCGTCACTCACCAGGAGCACCGCCGGAAACCTCGAGCCGCCGCGCTGCAGCATGCGCAGCGCCTCGACGACGGCCTCGCCCAGGCACGTCCCGAGATTCGTCGCCCGACCGTTGACGAACGCGGCGGCGGCCCTCTTGTTCGACGTCGTGGCCTCGATCATCCGCCGCCGGAAGCTCGTCGTCTGTCCACCGAAGAAGACCACGTTGAAGCGCGAGTCGGTGTGCATCTCGCTGATGGCGCGGTTGGCCTCGCGCTTCTCGATCTGGAAACGCGTCTGCCGGTTCATCGTCAGGGATTCGTCCAGCACGAAGACGATGTCGGTCGCCTCGTAGCCCTGCCCGTAGAAGACGATGATCTCCGGAGCCTCCTCCGACTCGCCGGCCTCCCCCACCGCGTCGAACGGCAGGTCGAGGTTCTCCTTGCGGAACGATCCACCGCTCACGCCGATCGATTGCGATGGCGCGGGGACGGTCGCCAGCGATGCGCCCGCCAGACACAGAGCCGTCACCCACCTCATGGCGATGTTCTCCAACCTGCACGACCGCGCATCACGGTACCCGTCAGTGGACGCGGATTCAATGGGCTCGGCGCGCGCTTGTCGATGCGCACCGCTGCGAAGTAGAATCGCCGCCGACTGCAACGGGCAGTGCGCCGGCAGCGTCCTAGGGATTCGGTGTAGCATGCAGGAGGGTACTATGCGGCGGCTTCTTCTCGTCATTCCGTGGCTCGTCGCGACCGCGCCGGTCGTCGCTGACGGCAAGTTCTACGTCTCCATCGACCCGGCCCTGCCCGACGCCGACGAGCCGTTCCAGCGCGCCGCGATCTGGTACCAGGACGGCAAGGAGCTGCTCGTCGTGCAGCCGCAATTCCGCGGCACGGCCGACGAGTTCGGCTGGATCGTCCCGGTGCCGTCGGTGCCGGCGGTCGGCGTGGTCGACGAGAACGACGCCGACGCGCTCTTCTGGGATCTCGCGGCCGCCGCCACGCCGCGAAGGTCGATCTGGGATCGCTGGGCGGGTCCCCTGCTCGCCGTCATGGCCTGGCTCGCGCTGACCTTGGCGCTCCTCATGCGCCGCCGGAGCTGGAGAGATCGGCTGATAGTCATCCTGGGCAGCTTCCTGTCGCTCTTCGTGGTCCTCGGATTCCTCATTCCCTTCACGACCGTCATGCACCGCGCGAGCAGCGGCGACACCGGGGGCGTTGACGTGCTGTCAAGCGAACGTCTCGGACTCTACGACACGCAGGTCATCCGAGCCGACGCTGTCGACGAGGTGCTCGCATGGCTCCGCGAGCGTGGCTTCGCGTTCGACGATTCCGACCGTGACGCGTTCGCGAGCTACATCGCGCAAGGCTGGTGCTTCGTGTGCTCGCGCATCGCGGCGAAGAGTGCGGCGAGCGATGCAGAGAACGACCTCGAGTCCTCCTATGAAGAGGGCGAGCTCCTGCCGCCGCTCGCTCTCCTGTTCGAGAGCAGCGCCTGCGTGTATCCGTACGCGCTGACGGCGACGTCGGGCGACGCCGTCGAGGTCCACGTGTGGGTGCTGCGCCCCGACGAGGTCAGGAGCAAGGAGCTCGAGCGGCGGCACGCGGGCGAGAGCTCGGTCGGTGACGACTGGTTGAGCCATCTGCTCGCGCTGGAGAGCCGCACGGACGATGAGCTCGACGACGAGACCGAGCCCATGGTCACCTGGGGCTCGGTACTTCCGGACGCCCCGCAACCCGACCCGGCGCTGTTCGCCGCAGCGAGCTACCTGCACCGCTTCCGCGGCTTGCTAGGACCGCAGGACGCATCCGGCGACCTCATCTTCGCTCCCCCGCCAGACGACGCGTCGAGTCGCCGTCGCGATTAGCGGCGCCGTGGGCGCTCCGATCCGCCGGACGTTTCGTGACAAGGCCGGCCAGACGACGGAGTATGGAACGCGTCGAGAGAACCGCCACGAAGGGTCTGAGGCACTCGGAGGAAGCGAGATGCGCGCGAGACCGACGTTCTTCTGCGGCTTGTTCATCGTCGCTCTGTCGACGACCGGCACTCGGGCACAAGGGATCGAGGTGAACGGAGGCTTCGAGGCCTCCACCGGCCTCGGATGGACCGAGTGGCGCGCGCCGTGGTCCGGCGCGACGGCGTTCGACTTCGCGTCGACCGACGATCCGTTCGACGGAGACTCGTGCCTGCACCTGTCGGCGGATCGCAGCAGCTTCGGCGTGTACCAGGAGTTCTGCCTCGAGCCGGGCGTCGAGATCGTCGTCGAGTGGGCCTGGCGCGGACGCTCGGCCGGCAACGGCTGGTGGGAAGTCCTGATCATCGATGCACCGTACAGCTACGAGGCCGCGGACGATCCGGCGAATCACCCCGAGACGCTCGTCGCCGCGAAGTGGGAGCAGGGATTCGGCGGCGCCAATCCCGCGCCGTCGCCGGACTGGCAAACCGGACTCGGCGAGCTGACCACGTCGTCGGAGGTCGTGACGGTCGTGCTCAAGTGCGGCTCATCGGAAGGAGGCGACGTCGAGGCATGGTTCGACGCGGTCACCGTCACGCTCGACGGCGCCGCCCCGGAGGTTCTCGCAATCGCCCCCGCGCGGGGCAGCCCATCCGGAGGCACTTCGGTCCGTGTGACGGGCAGGCAGTTCGGCCCCGACGTCGAGGTCTTCCTCGGCCCGAACGAGCTCGCGGAAGCGCTGCGCCTCGACACGTGCGAGGTGACCGGCAGAACGCCACCGGGCGATCCTGGACCGGTCGACGTCATCGTCCGATCCGGCGCGGGCGAGACGCGGCTCGTCGGTGGCTTCACGTACGTGCCGGACGCACCGTCGTTTCGCCGCGGCGACTGTGACGCGGACGGCGACACGAACGTCACGGATGCGATCGCGCTGCTCGGCTTCCTGTTCCTCGGCCGGCCGCCACCCGGCTGCCAGGAGGCGTGCAACGGCGACGACGACGCAAGTCTGTCGGTTTCGGACGCGATCTTCGTCCTGAATCACCTCTTCGGCGGCGGACCTCCGATTCCAGCGCCGTATCCGGACTGCGGGATCGATCCGACGCCGAGCACGTCGTGCGACAACGCGCACGAGTGCTGATCGACTCGCACGCACGGCTCCGATGCGTCACCGCCGCGCGTTCTCCCACAGCGTGTACCAGCTGTCGATCGGACCCGGCCGCGTCTTCCCCATCGTGAAGTTGCCGACGACGATGTCGACGTCTCCGTCCGCGTCGAAGTCGGCCGCGTCCAGCGTCGGGTGGAAGCAGTCGACGGTCTCGAGCGACCAGCGCTCGAACTTGCCGGGCGCGACCTGCTCGAGCCAGATCAGCGACTCGGTGAGATCGGCGTTCTTCGTGTCGGGTCGGACGTCCGGGAGGAACGCGCACGCGACGATGTCGAGATCGCCGTCGCCGTCCATGTCGACCGCCTTCGCCGCGTTGCACCCGTAGAGATTCGTCACGTGGTGATGCTCGAACACCAGCCGGCCGCGGTTCTCGAGCCATTGAACGCCGTGGTACGGCTTGGGGATCAGGTCGTCGAGCGTGTCGCCATTGGAGTACAGGATGTCGACGTCGCCGTCGCCGTCCATGTCGACTATCTGGATGCCCGTCGAGCCCCAATTCGGATGCGGCGCTCGGTAGAGCTCGCGGACGCGGAAGCCGCCCTTGCCGTCACCGAGGAACGCGACCACCGCCTCGTGCTGCTGCGATAGAAGCGTCACGAAGTCGAGGTGGCCGTCCTCGTCGAGATCGAGGATGCGGATGTGGATCGCGCCCGATCGGGGATCGAGCTGAAACGGCGAGAATCGCGGCTTCGACCAGTCCTTCGTGTCGTTCCGAAGCATCAGGATCTGGCCGAGCCGTCGCCAGCCGAAGACCGCGACGACGATGTCGAGGTCACCGTCGCCGTCGAAATCCGCCGTGCCGCTGTGCGCGATGCGGCCGACATCGCCCAATAGCCGCACGATCTCGAACGGCTTGCCGCGCCGGCCCCGAAACCACCAGAGCTTGCCCGACGGCACATCCGACGGCGTCACCGTGCCGAGATCGGACACGACGAGATCCCGCGAGCCGTTGCCGTCGAGATCGACGATCTCCGCGGCACAGGGAATGCCGCCCGGAATCTGCCCGAGCGGCAGCACGGTCTCTCGCGACGCCCACGGCCGGATCAGGGACACCGTTCCGAATCGCATATCGCACACGAGAAGATCGAGCCGCTTCGCGTCGGAAATCCGCACGAAGCGAGCCGAAGACATCGCAGGAAACGGCGGCTTGCCCGGCGGCACCTTCATGCGACTCGGGCGCAGGTCCAGCCCACCGGCGCCCCGGTCCACCGTGTGCGAGATCTGCTCGAGCCGTTCCGGCGCCCTCTTCTCGAAGCGCGCCACCGCATCGTCGATGGACGGAAGATCGTCGGGGAGCTGCTCCTCGGAACCCTTGACGATCTCGAACATCGTCTCGATCTTCGCGCGCCAGGCGTGACGCGGCAACGCGTCCGGCGGCGGCCGGTAGTGACACGTCGAGCAGAGCTCGTCGACGCGCTCGGCCGTCGTCTTCGGGCCCGGACCGGTCGAGCCGTCACTCCCCCCGTTCGAGTCCCGGCAACCCGACGCTCCAGCGAGCACGGCGGCGACGACGAGTACCAACCACCGTCGCACCACTTCCGTCATCACTCCTTCTCGTTTCGGATCGGGACGTGTCGGTAGAGTCGCGACTCGGCGCGATCGTAGTATGGCTTGCCGTTGATGAAGGCCTTCAGCACCCACGCACGATAGTCGAGCGGGTGGCCGCTGAGAATCAACACATCCGCGTCCTTGCCCTTATCCAAACTGCCGACGCGATTCGCGATGCCCAGATCGGTCGCCGGGTTCAGCGTGATCGCACGGAGCGCGTCGGCCTCGCTGAGCCCCCCGCGCACCGCGAACGCCGCGTCCATCGCCAGAGTCGACAAATCGCGCCCCGCGATGCCGGAGAGCGAGACGCCGCGCCGATACGGCAGGACCGTCGTCCGCACTCCGGTGCGCACGAACGCCGCCGGCCGGCGCACCGGCACCATATCGCCTTCCCCGAGCACCGGCTGGTCGAGCGAGAAATCGAAATCCCGCCCGCGCGATTTCACCCAAACGGGTACGCTGGCGCCCGCGAGCCGCGAACCGATCTGCCACGCATCGTTGGGCTCGTAGAGAACGACGTCGAAGCCGTACGTCGCGCGCAGCTCGAGGACCAGCCGCACCTCGGCGTTGTTGCGCACCGAGAAGACCGTCGGACGCTCGTTGCGCAGAATCGTCACGTACGTCGCGATGTCGCGCGGCAGCTTCGGCGGCTTCTTCTTCTCGAACTTCGCGAGCTCGACATCTTCGAGGTGCTTCTTGGCGCGTTTGAAGCGCTCGCGCAGCTCGTACAGGTTGATCGGCAACTGACGACTGGGAAGCGAGAAGTAATTGAACACGGGCTCCTTGACGAACATCGCGCCGAGGTCGCCACGCGTCAGCTTGATCACCGCCGAGCTGGAACCCGACGACAGAGGCCCATCCTGACCGAAGCCGCTGCCGCCCCGCGACTGTACGATGTGGGCGGTCGTGATGCCGTTCGCGAGCGCGATCCGCAGCTCGAGATCGTACGGATCGAGACCGTGGCGAATGTCGCCGGACGCGCTCTCGACGCCGATCCCCGCCACCGCGATCGCGACGAAGCCGGGGCAGACGTACTTCCCGTCCGCGTCGTGTACCGTCGCGCCGTCCGGGACGTCGATCTCGGAGCCGACCGCCTCGATCTTGCCGTTCTTCCACACGATGGTGCCGCGGCGAATCATCGGTCCGGAGACGGGCAACACCGTCGCTCCGGTGATCGCGGTCCACTCGTCCTTGCCGTCGGCCGCACGCTTCGACTGCGCCGCGAGTCGAACCTGCGCAACGCAGAGGCCGAGAAGAACGAACGTCAGAAGTCGCGCCGAAAGTCTCACCGTATGGCCTCCCCGGACAGGTCTGCGGTCTGCGGGTCGTCCGCGAACACCCGCTCTCCTTCGACGTACACGGACAGGAGCCGCGCGCTACCCGACAGCGGATCGTCATTCCAGACGGCGAAATCCGCATGCGCTCCGGCCTCGAGCGAGCCGACCTTGCCGGCGAGCCCCAGGAAGCGGGCCGGTGCCGTCGTCACGGCTTCGATCGCCTCGTACTCGAGCACTCCCGATTTGACCATTTCCGATAGCGCGAAGAAGACCTCTCTGTGGCCCTCGATCGTATCGGACGCCGGCACGAATGCCACCGGCACGCCGTGCCGCAGAAACTCGCGCGCCGTGTTGACCCAGATGCTCGTATCGCGAACGGTCGCCAAGCGCGGCTCGAGCACGACACCGCGGATCCGTCCCTTGCGACGCGCCAACCGCTCGACGATGTCCGCCGGCTGCGGACGCGTGACGAGCACGAAGTCGAATCGCAACGGCAGCGAATCGAGAAATGCGAACGCGTGGTCGATCGACGCCGGCGAGCCGACGCGCAGGAAGACCGTCTTGCGGCCCTCGAAGACGGCGACGAGCGGATCGGGCGGGCCCTTCTTTTCCGCGGGCTTCTTTGCCGCGGGTGTCTTCTCGGCAGGCTTCGGTGCCGGCTTCGCGTCACCGCCGCTCGGCTTGTCAGCGGGAGCTTTCTTCGCCTCTTCCGCCTTCTTCTTCGCTTCCTCTTCCGCCTTCTTCTTCGCCTCGTCCGCTGCTTTCTTTTTCGCCTCGCGCGCCTTGACGATGCCATCGGCCACCTTGCGCAGCGTGCCACTGCCGGCGGTGTACCAGCTCTTGCCGGACTGGAAGCCGAGCAGCATGTAGACCGACTCGGCGCGGACGAGCTCGCTCCCCTTCTTCTCGCCACCCTTGCACGGCCGGATCACCGACGCCTGTCCGGCGATCAGGCCAGCGGCGCCGTTCGGCGCGATCGCGAAGCTCGTGTAACCCGTGCGACCGAGACGTCGATAGACCGACTGCTTCGGATCGATGCCGGCATGGCCGACCGACTTGCGCCCGTCCCGCGGAGAACCGTTCGATTGACTCGCGCGCCCACCTCTGGACGGCCCCGCCGTGATCGCCGAGAGCGGATCGACGAGACCGGGCCACACGACCGCCGCACCGAGGTCGACGACCTCCGCTCCGTCCGGCACGGGTGCGTCCTTCGCCAGCACCGCCTCGACGCGCCCGTCGCGTACGACGAGCGTTCCATCGCGCACGTCATCGCCGCTCGCGGTGACGATACGGGCCGCACGGTACGCCTTGACGCCTCCCCCTTCGCCGGCCTTCTCCTCGGCTCGCGCGGTGATTCCGCCGGCCGCGGCGAGCGCGAGCAGGAAGGCGAGCGACGCCGCAGCGGGTCTCGCCAGCCGTCCTCGAATGCACCACGCGTGAGCTGATCGTCCGGACATCAGAATCGCTGGGGCTCCTTGCCCGTGTCGTAGGCTGTCACGCCGTTGATGATCGTCCGCACGACCGAGCTGCGCGGATCGAGAGGGTCGCCGGTCCAGATGACGATGTCGGCGTCCTTGCCGGCCTCGAGGCTGCCGATGCGCTTTTCGAGGCCGAGAGCGCGAGCTCCGTGAATCGTGATGCCGCGCAGCGCGACGTCCGCCTTTAGCCCGAGGCGCACGGCCATCGAGGCCTGGTAGATGAGCTCCTCCTGCGGCACGACCGGTGCATCGGTGTTGACGCCGATGTCGCCGACGCCGCCCGCGTACCACTCGTGCGCGAGGCCGCGGACCGATCCGGTGCGCGGATCGAAGCGCAGCTCACGCGGGCCGTTCATCACCTGAACCCCCCGTCGTACGACTCCCGGCGCCATCAGGTGACCGTCGAACGTGCCGTGGTCGACGATCACCCAGAGCTTCATCTCGTCGTGCAAAATGCGCAACGATGAGTGGATCAGGTGATAGCCCTGCGTGTGAACGACGACCGGATACTCGCGGTGGAAGAGCCCGCGAAGCATCTCGAGACGCGGGTTCTTCGCCGGCGGCTTGTCCGTCTTGCCGGCTTCCCAGGCGTCCCAGGCCTCGGTGTACGCCTTGCCCTCGGCGAGCGCGTTGCGGATGAGCCAGTTCATGCCGACGCGCGACAGACCGAGGTCGCCGCCGCGCCGCTCGGGATTGCCGCCCTGCGCGATCTTCAACGCGCCCGGGAACCGGACGATCATGTCCTCGACGGAGCGGCCCGCCGTCTTGAGAATCGTCCCGAAGCCGCTGATGTTCGTACCGCTTCCGGGGATGAACAGGATCGTCGTGACCCCGCCGGCCTGCGCTTTCTTCAAGAGCGAGTTGCCCGGAATCACGTTGTCGACCGTACGGAACCCGGGATTGGTCGGATAGACCATATCGTTCAGGTCACCGCCGGCGACGTGTGAGTGAAGCTCGACGAGACCCGGGACGACCCAGCGATTCTGCGCGTCGACGACCTCGTAGCCTGCCGGCGGCCGCCAGTCCTTCGAGGGACGCTCGATGACGCGCTCGATCTTGCCCTCCGCGACGAGGACGGCGCCGCCGTCGTGAATGCCCTGCGTGATCGTCACCACCTTGCCGCCGACGATCGCGACGCGGCCGGCAGTCGTGTCGCCGTCAGCGAAGACCACCGACGCCAGCAACCATGCAACGGCGATCGTCGACCATCGCAGCGCGTTTCGCCGCTGTTCGCAGCTCGAGCTCATTCCTCGCTCCCTCCCCTGAATGCGGGCTCCTCGTGCACGATCCGGCCGTCGACCATGACCGCGAGCACGCGCGTCGTGATCGACAGCGGCTCGCCGTCGAGGAAGACCAGGTCCGCCTCGCGGCCGGTGTCGATCACGCCGACGCGATCGTCGATGCCGAAGAGCTTCGCCGGCACGGATGTCATCGCCTCGACGGCGCGGCTCGAGTCCCACCCCTCGCGCACCGCGTACGACACCTGCAGCCCCAGCATCCGCGCGCCGGTCGCGACGCGCGATCGCACCGCCGGCACGACACCACGCGCCGTCCATTCGCGCGGCCAGTTGACGGGCCGACTGTCCTGCTCGACGACGAACGGCGTCTGCAGAATCACGCCGCGCGCGCTGCGGCGAGCGAGCTCGACTGTCGCGTCGAGATCGCGCTCGGCGCTCAGTCCCGCGAGACCGCTCAAGATCACGTCCATGCCGTACTTCTCGCCGTACGTCTTGATCGCTGCCTCGGCGGCACCGCGACTGGCGACCTCGACGATCGCGGGCACCTCGCGGCGGAACAGCGCGCGGTACGGCTCGTAGCCGTCCTTCCGGGTCGGCGGCTTCTTGTCGAACTTCACAGCGTCGCCGTCGGCCGTCTTCTTCGATTTCGCCGCGTCGCGCTCGGCCTCCCACTTCTTCCACTCCTCGTGGTACTTCTTCGCGGCGTCGAGCGTTCGCGTCGACGTGCCGCCGAAATACATGGCAACGTACGGCGCGATCACGGCCTTCTTCGTGTCCGCCGCGGCGAGCTCGAGCACGGAGACCTGACCGCTCGTGCTGCCCGCCGCCGGCGGCGTGATGACCGCCGTCGTGATGCCCGAACGCACTAGATCCAGAAGCGACGGGTCACGCGGATCGATCGACTCGACGAGTCGCAGCGTCGCGCCGGCCGCCGCGCCGCTCTCGCCGCCACGCGCCCCGAAGCCCGGCGCCAGCGCCTCGGCTCGCAGTCCGGCCGTGCCGCCGGCGTCGATCAAGCCGGGTATCACCGTGCACGCGCTCGCGTCGATGACCTCGACGTCGTCCGCCAGCCGCGACAGGATCGCACCGGGGCCGACCCAGGCGATCTTGCCGTCCTTGACGACGATCATGCCCCCGCGCGTCTCCACTCCGTCGCCGGTGACGATGCGTCCGCAGCGAATCACGGTCGATCCGGCGGCGATCTCCGGCGCGCTCTGATACACGACCGCGCCCTCGATGACCACGGCCTGCGGCGCCGCGCGCTCGGAGAACGGGTCGGCACCGAGAACGATGAAGTCGGCGTCCTTGCCGACCGCGAGGCTGCCGACGCGATCGGCCACGCCGAGCACCTCTGCCGGTCGCAGCGTGATCGCGCGCAGCGCTTCATCCGGCGACATGCCGAAGCGAACGGCCGACGCGGCCTCGAGGAGCAGGTCCTTCACGTGCGAGTCCGTCGGACTGTTCAGGATGACGTCGACGCCGGCGCGCGCCATGCGCACGACCGACCGCTCGTCGACGCGCCCCTCGAGCGCCGGGCTTGCGAGGTCGCCGGGCTCGAGCCGTCCGGGACGAAACGCGCCGGGAAAGATGACCGGCACGTCCATCGCGGTGAGCCAGCTCGTCAGCTTCTCCGCTTCGGCACCGCCCTCGATGACTACACGCAAGCCGTACTCGCGAGCGAGCTCGAGGACGTGGTAGATGTCGCGCGCCTTGTTCGCGCGAACGCGAAGGTGGTCCTCGCCGGTGAAGAGGCGCCACAGCGCCGCGGCGATCGGATCGGGAGCGGGTGCGTCAGCGGATTTGTCTCGAAACGCGACGATGCCGTCGTGATACGCGCGGCCGACGTCGAACAGCCGCCGCAGTGCCAGGAACTCTCCCGCGCGCGATTGCGGCAGCGGACGCTCGAGGACCTCGAACGGGTTGTCGGCCGACGCGCCGACCGGCGGCTCGTAGATCGACGGCTGCCGACGGGACAGCTCGCCGAGCGTGACTTGAACGCCGACCGCTGACGCCACGACGCGCTGCCAGCGCGCGTGATCGCGGCCGGCGGTCTTCAGTACCGTACCGCGCCCCGACACGAGGCGGGCGGCCGAGCCGGTTCGCGGGCCCGGCGACACGTAGATCGTCGTCACGCCGCCGCGCACAACATCGTCGAGCTCGCGGAAGAAGTCCCAGCCGTCAACAGCTCGCACCTCCGGCGCCACGCTGCGCAACGTGTCGCGCGTGCTGCTCGCAAGGCTCGTCTCCGCATCGATCAAGCCGGGAATCACGACGTGTCCCGGCAGGTCGTACACGTCGACGCCGTCCGGAATCGCGACGTCGCTGCCCAGCGCCGCGATCTTGCCGTCGCGCACGACGACCACGGCGGGCTCGAGAATACCGTCCGAGACGGTGTGGGCCTTGCCGACACGCAGCGCGAACGAACGCGCGACCGCGTCGTCCTTCGCGGTGACGGAAGGACACGCCGCCAGGACGGCGAGAGCGGTGAGGAGTGAACGCAGCGCGGCCGCCATCAGAACTTCCTCTCCGGCTTGCGCAGAAGGCGCTCGAGGTCGGCGTCCTCGGCGCGCGAGTACGCCTGACGCCCCTCGATCAGCACGAGGTCGACCCAGCTGCGCGCGTCGAGCGGATCGCCGGTAAACACGGTGACGTTGGCGTCCTTGCCGACCTCCAGGGAGCCGAGGCGGTGCTCGAGGCCGAGGATCTTCGCCGGCACGAGCGTGATCGTCCGCAGCGCGACGTCGCGCGGAATGCCGTAACGCACGAGCCGCGCGGCCTGATACCAGTGGTGATAGTCGCCGCGACGACCGAACGACGGACCGCGATCGGATCGCGAGTCGCGCCGCACCTGAACGGCGAACTCGACACCAGCGTCGAACAGCATGCGGGGAATGACGCGACGACGCTCCTTCTTCGTCTTCGGGTCGGCATCCCACATCTCGAACGTCGAGCTCAGCACGACGGGTCCGAGCTCATCGCGGGCCGCGAGCACGTCCGCGAGCTTCCACGCGTCGCTCCCGAGCACGAGCGTTCCGCGCAGCCCATTCGTGTCGATGAGCTCGAACGCCTTGAAGACGTCCGACGCCGCCGGCACGTAGATAAACGCCGGCAGCTCGCCGCGCACCAGATCCACCATGGCGCGATCGCGCGAGCCGATCTTCGCGTCCGGCACCTGGCTCCAGTCGATGCGATCCCACGCGGGCCGCGGCGAGATCAGCGCATCGAGCTTCTCCGGCGCCGCGAGAACCGCCGCCGTCCCCGCAGTCGCGTGTTGCAGCGAGTCGATTCGCTTCCACAGGTCGAAGAATTTGCGCCGCAGCGCGGCCATGTTGCCCATGCGCGTGTCGCCGGACGCAGGGAGTAGCGACATCTTCATCGATGCCGGCGCCTTGACGATGAGATCGCCGACCTCGCGGCCGTGCGTGCGAATCACCGCACCCTGGCCGCCGAACCGCGTCGCGTTCGATGCGATGCAGTGCACCGTCGTCACACCGTGACGCAGCACGTTCTCGAGGCCGGGAGACGATGGATCGATGCCATCGACCACCGTCACGTACGGCACGTCCGCGAGTCGCTCGTTCGGCTCCCGCAAGCCGACGCTCGTGTGCACGTCGATGATGCCCGGCATCGCGATGCCGTCGGGGCGGTCGATGACGCGCGCTTCCCGCGGAATCTCGACCGACGCTCCGATCGCGCGGATGCGGCCGGCTTCGATCAAGATCGTCGCGTTCTCGATGTCGTCGCCGCTCACCGTGATCGCGCGACCGACGCGCAGAGCGACGAGCTCGTCGATGGGCGCAGCGGATGCGACGCTCGATGCGACGAGCCAGACGAGAATCGAACCGAGTAGGAGGGTACGAAGGAACTGCATGGATTACCCTTGCGGTGGTTTCGAGGCCGGGTCGCCCGTCACGGACGACTCAGCGGTATCTGGTTCGATCACGCGTCCGCCGGCCATGACCCAGACGACGGCGGATGTCGCAGCGAATGGCGCGCCGCTGAGAGCGACGAGGTCAGCGTCGAGCGTCACCGAGCGCAACGCGACGCGCTCGTCGAGGCCATGGCGCTGCACGTGAATCATGCGCTCGCGTAGCTGGTCGACCGCGTCGCCCGAGTTCGAGCAGAACGCGAAACGAATGCCGGCCGACGCGAACGCCTCCGGCAGCACGCCCGACAACCCCGACGTGGATTCGAGCTCGCGGCCGCCCCAGTGCGCGTCCAGGTCGAGCAGCACCGTCGCACCACTCGCGGCGAGCTCGTCGACGATGCCGAGCGACTCGCGACCGCCCTCGATCTCGACCCGGATGCCGAACTCTTGGCCGATGCGCAGAGCGGTACGAATCTCCGCGCGGGTCTCCGCGCGCACGCGCAGCTTGCGTCGGCCGGCGAGAACGTCGCGCAACACGACGCGTTCGTCCGGTCGCAGCATCGCGCTGAGGCCGCTCTCCGGCTTCGCGTCCGGCCACCCGTCGTGTTGCGCCTCGACCAGCGCGCGGCGCGCGAGGAAGATCGTCCCCATGCGCGTCGTCGGGATGCGGTAGGTGTACGAAGTCGGCCGCCCCGAGCGCATCGTCCGATTGCCGGAGTGCGCGGCCGCGGTCAACGAAGCGGCGACGAACGCCTCCGAGCGCAGCACCGCGGCGGTGCGATCGTCGCCATGGGTCTTGATGACCGCACCGAGGCCGCCGATGACGTTGCGATCGCCGGGCGACACGGCAACGGTCGTCACGCCGCCGAGCAGCGCGTGACGACGCTCGGGGACATCGAGGTCGACGCCATCGAGGACGCGCGTCGCCGGGGTCAGCTCGCGGAACTCGTCCGCGTGACGCCCCGTGAGCCCGAGGCTCGATCCGGCGTCGATCAGCCCCGGAATGACGGTGCCGGACACGACGACGACTCGCGCGTCGGATACGTCCTGCGGCATCTCGCGACCCACCGCGACGATCTTGCCGCCGCGAATCCGGATGACGCCGTCGTCGATCGGCTCGCCGCTGACGGTGTAGACGCGATCGGCGCGGACGATGATCTCAGCGATCTCATCGCCGTCCTGCGTCGTTCGCGACGACTCGTCGGCACTCGCCAACGCGGACGACGAAGCCTTGCGCTCGACGGCATCGCGCACCGTCGCCTCTCCCGGCGCTTCGGCCCGCCCCGGCAGCACGCGATCGCCGTCGATCACGAGCGCGCCGTCGACGTAGACCCGGCGCACCGCGGCGTTCATCGAGAACGGATCGCCGCCCCACACGACGAGGTCGGCGTCCGCGCCGGCGCGGATGGCGCCGAGGCGATCGGCGACGCCGTAGATCGCCGCCGGCGTGTGCGTCAGCGCGCGCAACGCCGCATCCGGCTCGAGCCCGTGCGCCAGACAGCGCGACACCGTCGACAGCGGATCGATCCGCGTACCGGACGTGCCGAACGCGAACAGCCGCCCCCGCGTGGCGAGCGCACCCGGAGCGCGCAGCACGAGCTCCGACTCGGCGGCGGAGTACGGCCCGAGGATGAACGGATCGGGCGCCGCGACTCCGGTGAACGTGCGCGAATCGGTACCGATGCCCTCGATGAAGATCGCGCGCACACCGAGGCGACGCGTCGTCTCGAGCAACCGCTCCGCCTGGCTGCGCCACTGGAAGTACACGAGGAGGGGCGTCTCACGCATCGCATCGTCCAAGTCGCCGATCCAGCGATCGAGCGATTCGACTGCCCCGCTGGGCGCGGTCGGATAGCGCGGCGCGTCCAGAACCGGAACGAGCGAGGTCTTGAACGCGGCGCGGCGCGCAACGACGCGCATCGGCACGCGCCCCGGCGAGAGCTTCAGCAAGCTGACCTCACCACTGACGACGTTGCTGCGCCCCGGGCTCAACGCGATCGAGGTCACTCCGCGACGCAGCAGGGCGACGACGTCCTCGCTCCAGGGATCGAAACCGTCGAGGACGCGGAAGTCGGCGGTGAACGCCGACGACAGATCGTCGAGGTCACCCGCGAGCGCGGCGTGCGAGTGCGCGTCGATGAAGCCCGGCAGCACCCAGGCGCCGCCGAGATCGTCGACGACGCTGCCGTCCGGAACGGGCACGTCGAGCTCGCCGGCGACGACGCGAGCGATCTTGCCGTCGCGCACGAGCAAGCTGGCGTTGTCGATGATCTCGACTTTGCGGCCGTCCGGCGACATCGTGACGACGCGGGCTCGCGTCAGCACGCGCACGTCGACTGCGCCGAGCGCGAGCGGCTCGGGCGGTCCGGACTCGGCCGCGACCTTCGCGGCGCCGAGCACGCGTCGCGGCGCGTTCTCTCGACGCGCGCCCGGCACGCCCGCGACGATCACCTGCACGACACGGCTCCGCGCATCGACCGGCGCTCCGTCCAGCAGCACGAGATCGCCCCGCTTGCCGATCGCGATCGTTCCCACACGATCGTCGATGCCGAGAATCTTCGCCGGCTCGAGCGTGATCGCGCGTAATGCGGTCGCCGGATCGAGCCCGCCGCGAACGGCAACACACGCTTCGAGACGCAGCTGAGCGATCGCCTCCGCCGATGTCTCGCCCGTCGCGATCGCTACCGCGGCCTTCGCGTCGATCAAGCGCCGCGGTGTGCGTTCGTCGTGACCGCGGTACTCGAGAGCCTCTCGCGTCGCGAGAACCGGCGCGACCGCGACCGGAATGCCATCCTCCGCGAGGTCCGCACCGACAGCCGCTGCGCGCGTGCCGCCGACGATCGCCATGCGCAGGCCGAACTCGTCGCGCAGCCGCCGCGCATAGCCGATGCCGTCGGCGCGGTGCGCTTCGACGAGGACCGGGACTTCCCCAGCGAGCGCGCGAGCGAGCATCTCGCTCGCGAGCCGGAAGGACGGCGGCTTCGGCGCGGTCGGGCGCTTCGGGGCTTTCTTGTCGCCCTCCTCGCCCTCCTCGCCCTTCTTCGCGCCACTGTCCTTCGCGCTCTTCGCCTCGTTGTATTCGTTCGCCGCCTTGTTGTACTTCTCGACGGCCTCGCGGTACTTCTTCCACGACTCCGCGTAGTCGCGCGCCGACCGCAACAGGCCGCGAACGCGCGTGTACTGGCTCAATCGGGCCGCGCTCGTCGAGGCGCCGCCGCTCGACACGCCGAGCGCGATGACGACATGCGACTCGCGCGCGAGAAGCAAACCGCCGAACGGATCGGCGGAGGTCGACCGCGAGGCGTCGTGACGCAGGTGGAGCACCGCACCTGGCCCCGTGACGTTCCCCGCCAGCGGACCGGTGATCGCGACCGTCGTGACACCGGCGTCACGCACGCCCTGCCAGTCCGGCGCGAACGGATCGATCGCGTCGGCGATCGGCAGCGAAGCGGCGTCGCCGAACGGGCGGAGATCCGACTCCGAGACGAGTAGCTGCCCGCGCAGGGACACGAAGCCCGGCGCGACCTGCAGGCCGGCTGCGTCGACGCGCTCGATACCCGCCGGGACGTCGACCTCGCCGCGCTTCCCGATCGCGGCGATCGCGCCGTCGCGAACGACGACGACACCGTCCTCGATGACCGACCCCTCACCCGTGTGCACGGCGCCGCCGACAACGGCGATCGTGCCGTCGGCGCACGGCGCGCGGACAGTTGCGAAAAGCGCGACGGCGAGAGCGGCGAGGAAGCCGCGCCACGCCGCTGTGCGCGCGGGGCGATCGAGGGGCATCGGGAATCTCGCAGGTGGAAACGGGGAATCGGCGGGTGGGCCGGCGGTAAATCTCGATTTTACCGGACCTTCGGGGGTTGTAAACGGTGGGCGGCGACAGCAAGCCCCATGCCCGGCAATCCACCGGAGGAGGAAAGACAAAGAAAGACCCCTCTTCTCCTCTCTAGCCCCTGCCAGCCCGATTTCCGTTGCACCCCGCCCGCGCGAGTTCGTAGCATGCCGGGCTTCGGCGAGAGGGGGCCAATGGCCCCGACGCGGGCAGTTGGACGTAGTTTCAGCCGGGCGGATGCACGTCGGCGTTCGCCCCCAGGAGGTACGAGGAATGCCCGAGAACACGACCGACCCGGCGAAGCTCGAAGAGCTCGCAATCCACACGATCCGTATCCTCTCCGCCGAGGGCGTACAAGCCGCCAAGAGCGGCCACCCCGGCCTGCCGATGGGCTGCGCGGACGCCGCGTACGCGCTGTTCACGAAAGCGCTCGCGTTCAATCCGCAGAATCCGGACTGGCCGAACCGCGACCGCTTCGTGCTCTCGGCCGGGCACGGATCCATGCTGATCTATTCCATGCTCCACCTCTGCGGCTACGACCTGCCGATCGAGGAGCTGCGCAATTTCCGCCAGTGGGAATCGAAAACGCCCGGTCACCCCGAATATGGCGATACACCCGGTGTCGAGATGACGGCCGGCCCCCTCGGCGCCGGATTCGCGACGGCCGTCGGTATGGCGCTCGCCGAGCAGCTGCTCGCGGCACGCTACAACACGGCGGAGCACGCGATCGTCGATCACTACACGTATGCGATCGTCAGCGACGGCGAGCTGATGGAGGGTATCTCCCACGAGGCGGCGTCGATCGCCGGTCACCTCGGGCTCGGCAAGCTGATCTACTTCTACGACGACAACGAGATCACGATCGAGGGCAAGACCTCGCTCACTTACAGCGAGGATGCAGTCCGGCGCTTCGAGGCGTACGGCTGGCACGTCCAGGAGGTCAACGGCCAGGACCACTGCGCCGTCGCGGCAGCGCTCGAGGCGGCGCGAGCGGAGACCGACAGGCCGAGCATCATCGTCGGCAAGACGACGATCGGCTACGGCGCGCCGAACAAGGCCGGCACGCACGGCGTGCACGGCGCACCACTCGGCGACGATGAGATCGCCGCGATGAAGGAAAGCCTCGGCTGGGACTTCCCGCCGTTCACGGTTCCCGACGCGGTCAAGCCTCTCTTCAACGCTGCGGCCGAGGCCGGCACCGCGAAGAACGCCGCGTGGGACGAGCTGTTCGCCGACTACCAGGCGAAGAACTCCGAACTCGCGGCGGAGTTCCTGCGCACGCAGAAGGGCGATCTGCCGAACAATTGGCGCGACGCGCTGCCCGTGTTCTCGAGCGACGACAAGCCGATCGCGACCCGCGCCGCTTCGGGCAAGGTCATCAACGCGATCGCGTCGACCGTCCCCGAGCTCGTCGGCGGCTCGGCCGACCTCGCGCCGTCGAACAATACGTTCATCGCCGATGGTGGCTCCGTCAGCCGCGATGACATGAGCGCGCGCAATCTGCACTTCGGCGTGCGCGAGCACGCGATGGGGGCGTTGATGAACGGCATGGCCCTGCACGGCGGTCTGCGTCCGTACGGCGGCACGTTCCTCGTCTTCAGCGACTACATGCGCGGGAGCGTGCGGCTCGCCGCGCTGATGAAGCAGCCGGTGGTCTTCGTCTGGACGCACGACAGCATCTTCGTGGGCGAGGACGGCCCGACGCACCAGCCGATCGAGCACGCCGCGTCGCTGCGTGCCAT
>CAYMRB010000088.1:10013-26423 GCA_964392615.1 uncultured Planctomycetia bacterium | reverse complement strand
CGCATGTCGTTCGCCGCGCTGCCACTCTACGAAGGTGCCCTCGACATGTACGCGTCTGGCGTGACGACGGGCTCGAACGTCGGCAACCGCAACAACTGCGGCGACCGCGTCGAGGTCGCCGCCGCTCTGAACGCGTTTCAGCAGGAGATCCTGTTCGACCCGCAGACGTCGGGCGGCCTGCTGATCTCCGTCGCGAGCGAGCGCGCCGACGACCTGGTGCGCGACCTGCACGCGGCCGGCGTGCCGTGGGCGGCGAAGATCGCCGAAGTCGAAGCGGGCGCTCCCGCAATCGTCGTCGAGAGCTGATCGGGCGCCGTCGGTTCGTGGTAGTGTGGTAGCGTTCCGGGACGTTTCTGGATCGCACCATGAACCGCCGCCTCCTCGCGTCGATTCGCCTGCTGATGATCTGCTGCGCGCCGCTGCTCCCGTGTGTCGCGCGAGCGGACCCGCCGCCTCGTAACGACGGCGCGAGCTGGCCGACGCTGCACGGCGACCTGCGCCGCTCGGGGTACTACCCGCGATTTCCGAGCGGCTCGCTGCGCTTGGCGTGGCGCAAGGACCTCCATCGCGAGCTGACAGGTACGCGCGCCGAGATCATCGTCGGACGCGGCTGCGCCTACCTCGGTACGTACGCCGGTAACGTGTACGCGTGGGACGCGGCGACCGGCGAGAAGCGCTGGATTTTCCGATGCTCGGGCCCGGTGCTGCACTCGCCGATGCTCGACGGCGACCGGCTCGTCGTCGCGTCGATGGGTCGCGACCTTCGCGCTCTCGACGCGCGCACGGGACGGGAGCTGTGGCGTTTCGACGCCCCGGAGGGCTTCTGGGCGTCGCCGGTCGTCTTCGCCGGCCGCGTCCTGATCGGCGCGCGCGACGGGTTCTTCTACGCGGTTGACGCGCAGACCGGCTGGCCTGCGTGGAGGTATCGCACGGGAGATCGGATCCTCGGCACCGCGTCGATCTCGGACGACGGGCGCCGCGTCCTGTTCGCGTCCGAGGACATGCACGCGTATGCGCTCGACATCGAGACCGGCCGAGCCGTGTGGCGGTCGCGCAAGATGCACGGCCTCAGCGTGCGCGATCACTTCCCGACGATCGCCGCCGGCATCGCGCTCTTCACGACGAACCCGGTCGATGGCTTCCACGACGTGCTCGATCGCCATCAGGTGCTGTTTCTCGCGACCGCCGGCGTCGAGCGACGATCCGGGAAACCCGCGACGCTGCGCGACGATCCGCGCTATCTGGCGTACGACGAAGAAGCCCTGCGACGAGAGCAGCGCGCGTTTCTCCGCCATCTCGAGTCGACGCCGTCCGACCAGACGTTCTGGGCGTTCCGCGTCGCCGACGGCCGCGAGCCGTGGAAGGCGCCGGTCGCGTACACGTGCGGCCTCCACAACCCGCCGACCCCGCCGTGCTATCGCCCGGGATCCGGCGAGATCATGCTCTGGGTGCGCTCGGCGTACGGCGCGTGGGACGGCGGCGGCGAGGTGCGTCCGTACACCGGGCTCGGCAAGCTCGATCTCGCGACGGGCCGCGTCGATCTCGTGGCGCACGGATACAAAGCGCGCGAGCCGGGTCGCGGCGCCGGCCGGCGGGACATGCCGTGGGGTTGCTTCTGGGCGATCGGCGACGAGGCGCAGTCGCTGTCGATGTCCGCGATGCACGTGTTCTCGCACCACCAGAGCTCGATCGGCGCGATGAACCTCGAGACCGGCCTGTGCCGCAAGCTGTTCGGCAAGCGCGACACGTACGGCGGTTTCTGGGGACCGGGGAGGTTCGGTTGGGGCGCGGAGGGTCGCAGAAACGCGGCGGCGGCCGGCGAACCGTTCGGTATCGTCAACGAGTGGCACGGCCCCTGCAAGTCGATCGCGTCGGTCGCGGCGGGGCGCGTGTACTTCCACGTCGGCTCGCAGGTGCTGTGCTTCGAGCCGGCGGAGGAGCCGAGCCGATGAGGACGCATGGCACCATCGCCCGGCTTCGGATCTTCGCCCTCTGCGTCACTGCGCTCGCAGCTTCCCCGACGACGCGCGGCCAGAACGTCGTCGACTCGAGTCGTCAGTCTGCCGTCGCGCCGCCGATTTCGCTCGACGCCGACGCCGTGCGGGCGCTTCTGTGGCGCGCTCCCCGTCTCGAGCGCCCCGCCGGTGATTGCCCGGAGGCCGCTCGCATCCGCGCGAAGCTCGATCGCCACGTGCGCGACTTCCTCGACGGGTTTCCCTTCCGCTCGTTCCACATGACACTCGGCATCAGCGGCCACGAGAGCTGCTTCGGCCACCCGGACGAGATGTTCTGGGCGCTGTCGCTGGCCGTTCCCGTTCTCCCGGACAAGACCGCGACGCGCGTCCGTGACTTCCTGCGCCGGCAACTCACCGCTCGACCGCCGTGGGAGGTCGACGGCTTCGAGCACCGCGCTGGGCGTCCGCGGGAATCGTACGCCGTGCCGGATCACCTGCGATCCGACGGCCGCGCGCGAGCCACCAACGCGTTCGGCGTCTACGCGCTCTGGGCGTGGACGCACTGGGCAGGCGGTGGCGACGAGCTGACGCCCGCGCGCTGGCGAACCATCCGCTCGCGCATGGAGCCGATCCTCGCGAACGACTACCGATTCGACATTCGGAGGCATCACGAACGCGACGAGGCAGAGCAGCTCAACGGCGACCTCGCCGGCGTTATCGGCTGCCTGCGGCTCGCGCGAGGGGCAGGCGACAAAACGACCGAGTCGCGAGCGCTGAGCCGCGCGGTCCAGATGCTCGCGCTGCGGATCAACCTCGAACGCGTCAATCCACGCCTGCTCGAAGCATCGAAGACGTCGGCATCGCACTCGCTCCACGCCGCGAAGCTCGCGCGCTGGATCGACCTCGCGCCGTGCGTCGGATTCGCGCTTCGCGAGCTGACCGACGGCGTCGCGGTACGGCGACTCGCCGCCTTTCGCGAGGCCCGCAACGCGTGGCACGTCGCGTTCGGACCGCGGCTCATCGGCGGCGAGAACTACACGAGCCCACCGCACTTCTCGCGCGCGTTGTTCGACGCCGCGGTCTTCGTCGAGTGGCTCGATGCGCGGCAGATCTCGAGCTTCGTCGACGTCGAGTGGTGTCGCGGCGACTACTACCTCATCGCGAAATGCGTGTGGGCGCTTTGGGCGCTGGAGGGACGGAAGTGGGACGAGGACGTCGGCAACCGGTGATGTCCCCGCCTGCCTGCGTTCTTCTTCCTTCGCGACAGCCCTTGACCGTCTCGCCGTGCTTGCGCGAGACTCGGCAGCAAAACGAACACGAGAAAAACATGCCCGAAGCTTCATCCGACGATAAGTGGACCGGCCGCCGACGCCTGCTGACCGCGCTCGAGTGCGGCACGCCCGACCGCGTGCCGATCAACACCTACGAGCTCGCCGGGTGTGACAGCAAGGACTGGTACAACCTGCAGCCGAGTTATGCGTCGCTGATGGAGCGGATTCGCTCCTCGACCGATTGCATCACGAACTGGGATCCCGCGCCGGTCACCGACAAGTACATCGCCACCGAGCGCTTCCTGTGCTCCGACTACCCCGTGGAGGTCGACGTCCACGAGGAGACGCACGGTACCGAAACGACGACGACGCGCGTCGTCCACACGCCCGCCGGCGATCTGCGATCCGTGACGATGACCGATTCGCTCATCCACACGACGTGGACGCTCGAGCACTTCTGCAAGAGCCTCGACGACGTCGACCGCGCCCTCAGCGTGCCGTACGAGCCCGGCAGCTACGACGCATCGGATCTGCCGCGCGTACACGACGAGCTCGGCGACCGCGGCCTCGTGATGGCCTCGCTCGGTGATCCGGCCTACCTCGCAGCCGAGCTCATGTCGTTCGAGAGCTATCTGCTGTGGGCCTTCGAGGAGACCGAGCACTTCGCCCGCACCGTCGAGGTCGTCGCGGAGCGGGTCATGGAGAACCTGCGCCGCCAGCTCGACTGCTGCATCGTCGACGTCTACCGCATCTGCGGCCCCGAGTACATGACACCGCCGCACCTGCCGCCGGCGATGTTCGAGCGATTCATGCTCCCTCACGTGACGAAGATGACCGAAACGATCCACGCGCGTGGCGGCAAGGTGCGCCTGCACTGCCACGGCAACATCGCTCGAGTCCTCGACATGATCCTCGCGACGGGCTGCGACGGGATCGATCCGTGCGAGCCGCCGCCGGATGGCGACATCGAGATCGACGAGGTCAAGCGCCGTTGTGCGGAGCGCGGCGTCTCGGTCTGGGGGAACATCGAGGTCAAAGTCCTCGAAGCCGGAACGCCGGACGAAGTACGGGCCGAAGTCCGCCGCATTCTGCGCCAGGCGAAGGATGGCGGCGGCTTCGTGCTGATGCCGACCGCGTCGCCGATCAACATCCCGCTCTCGCCGCGCACCGAAGAGAACTACGATGCGTTCATCGAGGCGGGCCTGGAGTACGGCCGCTACTGATTCGACTCCCACCTGCCGAGGCTACCGGTATCGCCATGCCGATCGATCGCCGACTGCTCGCAGCGTTCCTCGTGTGTTGTCTGACGTGCGTGCTGCATGCCGCCGGGCATCCGGTCGACGTGCGCATCGATCGTGACTCAGCCTCCATAGCCAACGAGCATCTGCGCCTCGTGATGCCGGCCGCCGATCGACCCGCGGCCCTGCAAGATCGAGTTGCGCGACTCGAGAACCGACTCACCGGCGACGCGCTTCAGCTCGCCGGCGACACGTTCGCGCTCGAGCTCGCCGACGGCAAGCTGGTTCGCGACCGCGACCTCGCGCTGAGATCGGTGTCGCGGGTGACCGTGAGCCCGACGATTCGCCAGCTCGTTCTCGACTTCGCGGCTGACGGCCTGGAGGTCCGCTGCGTAACGCGTCTCGACGCTGCCCAGTGGTGGGCGACGCGCTGGCTCGAGATCCGTGACGCTCGCGACCCCGCTGCGAACGACCGCCGCATCGTCGCGGTGCGCTTGGCCGCGTGGCCGTGCGTCGATGCGAAGGGGCCCGCGGCGGCCGGTGGCGTCGTCCCGACCCTCGGCTATCCGAGCGGCTGTGGGCAGGCCGTCTACATCGCCGATGGGTTCGTCGCGATCGCACATCCCGGAGCCGAGAACTTCGCGGCCGAAGGCAAGATCGCGTGCCGTATGCCGTGTCGTGTCGCACCGGCCAGCCACCGTGACGAGGAAGGCAAGACGACGCGCACACGCACGCCGCAGCTCCTGATCGGCGTCGCCCGATCCGGCGCGGCCCGCCGCGCGTTCCTGGGGGCGGTCGACGCGATGCGTGCGGTCAGGGCGCGCATGGTCTTCTACGTCAATGACTGGTACTTCAAGGACAAGTCGAACCCGCTCGCACTCGTGGCGACCGTCGCGCAGGCGAAGATCGCCAGCGGCGTGCCGATCGACTCGTTCACGCTCGACGACGGTTGGGACTTCGACTGGAACAAGGACGTCGGCATCTGGGGCCGCCTGCACCGCGAGCGCTTCCCCGGCGGCTGGAAGGCGCTGCAGGACGCCGCGCGACCGGCGTCGATGGACATCTCGCTCTGGTTCGGGCCGATCGGCGGCTACGCGTATCGGCCGAAGCGCGTCGCGTACGCTCGCGAGGTCGGCTACGAGATCCAACGCGACCGACTGTGCCTCGTCGGTCCGCGGTACCGTCGCCACGTCGAGGAGAGCTTCGCGCAGTGGGCCGCGCGCGGCATGGACTACATCAAGGTCGACGGCTTCTGGCCGGACTGCGCCGTGGCCGATCACGGTCACGCGGTCGGCCCGGGAGCCGCGATCGAGCAGATGGACGCGCTCATCGGCGTCTTCGATGCCTGGCGCCGCGGCCGCCCGGATCTGCTGATCGGCTACACGTCGGGGTCGAGCCCGTCGCCGTTCTGGTTGTTGCACGCGGACTTCGTGTGGCGCGGTGGTCGCGACGACTTCCATGCGGGCGTCGGCGCGCCGTTCGACCGTCACAACACATTTCTCGACATCTGCCTCCAACGTCACCGGACGACGGACATGCCGGTCTCCGCATTCGTCACGTTCGACATCGTCCACGGCCGCATCGCCGGCAATAGCGACGAGGTGTTCGAGCGCGGCGCGTGGTGGCTCGCCGCGCGCACGTCGCTGCATCACGATTGGTACGTGCGCGGCGACGACCTGACGCTCGACCGCTGGAAGATGCTGGCGCGGGTCTCCCACTGGGCGAAACGCCACGAGCAGCTCTTCCGCTGGAGCCACATGGTCGGCGGCGATCCCGGCCGCGGCGAGGCCTACGGCTTCGCCGCGTATGACGCCAGAAACGGCACGCTCGCGCTTCGCAACCCGAGCGCCGAGAGCCGCAGCATCGAGGGCACCCTCGCAGATCTCCTCGACGTGCCGACGGTGGACCGTGCGACGTCGTTCGAGGTGCGCAGCGTCTTCGGCCACACGCAGCAACTCGTCGGCAAGCACGCCGCTACGGCCCCGATCCGCGTCGAGCTTCCAGCATTGGCCATCGCGGTCGTCGAGATCAAGACAGCCACACCGTGAAACGCAGCCGCCACATCGACGTTCTGCGCGGCATCGCGATCCTCGGGATTCTCCCCGCGAATATCCCGTACTTCGCGTGGCCGCTGGCGACGGTCGAGGGCGGCATCCCGGCGGCGGCGGCAATCGGCGAGCAGATCGCCATCCACGCGACCCGGTTCGCGGTCGACTACAAGTTCATCTCGATCTTCTCGCTGCTCTTCGGCGTCGGCATCGTCGTGATGCGGCGAAGCGCCGAGGCCGCGGGGCACTCGTTCGCCGGTCGAATGCTGCGCCGCTTCGCCGTCCTCGGCGTCGTCGGCGTCGCGCACGGCCTCCTCCTCTGGCCCGGCGACATCCTGTTTTCGTACGCCGTCGGCGGGCTCGTCCTCTTCTTGCTTGCGGGGCTCGGTGCTCGCGCGCTCGCGTGGATTGGCGGCTCGCTGTTCGCTATCCCCGTGCTCTTCATGGGTGGACTCGTCCTCCTGCTGACCGTGCTGTCGGTGTCGGGAGTGGAGGAGTATGCGGAGTTCGAGACCTGGTTCTGCCGCGAGCTGCGCGGGCTCGGCTCGCTGACGGTCGACGATGCCCGCGCCCTCGTCCACGGCGACTTCGACGAGTTCTTCGCGAAAATATGGAGCTTCGAGCCGCCGCTCGAGACCGTCGTTTACCGCGAGGGATCGTTCGGACACGGGTTGGCGATGCGGTTCGCGGTGTGGGTTGTCGCCGTCGTCTTCATCGCGTTCTACTTCTCGTGGCGAATCGGCGGCCTGTTCCTGATCGGAATGGCGCTCGCGAAGTGCGATTGGTTTCTGCGCTCCGACCATCCCGACGCCAGAGCGCGGTTCGGCGCGCTCGTGAAGTGGGGACTGCTGCTCGGCCTGCCGGTCCAGATTCTGGCGAATGTGCTGCTGGCGAGCCAGGGCGGGTCGATCGCGATCTACGCCGGGACGGAGCTCGCGCAGTACACGGGCAGCCTCGGCCTCGCGTTCGCCTATGTCGGCGCGATCGGCTGGCTCTTCGCGCAGAGGGAACCCGGTCGCTGGGCGCGCCCCTTCGAGGCCGTCGGCCGCACGGCGCTGAGCTGTTACCTCCTCGAGTCGCTCATCCTCTTCGGCGTGTTTCAGCGCTGGGGACTCGGGCTCTTCGGCACGATGAGCCGCGTCGAGCTCTGGGGCCTCGTGTTCGTCGTCGCGGCGTCGTTGCTCATCGTGGCGACCGCGTGGCTGCGGTTCTTCCGGATCGGACCGGCGGAGTGGCTGCTGCGCAGCGTGACGTATTGGCGCAGACCCGTGTGAGCCCTCCTGTCAGCCCGCGCCTTTCGCGATCGAAACGCCACACGTCGGTTTCTGTCGCCATCGTCACCCTCCAGCTGAGTCGGCCCGCGATCGTGCAGCCGACGCCTGCGTGCAGGGTATCAGAGCTGTCAGTCATCGCGTTTCAGGAGGTCACGCCGGACTCCCTCGAGCTCACGCTGCGGCTCGATTGGATCCGCGCGGAGTTCGCGGTGTCCGACACTCGCCGAGCACGACGCGCTAGCGCTACTTCTTCCCGAGCGCCACCCGCGTGTAGGGGCACGAGAGATACGTCTCGTAGGGCCGATTCCCATACCTCACGGTCTTGCGGTGGTTGCTGAAGAAGTCGATGCGCGATGCGCCTGTGTCGAGCTCGATCTCCACGGTCCAAGCCTTCCTCTTCGCGTCGAGCTTCATGTCCTTCCATTGATCGGCAGGGAACGGATCGCGGATGTACGCGACGCTGCCATCGGGACCGCGATCGTACATCCACCAGATGCGGCCGCTCTCGGCCTCGGATCCCACGGGGAACGTCACGGTAATCGATAGCTTGCCGCCCGTTCGTCGCGTCGCGACGGTCGGCGGCTCGAGCAGCGGACTCACGCCGGTGAAGAAGTGGCCCAATAGGAACGCCGCCTTGTTCTGCTCCCGTTCCTCGGCCTGGCCGCGCTCCCTCCTCTTGCCGTGCCCGGAGTTCGCCCGCAGGTAGACCGGAATCTGTGGATAGTGCGCCCCGCCCCACGCGAGGTCGAAGGCAACGAAGTCGTGCGTCCCGGGATGAAACAGCAGGTCGACGCCACGCGCCTTCAATGCCGGGAGATTCCTGGACACGAAGATGTCGTCTGCGAGCCCCGTGGCCAGCCGCTGCAGATCGGGCCAGTCGTGCCCGGCGGCCAAGGCGGCGTGGTTGTAGATCGGGCCAAACGTCCCGCCCAGGAAGTGATGCGGCCTCCTGACGCCGTCGCGCTTGTTGAAGGCGTCGAGCTCACGCCACGCGTCGCGATCGCACAGCCGAAGCGGCGAGTCCCACGGCGGCGAGACGGCTGCATGTAGTGCGGTCATGCGCTTGTCATGGATGATCGCGACCGACGGCGACGCGCCGTTCTTCGACCCTCCGGACAGCGCCACCTTGCCGGTCGCGAAGTGCTCGGTCTCGGCGAATGCCGCGGTGGCGGCACGCATCAGCGTGGCGGGCCAGGCCCAGTACTGAATGGAATAGTGCGGGTTCAACGTCGCGATGAAGCGCTCGTGCATCGCACGGCCCAGCTCGGCTTTCCCCCAGGAGTCCGGTGTCTGGACGATGGTGTGCACCAACCCGACGCCGCCCGCGAGCAGCTCGGCGTCGATCCCTCTGGGCCGCACGTCTCGCCGGATTCCCTCGAGCCTGTGCCCGCCGGTCAGATGGAAGCCCTTGGCCTTGCTACCGGAGGGAACGACCATGCGGACCGGCACGCGATAGTCCTGCTCCGGCCACAACTCCCCCACTCGGATGTCGATGAGCTTCTGTCGCGTCGGAACCGACCCATCGACCGTGTGCCACTCCTGGAGCACCTCGACGTCGAGCGTGCTCGCGTCGAGGATCTCCTGCAGGTTGAACAGCGGCTCCTCGGCACGCGCGGCCGACCACGAGAACAGGGCGAGGCACAGGAACAGAGATCGCATGTGTGGCCTACTCTTCGATTTCATCTGGTCTCCACTGCCGGTATCGCTCACTCCCACGACCTGGACTCGACCGACGACCGACACAGCCGCCGTTGACGGACGGGCCAGCCGCTTGCCTGGAAGCAGACGGTGGCTGTTCGAAGAGATTCCGTGCCATACTCGCCGTTCGAAACGAAGTGGAGGAGCTCGCAACTCAACCGAGGTCACCATGAACCCCAAGCTCGACTTCATCTTCTCTCGCCGCAGCGTTCGAGTCTACGAAGACCGGCCGATCGCCAAGGAGCTGCTGGAGGATCTGCTCGAGGCCGCGATGGCTGCGCCGTCGGCGTGCTGCACCGATCCGTGGCGCTTCGTCGTCGCGCGAGAAAGAGAGACGCGCGACGCGCTCGCCGCAGTCCTGCCCCACGGAACGATGATCGCCGAAGCTGGAGCCGCCATCGCCGTCTGCGGCGACATCGACGCTGCGGACGACGGCCAGCTGTCGTACCTGCTGCAAGACTGCAGCGCGGCGACGCAGAACCTGCTGCTTGCGGCGAACGTCTTCGGCTTGGGCGGCGTCTGGCTCGGCGTCCATCCGGGAGACGATCGGATCGCGCGCATCCGAAAGGTCCTCGATCTGCCGTCCAACGTGATCCCGATGTGCATGGTGTCTCTCGGCTGGCCCGGCGAGACCCTCGGGGCGCGTACGCGCTACGATGCCGCGAAGGTTCACCACGAACGCTGGTCAAGCCGGGCGGCGGCAGCACGCCGCTCGATGAGTTGACTTCCGGCGCGACCAGCAGGATGGTGAACGGCAGGTCGAGGGCGTGAATCCCGCCCCTCTCGAAGGACTGCCCTCCCGCGGCAACTCGCGAGGACCGCGGTTCGACCGCATGACGCGAGGACTTCGGAGCGCTGCCCCATGCACCGAACGCACCGAAAGCGCTGGCTGCCAATAGCGCTGTCGCGACACAGGGCAAGAGAGAGGTGACCTCACCGACGCCGTTCTGATCTTCGGATTCCTCTTCCTCGGCTCGCCAGAGGTCCTCGATTGCGAGGACGCCGCCGACGTCAACGATACCGGCGGCATCGATATCACCGACGGCATCGTCCTGCTCAGCTACCTATTCGCCGGAGGCGCGCTGCCGCCATCGCCGTTCCCGAGTTCCTCTACTCTGGCGAGGACGCGATCCAGACGCCGGTGGCACCGGGAACGATCGATCCAGACCGCGTCGTCGTGCTGCGCGGACGCGTGCTCGGCCGCGACGGCGAGCCGCTGCCGGGCGTCACGGTCAGCGTCCACGGTCATGAGGAGCTCGGCACCACGCTGACCCGAGGCGATGGACGCTACGACCTCGCAGTCAACGGCGGCGGCCGCGTCACCTTGTCGTATGAGCTCGAGTCGCTTCTTCCTGCGCACCGCAGCGTCGACACGCCGTGGCTCGACTTCGTCCGAGTTGCCGACGTCGTGCTCGTGCCGCTCGATTCCCGGGTCACGCCCATCCGTCAACGACGTCGATCCGCTCGGGCTCGCGCCGATCTTCGCGAACTCGCTCCCGGATCCGGGGGGCGGCGACATCGTGTCGGAGATCCCTCACATGGCCATCTCCTTCGGCGAATTGCCGGGGACGAGCCCTGGAGACTTCATCTTCTCCTCGATGGACGTCAAGTTCGAGGGACGGGGCGCTTCCCGCGTGGGCGGTCTTGGGGGACGATGATCGCCTCGCAGACGAAGTGACGCCTTCTGAAAGGACAACGCGTGCTGTCGGGAATCGACGGTGCCATGAAGCGTTTGACGCGAGTTTTGTTGCGAGCGGCGGGCCGGCGGGGGACGTCTTGTAGGGGGAGATCACGGCCCCTTCAGGGAAACCCGATCAGGAGGAACGGACATGACTCGCCACACCGCAAGCGCCCTCGCGCTACTTCTCGTCGCCGGCGCCCTTTGGACCGGCTGCACGTCGGAGCCCGCCAAACGGCTTCCGGCGCCGTCGATCGACGCTCCGGAGCCCACCGGAGATAGCGTCGCGCGCCTCGATGACACGCGCTTTCTGACCGCTCCTGTCACCTCCGGCAACCTGACCGTCTGGCCGGTGCTCGCCGACGAGGTGCTCGAGATCGGCGAGTTCCTGACGCTGCAGGAAGCCGAGAAGAAGGGCCTGGCGGTCGTGCGCGAGGTCGGCGCCGAGGACGGCTCGGCCTCGCCGGCGACGCAGAACGCCGTGCTGCCGGACGACATCGCGCCCATCGCCGCGCCGAACGGCGCGCAAGTCATCGAGCAGAGCATCGGCCAGATCATCGTCGACCAGAACGACGCGCAGGGGTCGCTCCAGCACGTGCAGACCGGCGGCGCCACCGTCGGCAAGGTCGTCATCGAGAACCGCTCGGACCTGCCGATCCTCGTCTGCGGAGGTACGGTCGTGAAGGGCGGCCAGCAGGACCGTCAGATCGGCAAGGACTTCGTGATCCGCGGCAAGACGACGGTGCCGGTCGACGCGTTCTGCATCGAGCAGGGGCGTTGGAACGTGAATCGCGCTGGCGAATTGACCGGCGGCGTGTTTCACAGCAAGGGCCAGATCGCGGCCAAGGCCGTGCGCTCGAGCGCGCAGTACTCGAACGACCAGGGACTCGTCTGGTCGAATGTCGCGATGTACAACTCGGCCGCGGGCAATTCGCCGGAGACCGGCACGCTCCTCGCGACGCTCGAAGACGAAGACACGGCCGCCTACCGCGAAGAGATCGCCGTGCAGCTTCGCAAGCACTTCGAAGCGCTCGGCGAAGGCGGCAAGCACACGGTCGGATTCGCGTATGCGATCGACGGCAAGCCGGCGGCGGTCAGGGTCTTCGCGCACCCCCGATTGCTGACGGCACACCTCGACTCCTTCGCGAAGACGATGGCCCTCGAGGCCGACCTCGCACGCCGCGCCGGCTCGGACGACGCCGAGGTGCAGCCCGCGTCGGCGAACGACGTGCTCGAGCTCGTGCGCCGTATCAACGCGTCGCAGGAGAAGGTCCAGGACACCGGAGGCGCCAATCGCAACGGCCTGCGCCGCGGCGAGGCGGGCGGCAATCTCAATTGCTACGCCGAGCTGTCGGTGTCGGACGGCAAAAAGCTCGTCCTGCCGCCGGCCGAAGCAGCAGCCGGCGAGCAGACCTCGAGACAGCGCATCGCGATCACGCAAGACTGGACGGCGGCGGACGAGTGACGCGCCGAGCGCAGAAGCGAGCGTTCAGAACGTCTCCTGCGCCGTCCGCGCGATGACCTCTTCCTGCAGATCGCGGCCCATGTCGACGAAGTAGTCGCTGTAACCGGCGACGCGCACGAGCAAATCGCGAAACTCGTCCGGACTCTCCTGGGCGGCACGCAATGTCTCGGTGCCGACGACGTTGAACTGCACGTGGTGGCCGCCGAGCTTGAAGTACGTGCGGATCAGGCGAACCAGGCTGTCGATGTTCTGCTCGCCCTCGAGCACCTGCGGCAGAAAGCGCTGGTTGAGCAGTGTGCCGCCCGACTTGACCTGATCCATCTTGCCGAGCGACTTGCACACCGCCGTCGGGCCGTTGCGGTCGGCCCCGTGCGCCGGTGACGTGCCGTCGGAGATCGGCAGCTTGGACAGGCGACCATCGGGTGTCGCGCCGACGCACGTGCCGAAGTACACGTGGCACGTCGTCGACAGCATGTTCAGGTGGTAGCGGCCGCCTTCTTTCGTGTTCGGCCGACCGTCGATCGTGTCGAAGAGCGACGCGTAGACCCGCTGCATCAGCGAGTCGGCCTCATCGTCGTCGTTGCCGAACTTCGGCGTCTTGTTCACGAGACGCTGGCGGAGCACTTCGTCACCGTCGAAGTTGGCCCGGAGGGCGTCGAGAAGATCGCCCATCGCGACGCTGCGGTCCTCGAACACGTGCCTGCGAATCGCGGACATGCTGTCCGTGATCGTCCCGATGCCGCAGCACTGGACGTAGGTCGTGTTGTAGCGTGGCCCGCCGTCGTAGTAGTCGCGTCCCTTGTCGATGCAGTCCTGGATCACGACCGAAAGGAATGGCGCCGGCACGTAGCGGGCGAACATCGACTCGATGTACTGGTTGACCTCGACCTTCATGTCGACGAAGTACGCGAGCTGCTTCTCGAACGCGTCGTAGAGCTCGTCGAACGTCGTGAACTCGCGCGGATCACCGGTCGCCGGTCCTATCTGCTTGCCGGTGAGCGGATCGACGCCGTTGTTGAGCGTGACCTCGAAGATCTTCGGCGAGTTGAGGTACCCCGTCAGGACGTACGCCTCCTTGCCGAAGCTGCCGGTCTCGATGCACCCGCTCGTGCCGCCCTCCCGCGCATCCTCGACGGTCTTGCCGGCGCGCACCTGCTCGGCGACGACCGCGTCGGCGTTGAACACGGCCGGATAGCCGTACCCCTTGCGGATCACGCGACAGGCTGCCTTGAGGAACCGGTCCGGCGTCTTGCTGCTGATCTGGACGTTGCTCTGCGGCTGCAGCAGGTGAATCTCGTCGACCACCTCGAGTAGCAGGTACGAGAGATCGTTGACGCCATCGGACCCGTCGCGCGTCAAGCCGCCGAGGTTGATATTCGTGAAGTCGTTGTACGTGCCGCTCTCCTTTGCGGTCACGCCGACCTTCGGCGGTGCGGTGTGATTGTTGAACTTGATCCACAGACACTGCAGCAGCTCTTTCGCCCCCTCGCGGTCGAGCAGGCCGTCGTCTACGTCGCGAACGTAGAACGGCTGGAGGTGCTGATCTATGTGCCCGGGGTTCATCGCGTCCCAGCCGTTGAGCTCGGTAATCGTACCGAGGTGGATGAACCAATACGTCTGCACCGCCTCCCAGAACGTCTGCGGCGCATGAGCCGGCACGCGGCGACAGACCTTGGCGATCTGCTCGAGCTCGCTCTTGCGGACGGGATCAGACGCGCTGGCCGCCATCTCTTCGGCGAGCGTCGCGTGCCGCTCGGCGAAGATGATCGCCGCGTCGCACGAAATCGACATCGCCTCGAGCTGCTCGGCCTTGCGCGTCGCGTCGGGATCGGCGAGGTAGTCGAGTTCGGCGACGCGAGCGGCGATCTGCGCCTTGTAGTCGAGCATCCCCTTGCGGTAGATCTCGCCGTCGAGCGTCGTGTGGCCAGGAGCGCGCTGCTCCATGAACTCGGTGAAGACGCCGGCCTCGTACGCCGCCTGCCACGTCTCCGGCACGTGCTGGAACACGCGATCCCGCATGCACCGACCGCGCCAGTACGGAGCGACGTCGCGCTCATACACGTCGATCATCTGCTCGTCGGTGCGATACCGCGTCCGCTCGCGCTGGTTCAGCGTGCGGAAGTCCTCTCCGGTGTGACACGTCAGCTCGGGGAACGTCGGCACGACCTTCGGAGCCGGTCCACGCTCGCCGACGATCAGCTCGTCCTCGCCGATCCAGATCGTCTTGTGCTCGCACAGGTACTTGAACGACAGCGCCCGCAAGACCGGCACCGAGTGCTTGCCGTCGTTCTCGCGATAGAAGCGCGTCATCATTTCGGCGCGCTCCGTCGAGACGGCCGGCTCGGCGCGGAAGCTCTCATCCCGCAGTCGGGTGATTCGTTCGTTCATGCGTCTATCCTCCGATCTTCACCTGCAGGCCGTGTCGCGCGATCCGCGATCGAATGCGCTCGACCCGCTCGGCAGGGATCGCTGGGCTGCCGTTCAGTCTCCACGGCATGCCGAACTTCTCGTGTTTGCTCTTGGCGAAGTCGTGAAACGGGAGAACAGCGACGTTGCGAACCCGCGCGAGGGATTCGACGAACGCCGCGGTCCGGTCGATGTTGTCATCGTCGTCGTTGACGCCCGGGATCAGCGGGATCCGCACGTGGATCTCGACGCCGGTCGCGGCCAACAAGCGCAGGTTCGCCAGAATGCGCTCGTTGGGAACCCCGGTGACCTGCCGGTGCCGCTCCGAGTCCATCTGCTTGAGATCGAACAGGAACAAGTCCGTATCGGACGCGACGCGCAGCAGAACCTTGCGACTCGCATAGCCCGACGTGTCGACGGCTCGGTGGATGCCGAGCTCGCCACAGCGGTGCAGGAGCGCGAGCAGAAACTCCGGCTGCGACAGCGGCTCACCACCCGAGAACGTGACGCCGCCGCCCGACTCGTCGTAGAACAGCACGTCCTTCTCGACGGCTGCGACGATGTCGTCGACGGTCCGCGTCTTCCCCACGACCTCGCGCCCCTCCGTCGGACAGGCCTCGGTGCACTGCGCGCAACGGCAGCACTTGTCGAGATCGGTATGGATGCCGTGGTCTTTCGTCAGCGTCAGCGCATCCTCGGGGCAGACGGCGACGCACGACTCGCAGCCGATGCACCTCTTGGCGTGATACTGCACGAACGGCGCGAACGTCTGGCTCTCGGGGTTGTGACACCAGGAGCACGACAACGGGCAACCCTGCAGGAATACCGTCGTGCGGATCCCGGGGCCGTCGTGGATCGAGTACTTCTTGATGTCGAAGACGATGCCACTGCGCATCGTCACCCCCTCCCCCCGTTCGCGGGGAGCTCGGCTCGCATGACGTAGTACCGGCGGATGTACGGCTCCTGGACCGCGAACGACCAGTGCACGTCGCGGATCACATCGGCTGCCGCCGGGATGTCGCCCGCCTCCAGGAGCTCGACGATCCGCTCGTGCTCGCGGTTCGACTCGCGCTCCCACTCCTCGAGGAAGTCGGCGCTGCTCTGAAAGTCATAGAGGCGCTGCCTCAACGTGCCCGCCGTACGCTGCAGCTCTCGGTTTGGAGAGAGCTCGATGAACGCGTCGTGAAACTCGAGATTGCGCGCGTAGAAGGCGCCGCCGTCGGACGCGTCGAGCGCCTCGTCCATCTCGCAGCACAGCTGTCGCATGCGGCTCACGACAGCCGGCGTCACGAGCGCCGCGACGTTGCGAAGCGCGGTGGACTCGAGCGCTCCGACGAGCTCGTAGATGTCGCGGATCCGCCCGAGCGTCAGCTCGAC
>CAYMRB010000088.1:0-10003 GCA_964392615.1 uncultured Planctomycetia bacterium | reverse complement strand
GGGGGCCCCCCCCGGCGCGCCCCCCCCACGACTCGCACACCGCGGCGCGACAGGATCTCGACGAACCCCTCGGACTCGAGACGGAGCAGCGCATCGCGCAGCGGCGTGCGGCTGGTCCCGATCTCCGCGGCGATCGCGTTCAGGTCGAGAAAGGCCCCCGGCACCAGGCTGCCGTCGTGCAGACGGTGCTTGAGGTAGTCGACCACCTGCTCGCGCAGCGAGCGAACGACGACGTCGGGAGGGGCCATGCGGAGTCTCCGTGGGGGCTGATATCTGATATATCAGCAACTCCCGTCCGAGTCAACCGGCCGATTCCCGACTCCTGGCCTCAGAACTGCACCAGCAGCAGATAGACGAAGCCGAAGACGGCGCTCGCCGGCCGGGGCTGCGAGTGCCCGGCCCGCGGATTCTCCCTCGCCCCGCGGCCGCTTTCAACGATCCGGCAGCACGTGGATCGTGTTGTGGATCTTGCTGTCGATCGTCTTGCCCTCGGCCGAGCGGATCTTGTAGCGGATCTCCATGCACCACGTCGTCTCGATGTCCGGAATCTCCAGGTGCACGGTCCGGCGATCGGCCTCGACGCGCGCGCGGGTGACGTCGAGCGCGCGCTCGTTGACGTGCGGCGAGCCGTAGTTCTTCGTCCGCTTCAACCCCCAGATCTTGACGCGGTAGTTCTTCGCGTCGCCGGCCGACTCGGGGTCGAGGTCGCCGCTGAACTTGATCGTGATGCCCTTCTTGTACGCCTTCAGATCGACCGGCAGGTGAACCGGCTTGCCCGTGTAGCGCAGCCGGTAGAAGCCGCCGGGCTTCTGCTGGCTGCCGGCCCACGCGAACATGCCGCACGTGTAGAGCTGCCCATCGTCCGGATGGAACCGCCCGCGCATGATGCCGGTGCGAGAACGCTTGATCGGCAGCTCGCACATGCCGCCCTGCGCTTGCCCGTCGATCTTCTCGTGTGGGACGACGTAGACCATGCCGTAGCCGTACGACAGGTTCAGGAGCTGTCCCTTCAGCGGCGCCCAACGATCGCTGGTGACCCAGAGCAGCTCGGCCGGCGAGCGGTCGAACGAGTTGGTGATCCAGCACAGCGGCTGTTCCATCGCGTCGTCCGCCTCGTCGGTGACGTCGTGGTAGCCGTACATATTGCCGTAGAAGCCGCCTTCCTTGATGTAGTTGATGCGGTTCTTCGGCGTCCAGTGGCCCTCCTGGTCCGTGACGATGTACGTGCCGTCGGGATTGATGCACGTGCCGTTCGCCGCGCGGAAGCCGTTGGCGAGAATCTCCGTCCTCAAACCGTCCTTGCTGACGCGCAACAGCGTGCCGTGGTGCGGCACCAACGCCGGAAGCGCGTGGCGCGCCGATTTCGCGTAGAGGAAGTTGCCATCGTCGTCCACCTGCAGCCCCATCGCGAACTCGTGGAAGTGATCGGTGACCTGATGATCGTTGTTGAAGCACTCGTACCAGTCGACTTCCTCGTCGCCGTTGAGATCGTGCAACACGCAGATCTGATCGCGGCACGCGACGTAGACCTTGCCGTCGACGACCTTGAGCCCGAGCGGCTGGAACAAGCCCGACGCGATACGCCGCCACGAGATCTCGACCTTGCGCTCGCCCTCGGCGTCGGGCCTCGTCTCCGGCAGCTTCGCGAGCCCCTTCACGAGCCACACACTGCCGTCCCACGCACAGACGATCGCCTGGTCGCCGCCGGGCAGAAAGTCGAAGCCCGTCAGCCGCATGCGGCAGAACCACGGGTTCGCGGCCGGCATCGTCAGCACGTCGAGCGCGAACGCATCGTCGTCCGGTCCGATGGTCGCTTCGGCCGTCAGCACGTCCGGCCAACGCGACGGACCGCCTTTCGTCTTTGCCGTGAGGTTCGGACCTGGGTCGTCGATGACGATCGTCTCGACCAGAGGCTGGACGTCGCTGTGCTTCTCGGCCGTCGCGAACCACAGCGTGAAGCGAAGCGGCTGGTCGCCTGCCGGAATCCGCAAGCGCAGATCGCCGCCGTCGGCGAGCCACTTCACCGCACCCCCGTCGCCCTCGGTGCCGGCGACGAGCCAGCCCTCGGCCTTCTGCTCGACCGGTCGCGGCTTGCCCGTGCGGACCGTGCCGTCGCGCTCGTTGCCGCTTCGGTCCGTGACGACGCCGTTCACCGACTCGGACGGATCCCAACGCGCGAGGAGCCCCTCGGGAACCGCGGGCTTCGATCGAGCCGTCGTCGCGACCTCGTCGTCCGTCAGGATCCGACCGAAGACGCGGACATCGGCGATGTCGCCGTTGAAGAACGACGGCTTCGGGAAGTCGGCCGCCGTGGCGCCGACGCGCACCACCGTCTTCTGCAGCTGTCGTTCGGGCTCGAGCCGCCCCGTGCGATCGTCAGGCTCACCGTCGACGAAGAAGCGCAGGGCGCCGTCACGCTGGCGCCACGTGACGGCCACATAGTGGCACTTGCCGTCAGCGACACGGCGTCCACCGCGCAACGCGCCGACCCCGCCGATGTCGTACGTCAGGCGTCCGCCGCTGACGAACCACGTCATGCCGTCCCGATGCCACTCGTCGGTCTTGTTCATGCACGAGAGGATCGTGCCGCCCTTCTTGGTCCGGATCCGCGCGGTGACCGTGAAGTCGGTGCGGTGGAGCTCGAGCCCCTCCGCCTCGACGCGCGTCGCTCCCTTGAACCGAACGCGTCCGGAAGGCCCCTCCTTGACGATCTGCTGCGCCGCCGGTTCGTCGACGAGGGGCGGTCCGAACAGCACCGCGCCGTCCGCACGACGGGTCAGCTGCACGCCGGGCTCGCTGCGGTGCCCGACCTGCAGCACGAGATCGCGCGAACGCGGGCCGATGTCGAGCGTGCGCGTGAACACCGGCTCGAGCGTCGACGTCAGCACGCCCGGCATCTCGAGCAGCCGGGTGTCGCCGACGGTGTACTCGATGATCGTGTTCGGACCGTGGTAGTACATGCCCCGGTACTGCGCCCAACGGCGCGGCAGCGGGCCGTAGATGCGGTTGTCGCGGCCGACGAGCCGGATGTCCTCGAAGCTCTCGTCGGACGGGCGCCCCCACCCGGGGCCGGTGGGATTTTCGAGGTGGACCGTGCCGACGACGCGCGGGTGGATCGCGTGACGACCGTTGAAGTGGATGCTGTTCCAATCGCAGAACTCGTCGCCGCTCCAGGCCGCAGCGACGCGCAGGGTGTCGTAGTCGAACAACATCCAGTAGCGACCGCGTGAGATACCTCCCGGGCCGGCGTCGAGCCGGATCGCGTTGCCCTTGTACGCGAAGTTCTTCGCGTCGCGGCCGACCTCGAGCGTCATCATCTGGTTCGGCCCGTAGTCCATCTGCGTCCACGGGACGATGTTCGACGGCTCCGGACCGCGCGTGTCGCCCGTCGGCAACGAGGCGAGGTACGCCGCGTCGGCCTCGGAGTACTGCGACGGATTGTCGCGCTTGAGGTAGGCCTCGCGGATGTAGTGGATCACGTCGTACTTCTGCTTCGGCACCATCCACGTCTGCGCGACCATCATTCCGAAGCCGCGCGTCAGCGTCTGATACTGGGCGTACGGATCGTGCCCGTTCTTGAACGGCTCGGTCGCGAAGCGACGTGAGTTCGGCAGCGAGCCCGGTTCACTGTGTGTGCCGTGACAGTTGACGCAGAGGCGTTCATAGATCTTCTGCCCGCGCTTGGCCGCGGCGCCGTCGAGATCCTTGATCATGCCCGCGTGGTCGATGCGGCTCTCGTACTCCGGCAGAGGCCGCGCCGCGTAGAGCGACGGCGGCGGCTCGAGGTCGCGAGCGCGATCGGGCCCGCCCTCGCGGATCTCGATCAGGTAGAGCAGCAGGTCGAGGAACTGCTGCTGGCTCGTCAGCACGTTCACCTGGCCGCCGGGCATGATCGAAGTCTCGCCGTGCCCGACGGTGATCAAGTCCGCGCGCGCGAACTCGACCGTCTTGAAGTCCTTCGCGGCGTCTCGGACGACGACCTTGCTCTCATCCTGAGATTCGAGCACACCGGTGATCACGAGGCCGGTCTTCGTCAGCACCGTGACCGGCTCGTAACCCTCGCGGATGACCTTCGACGGCCACAGGACCGACTCGAGAAGCTGTACGTCCGTGACGTCCTTCGGGAGCTTGGTCAGATCCGGACCGAGACGGTTGTCCTCCTTCTCGGCGATGTGGCAGCGCGTGCAGCCGACATGCGGCTGGTAGAAGACGATCGCGCCGCGCGTCGCATCGCCCTGCTCGCGCGCCGCGCGAACGAGAGCCGTTGGAGCGACGGCCTGGAGTCGTTCTTCGAACGTCTGCGCGCTGGCCGCGGGCAACACGAATAACGACAGGAGGGCGGTGGCGACGACGAACAGGACCGAACGCTTCATCTCTTGTGTTCCTCGATAGAAGACTGATCCTCCATTCAAGCACGGCATGGGCTGGCCGGGAAGGTTGTCGGAGCTCGAACGCCTCAAATGGGCAGACCATGCCCGCGGAGTCGGAGCCGATCGGTGCGCGGCGACGCGACTCCGCGCCAGAAAGGGGAGGCGACGCGACGGAGCCGTCGCAACCCTGGCGACACGAAGGTCCCGATCGTGTCAGAATGGCGCCCTCCACTCGCATAGAGGACGACCCCGCATGCTGACCTCCCGAGAACGAGTCCTGACCGCCCTCGCCCATCGCGAACCGGACCGCGTGCCCATCGACCTCGGTGGCAACCAAACGGGTATCCATCGGATCGCGTACGAAAAGCTGATCGAGCTCCTCGGTCTCGACGAGAAGATCGTCATCATGGACCTCGTCCAGCAGCTGGCCCAGCCGTCCGAGCAGGTGCTCGAGCGGCTGCGAGTCGACACGCGCTACGTCTGGGCCGGCGCGGCGGAGGGATTCGACGGGAGAACCGTCGAGGCGACGCGCGACGGCAAAGAGTGGAGCGACTTCACCGACGAGTTCGGCGTCACGTGGTCGATGCCGCACGAGGCGCCGCGCTACTACGACATATCGCATTCGCCGCTCGCCGGGCTGTCCGTCGACGAGATTCGCCAGTACCCGTTCCCGAAGGGAGACGACCCCGGCCGCTTCGTCGGCCTGCGCGACCGCGCCCTCGAGCTCAAGCGCGAAACGCCCTACGCGGTCGTCAGCGGCATCTCCGGTGTCGTCTACGAGATCTGCTGGTACATGCGCGGACTCGAGAATCTCTTCATGGACATGGTCCAGGAGCAGGAGGTCCTCGAGGCGATCATCGACCGAACGCTCGAGTTCTGGCTCGACTGGTTCCGAGTCTTCCTCGACGAAGTCGGCGACGTCGTCGACGTGATCATGATCGGCGATGACCTCGCGGGGCAGAATGGACCGCTGTTCGCGCCGCAGATCTACCGCGACGTCGTCAAGCCGCGCCAGAAGCGCCTCGTCCAGTACATCAAGAGCCGCACCGAGGCGAAGATCTGGTACCACACGTGCGGCTCGGTCACGGAGTACATCCCCGATCTCCTCGACAACGGCATCGACGTCTTGAATCCGGTGCAGATCAGTGCTCGTGACATGGAGCCCGCGTCACTGAAGGCGCGCTTCGGCGATGAGCTGTGCTTCTGGGGCGGCGGCATCGACTCGCAGCACGTGCTGCCGACCGCGACGCCGGAGGTGATCCGCGAGCACGTGAGGCGCAGCGTCGAGGCGCTCCGCCCCGGCGGCGGATACGTGTTCAACAGCGTGCACAACATCCAGGCCGACGTGCCGCCGGAGAACGTGCTGGCGATGTACGACGCGGCGCACGAGTTCGGGGGGTATTGACGATGCGACGCAACGAGCTCGCGCGGACGACACGGATGGCAGTCCGTCTAGCGCTGTGGGCGGTGACGGCCGCTCTCGGACTGCCCATCGGTTGTTCGGACCAGGACGCTCCCGCCGGCCCACCGGCGCCTTCGACACCGGCCGGCGCCTCCCGCGTCGTGGCGAACGAATCCGGGCCCGGACCGGACACCGCGATCGACGCGGAGAAGCGTCGCCCGGTCAACCCAGATCCCACCGACAAGCCTCTCCCGAGAGGCGACGATGTCGAGAAGCCCCCGCGCCCCCACGCCATCGTCGACGAGGAGTTCGAGTACAGCGACCTGGCGCGCGAGGCGCTCGATGAGCTCGAGAAGCGGGGCGGCAAATGGGAGGTTCCGGAGGGATACCTCATCTCGGTCACGAAGAAGTACGCCGACGTCTACGGCACGCCGCCAGCCGTCTCGAATCTCGAAGCGAGTGGCGACGTCGTCGTCAACGTCGTCGGCATGCGCCTGCGTCGCATCCAGCCGGGGGTCTTCACCATGGGCTCACCGGACGACGAGCGGAAACGACGCGCGAACGAGGTGCGCAGGAAGGTCCGTATCACGCGACCGTTCTGGATCGGTGCCACCGAAGTGACGAACCGGCAGTACATGGCCGTGATGGGACGGACGGAGGCGTTCGCGAAGCTGCATCGCGAACTCCTCGACAGTCCCGTGAACGGGCCCTCCTGGCGGGAGGCGAACGCGTTCTGCGAGAAGCTGAGCGCCATCGACGGTCGGCCCTACCGTCTTCCCACCGAGGCGGAGTGGGAATTCGCGTGCCGCGCCGGCACCGACGAGCCGCTCTCGTTCGGCGGCTCTGCCGCGTGCCTTGCCCGCCGGCCGACGGACGGCTGCCGCGCGAAGGAGTACGTCTGGTGGAGCGGCGACAATCCGGCCACGAAGCCGAAGCCCGTGTCGCTCAAGTCGCCGAACGCGTGGGGCCTCTGGGACATGCACGGCAACGTCGCCGAGTTCTGCCTCGACCGCTTGCCGGACACCGTACCAGACGGCGAGCTCGTCGATCCCGTCGGCGACCTCGACGCGCTCCAGAAGCCCGCGCGGGGCGGTCGCTTCCGAGACAGCCTCCCCGAGTGCCGCGCCGCGTACCGATCGCTCCGTTTTTCGGCGGACCTCGGCCGACTACTCGGCGTCGGATTCCGCGTCGTGCAAGCGCCGATGCCGGATTAGGGAGCGCCGTGCGTTCGAGCTTCCGCTGCACAGTACCGAACTCAGAGAACCTCGAAGCCACGCGTCTGCAGAAGATCCTCGAGCGTGCGAACGATCTCTTAGCACGTACGGTCCAGGGCGAGAGGCGCCGCTCCGGGAGCCGCGGGCGCGTGGCGAAACCTACCTCCCGGCAGCGTCCCCCACCCGGCGCTGCTCGAACCAGAACACGCCCTTCTTGTTCGCGACCGCGATGTCGAGTCGGCCGTCACCGTTGATGTCGACGACCTCGAACTCGATGCCGACGCCGGAGTCCGAGTCGATCCAGTGCCGCTTCCAGCGCGGCCCCTGCGCGGTGCGGTCGAGCTCCCACCAGCACAGCACCGCGGGCTGCTTGCCACCGGGATCGTGACCGTTGTGTGCGTACCAGCGCTTGCCGGTGACGAAGTCGAGCAGGCCGTCCTCGTCGATGTCGGCGACGACGAGCGAGTGATGCTGCGAGTACGACGTGTCGATCACATGCGCTGTCCAGCTCGCCTTGTCGGTCGGGTCGCCACTGCGCTCGAGCCACCAGATGCCGTAATTGTGCGCCGAGCTCGCGAGCACGTCCTGGTCGCCATCGCCGTCGAAGTCATGCGCGTACATGTGAGCACACGTGTGGCCCGACGGCCGCCCACCCACCGCGATCGACGAGGGCGGGAAGACCGCGTGGAACTTCCACGTGTCGCCGCCGGCTGTTTCCTTCTCCGGGGCCTCGTACCAGCCGTGCGCGACGATGATGTCGTTGCGGCCGTCGCCGTTCATGTCGCCGATGCCGAGCCCGTGATAGAACCGTTGCGCGCCGACCGCTTTCGGTCCGGAGAACGGCCGCCCCGTCCACGCGTCACCGATCTTCTTTCCCGGTGAGAACCGCACCATGCGCTCGCCGTCGGACCCGCACACGAGCTCGCGCTGACCGTCACCGTCGACGTCGGCCCACGCGGGGCTCTCGTTCGAGCAATTGCCGAACGCGCGATGCACCGGCCAGTGCGCGTCGAGCTTGTCCGCACCGGGATTCTCGTAGACGCGCACCGGCGCGCCGGGCATGTCGACGACGATCAGATCCACCGCGCCGTCGCGGTTCAGGTCCTCGGCGAAGCAGCAGAAGCTGTCGGCGTAGCCCTTCTCCGGAGCGAACCTCTTCGGCGTCGCGATCTCGCGCGGCTTCCACCGCGGCGCCTCGTACCACAGCGCGCCGGCGACGATGTCCTTCTTGCCGTCGCCATTGACGTCGGCCACCGCCACGCCCTCGGAGCGGAATGCCGCGTCGAGGCGGTGCTTGTCGAACACGATCCCGCTCGCCGCATCGTGCATGTGATGCGCGGCGCGGACCTTCGCGACGATCTCCTCGAGCTTCGGCGCACCGGAGGTGATCGCGTGCGCAGCGATCCACGCCTCCTCGTGCGCCGAAGGCTTGCTGTCGGGCAGCGCGTCGAGTCGATCGCTCGTCGACGCCGTGTCGCACGTGATAGCCGTGATCGTCGGTACGCGATAGCCCGGGTCCGCCTCGAGTCCGATCTCCTCGATCACGTCCCGACGCGGCGCGACGACGAGGTAGTACTGGAACGGATCGCCCGATGCGTGCAGGTGGATCGCCGGCGACTTGCTCAAGCGCTTGAACGCACCGTCGAGCGTGTAGCCGACCATTAGAGGATGTCGATCCACAGCGCCGCCGCGATAGCGGATCACGACGTGGCCATGCACCTCGAGCGCCCGACCGCGGTGGACAGTGCCACCGAGGAAGAACAGCCGCCGCGCGGAGAAGCCGCAGGGCACGCGCACGGTCTTGCCGTCGAGCATCACGGTCTGGCGCGCGGCGCGGAACGGCACGCCTCCCTCGACGAGCACCGTGTCGATCTCCATCTTCTTCTGCTCGGCGGTCCAGTTCGCCGGCAACCCCTGGCGGAAATCGACGTTCAGGGCATCGCCCGCGCGGACCCTACCGACGCCGAGCCACGCGAACGCCGCCAGCGGCAGGCCGTCGCGGACCTCGACGCGCACCTTGCGCCCGCGGAGCTCCTTAACGCCCCAAGTGCGCGGTTGCGTTGCGTCGTTGCCCGGCGCCGGCGTCTTGCGCAGCACCTCGCCGCTCGCCGCGTCGACGAGCACGACGAGGTTCCTGTCCTGACCGCCGCCCTGGCCGTCGTGCCCGCACACCGTGAATTCGATCGCGTCGGTCGTGACGGTGAACGCGGGCGACGCGATCGTGCCGGTGCCGACCTCGCCGCCGACGAGCGACGACAGGTAGCGATCGACTGACCGGTTTGCCCCGTCGCGATCGTGGATGCCCCACGTGCTCGGCGCCACGGGCGGATCGATGCGCAGGGCCTTGAAGCGCGGCGATGGGGCGATCGGGTCGCGCGCCTGGGCAGCGATCGCGATCGACAGGGCGAGGAGGAGCGACAGCGCAATACGAGTGGTCGGCGACATGGCGAGATCCGCGTTTCGGGGGAGAGTCTCTCGTTCGCCGAGATTCTATCAGCTCGCGCCGTGCTTGACCTCCCGCGTCGGACGTGAGAGGCCAGTGGGGAGATATCGAAGGAGCCCGAACACCATGCGGACCATTCTCGCGTTCTTCGCCACGGCCGGGTTGCTCGGCGTGACCTTGCTGTCTTCACCGCTCGCGTCGGCAGACGACGGGTCCCGGCCCAAGCTCACCCTGGCCGGCAAGGAGCGGTTCGTCGCGACACCACGCGCCGGCACCCGCGTCGTCGCTAGCGCGTTCTACACACGCAAGACGGGTGTCGAGATGGTCTCGCGCCACGCCTATCAGACTCGCAGCGATGCCGCCGACAGCGCGTTCGTGCGACGCTCCTCGGACAACGGCGCGTCGTGGTCCGATCCGCAGGAGATCCGCACGCACTGGCCCGTCGACAAGGGAACGCTGCGTCGCTACTCGCACCCGGGCTGCGTCGATCCCGAGACCGGCATGCTCGTCACGTTCATCCTCCAGGGCGTCCTTCCGAAGGACGATCCGCTCGAGGGCATGAAGCAGTGGACCC
>CAYMRB010000087.1:250-26859 GCA_964392615.1 uncultured Planctomycetia bacterium | reverse complement strand
CCGAAGCGTCGTCCGAACGTCGTCCTGATCGTCGCGGACGACCTCGGCTACGCGGACATGAGCTTCCTGAAGCACGCGCCGCAAGACACTCGCGAGATGGGGACGCCGGGGCTCGATCGACTCGCCGCCATGGGCACGTACTTCACCGACGCCTATGCGACGGCGCCGATCTGCAGCCCGTCGCGCTGCGGCCTTTTGACCGGACGCTACCAGCAGCGGTGGGGGAACTATTGGTACGGCGAGGGCGGACTGCCGGCGAGCGAGACGACGCTGCCCCGGGCGCTCGGCGAGTTCGGCTACGCGACGAAGAAGATCGGCAAGTCCCATCTGAACGGTGGGCCCGTCCGCCATCCGCTCGATCACGGCTTCGACGCGTTTCTCGGCTTCATCGGCCACACGAAGGACTATCTACGTCTGAGTGCGAACGACGTCGAAGCCTACGGCGCGGCGAACGCGCGCGCGGCGCACATCGGTCCGTTGACGCGCAACCGCGAGCTCGTGTCGTACGACAAGAGCTACACGACCGACATCTTCACCGACGAGGCGGTGCGCTTCATCCGGCAGCGAAAGAACCGCGACGAGCCGTTCTACCTGCACGTCTCGCACAACGCGGTGCATCACCCGACGTATGTCTGTCACCCCGACTACCTCGGGAAGTTCGGCATCGAGCAGTTTCCGTTCTGGGATCCGAAGAAGGAGCCGTACAGGACCTGGCACCGCAAGTGGGGCCATCTCGACGCGGTCGACCCCGACGGACGCAAGCGCTATCTGCTGCAGCTCCACCTGCTCGACCGCGGCGTCGCCGGCATCCTCGACGCGCTGGAAGAGACCGGTCAGCGTGACGACACGATCGTCGTGTTCCTCTCCGACAACGGCGGCACGATCAACACCTACTCGAACAACGCGCCGCTGAGCGGCTGGAAGTACATGTTCGCGGAGGGCGGCCTTCGCATCCCGATGATCGTCGCCTGGCCCGGCCGCTTGCCGGCGAAGAAGACGTGCTCGGCGCTCGTATCGGCGATGGACGTCTTCCCGACGATCGTCGAGCTGGTCGGCGGCGCGATCCCGGACGACCTCGACGGTCGGTCGCTCGTCCCCGTCCTGAAGGGCGACGCTCAGAAGCTGCCGCGCGAGTTCCTGTGCTGGTCGAACGGCCGCGGCGCGGAGGTCATCCGCAAGGGGCGCTGGAAGCTGTGCCGCGGCGCGGGATGGCAGCACTCGAGTTTCGAGATCGTCGACGATCGTTGCGTGCGCGATCCCGACGGCTACGCGTATCCCGGCGGCACGGTGCTCTTTGACCTGCACGAGGACATCGGCGAGACGAGCGATGTCGCGGCGGCGCACCCGGAGGTCGTCGCGGAGCTGACGGAGCGTTGGGCGAGCTGGCGGCGTGGAATGTCCGATCCGCGCACGAGCGACGGCAAGCTGAAGGGCAAGAGGAAGCAGAAGCAGCGCGCCGCCCGGCGCTAGCCCCCTGGCCGCCTGCTCAGTCCTCCGGGAGCTCGTCGAATACGCCGCCGGGCAACCTGCGTCGCAGCTTCGCCAGCGCGCGCAGGTAGCGCACCCGCAGAGAGCTCGCCTTCTCGACGGACATCAACTGCGCGATCTCGTCGTACGATCGCTGCTCGAGACCGCGCAGTGCGAGCAGCGTGCGGTCGGCTTCCCCGAGCCCGTCGAGGCTCTCCCGCACCGCGTTTCGAAGCTCGCGCTTCGCCGCCTGCGTGACCACGCCGTCGACGTCTTCCGGCAACGCGTCGAGCGGCATGTCGTCGGCAGAGAGCACCGCTGGCTTGTTCTGCGCGTGCTTGCGGACGAGATTCTGGATGGTCTGGCGGGCCGTCGTCGTCAGGAACTTCACCAGCACCGGTGTGTAACGACCGCCGCGTTCGGAGAGGCCCTCGAGGCGCGGCAGCGTCGCGACCCATGCGTCGCTGACGATGTCGTCCGGATCGTAGAGCCGCCGCATCGACCGCGGCAACCAGTACTCCACCGACACGCGCACGAGCGGCGACAGCCGCTCGACGAGCCAGCCGAGGCTCTCCCGATCTCCCTCTCGCGCGCGCCGCACGTGGAGCGTCGTCAACGCGGCCGGATCCTCCCGATCCGCCGGGTTCTTGTCGTCCGTCATGAACGCCAATGATAGACTCGCCCCGATCGCTCGATCAATCGACTCCCAGAAGAGTGGTGATCCATGCGGGATAGCCCCGACCCCGCGAACTCCGTGGTCGTCGCCGCGTTCCTCCGCCAGTACCTCGAGGACCAGCGCACGGGACGAGTGCGCTCGCTCGCCGAGTATCAGCGCCTCTTCCCGGGTCACGCGGATGACATCGCTCGCGAGCTCGCGGCGTTGGAGGAGGTTTCGCTGGGCGATTCGGACGCTCTGGCGACCGACGAGTGCGGCGAGCGAGAGGCGTTCGATCGCATCGGCGAATCGGTGGGGGCGACGTCTCCGGATCGCATCGGTCCGTATCGGATCATCGAGACGGTGGGGGAGGGCGGCATGGGCGTCGTCTACCTCGCGGAGCAGACCGAGCCCATCCAGCGCCGCGTGGCTTTGAAGCTGGTCAAGCTCGGCATGGACACGCGCGAGGTGCTGGCGCGGTTCGATTCGGAGCGACAGGCTCTCGCCCTCATGGCGCACCGGCATATCGCGAGCGTCCACGACGCCGGCGCGACCGATCGCGGCCGGCCGTTCTTCGTCATGGAGTACGTCGCGGGCGTGCCGATGACGCGCTTCTGCGACGAGCGGCGCCTGCCGACGCGCGCTCGACTCGATCTGTTTCTACAGGTCTGTGATGCCGTGCAGCACGCCCACCACAAGGGCATCATCCACCGCGACATCAAGCCGACGAACGTCCTCGTATTCGAAGAGGATGGGGCCGCCATCGCGAAGATCATCGATTTCGGCATCGCGAAGTCGACCGGTGCACGGCTCACCGAGAAGACGCTTCACACGCAGAGCGGGCAGCTCGTCGGTACGCCGTCCTACATGAGTCCGGAGCAGGCCAGCGGCGACACCGACATCGACGCGCGTACCGATATCTACTCGCTCGGCGTACTCCTCTACGAGCTCCTGACCGGATACCTGCCGTTCGATCCGGCGACGCTCCTCGGCGGTGGGTACGCGTCGATCGAGCGCACGATCCGCGAGGTCGACCCGCCGACGCCCAGCTCGCGGTTGAGCCGGCTGCGCGAGGGCTCCGCCGTCGTCGCCGCCCATCGGCGCGCCACGGTCAAGGCCCTCGCGAGCGACTTGCGGGGCGATCTCGACGCGATCGTCATGAGGGCGATGGACAAGGACCGCGACCGGCGCTACGCGAGCGCGTCGGAGCTCGCGGCAGACGTGACCCGATTCCTCACCGACACGCCGATCCTCGCGCGTCCTGCGAGCACGGCCTACCGGCTGCGCAAGCTCGCGAAGCGGCACCGCTTCGGTTTGACCGTGGCGATCGTCGTCGCGGCGCTGATCGTCTGGGGCGGCCTGGCGAGCCTGAGCCTCGTCCTCCAGCAGTACGAGGATCTCGCCGAGGCGCGTCAACTGACCACGGAGGGCCGGGAGAGCGTCCGCGAGCACGAGCGGCTCGTCGCCGCGATCCGGGATCGCGAGTCGTTCTTCGAGGAGCGTCGCGGTCGGCTCGACGGGACGCGCCTGCCGGTGTGGGAGCTGCGCGATGTGGTCGCGGGCCACCGGCAGCTCCTGGACGATGCCGCGCGGATTCCGGTGCTCTACGGCGCCACGCGGGGCGATCTCGTCGTCGCGCTGTCCAAGAGCTCGCGAGGTTCCGTCGTGAACAGCGCGGCGGACAAGCTGCTCGAGGAGCTCGAGGAATCGCGGCGGGAGTTCTTCGGCACGACGCACGCGGCGCGCATGACCGCGCCGTACTTCGACACGCTGAACGCGGCGACCGAGCCACGCACGTTGACCATCCGGAGCGATCCGCCGGGAGCGACGGCATACGGCTTCCGCTATCGCGAGCACGAGGGGCGCTTCGTTCCGCTGCCGCCGGGCGGCGAGCCGTTCCTGCGCGTCTCGCGGTCGGGCACGAGCCCGTTCCGAAAGGGCGACCGCATCGAAGCGATCGACGGCAAGAGCGTGCGCTCGCGCACCGAGCTCGTCGCCCATGTGCGCAGCGCTCCGCCCGGAGCGGCGTTTCGCGTCACCGTTCGCCGCGGCGACGCCACGGAGACTTTCGCCTGGCGGCCGACTCCGGAGCCCGCGCCGAACGACGCGCCCGAGTTCCCGCTGCTGCGCCGTGTGCTCGGCGTCGAGTTCGAGGCGTATCCGCTGCTCTTCTCGGCGGCCGCACGACTCGGCGAGACGGGCCCCGACGGCCTCGAAGCCCGACTCGCGGGCGGCAGCTATCTCATCGTGCTGCGCGAGGAGGGCTACGCTGATACGCGGTATCCCGTCGCGATTTGCGATGCCGACGAGACCATCGACGTGCGGCTGCTGCGATCGGAGGAGATTCCGGAAGGGTTCGTCTACGTGCCCGCGGGGCCGGTCGCGCTCGGTCGCGACGAGGCGGTCGACAAGAGCCTTCCGTACGGGTCGAAGATAGTCGACGGGTTCTTCATGAGCCGTTTCGAGGTCACCTTCGGCGAGTACGCCGAGTTCCTCAGCCGGCGGGAGCTGGCCGACCGCATCGACAAGGACGGCAAGATCGACAAGGTTCAGTACCTGCCGCGAGTCCGTCTCAAGCAAATCGCCCGTGGCGACGACGGTGTCTGGACGCCCTGCGAGGGTTACGAGCGGCTTCCCGTCCACGAGGTGCCGTGGAGCGTCGCTCGGGAGTACGCGCGCTGGCGCGGTGCCCGGCTGCCGAGCGACCTCGAGTGGGAGCGCGCCGCGCGCGGCGTCGACCGGCGGTACTACGCGTGGGGAAACACGCCGATCTGGACGTTCTGCCAGTCGCACTTCGGCGCGCCGGTCGCCAATTGGATCGACCCCGTCGACGTGTGTCCCTTCGATGCCAGCGTCTTCGGCGTTCGCGGCATGACCGGCGCGGTGGCGGAGTGGACGCGCGACGAGACGGAGCCCGGCCTGATCTCGATCCGCGGCGGCAGCTACAAGACGTTCACGGGCTACTACTACCGCATCGCGAATCGGTTGGGCCGGCCGCCCGGTGGTCACTTCGACACCGGCATTCGACTCGTGATGCCGCTTCCGAAGCGGTGACGCGAGGCGGTAGGGAGTCTCTCGCTCAGTCGGCTACGTCGCACGCGAAGACGCCGACGGGGAACGGCTCCCGTCCACCGAGGAATAGCCAATTGAGGTGGTAGATCGCATCGCCGATGTCGAGCTCCTCGTCGCCGTTCGTGTCACCGGCCGCGAGACAGCTCGGCGACCGGCCGCCCAGGAACAGGTAGTCGAGCAGGAAGCGCGCGTCGCTGACGTCGCGCCGACCGTCGTCGTTCGCGTCGCCACGCACGGCGAGCAGGTCGGTGAGGATCTCCGTCTCCACGGTGTTGGTGCAGCACGGCACGGTGCCGTCCCCGTCGGGGCACGGGTTGCCCTGCACCGGGCAGGGGACGTCGTCGAACCAGACTCTTCCCTTGTTCGGAATGATGATCCCGTGCGGCGTATCGCTTCGCACCTCGACCGAGAAGGCCACCCAGCCGCTGGCTCCGGGCGCCAGCATGCCCGCGTTGGACAGGTAGCCGTACGTCGCTTCGATATCCTCGTCGCCGAGATCATCCGGACGCAGCTGGAGGAGCGTCTTCGTCACCGGGTCTTCGCCGCGGAACGTCACCGCGGCGGTGGCCCGACCGTCGCCATCGACGTCGACGCGACCTTCGACGAAGGTGGTCAGAACGAGCGGCCCCATCTCCTCGGGGAATCGGACGACGGACTCGGTACTGCCCTCGACCCGATACAGCTCGGTGCCCCGCGACCACGTCAGGCCGTTCGAGCTCGGCGTGCCACCGACAGGAGAGAACTCGATCGGCGCAGCACCATCGATCCAGGCGGCCTCGAAGCGCAGGGTGCGCGGATCGAGGTGGGGGTCGAGCTCGTCGTCGATGACGACCTCCAGGGCTGCCGCTTCGGCCTCTTCGTCGTTCTCGAAGTGAATCGCGTAGCGCAGGCGCAGTGGCCCGGCGCCGGTCAAGCGACCGTTCTGGGGACCGACCTTCTCGTTCGGGTCGACCGCCTCCGCGACGCGCACGGCGACGTCTGCGATGCGCCGCGTGATCGGCAGGGGCAGCGGCGCAGCGGGGACTTCCTGCGGCTCCGTCGTCGGGCATTCGATAGTCGCCGCGGGCGCATCCTCGACTCGCACGATCAGGCGCGCCGCATCACGACCGTCGTGAAGGAGAGCGACGCCGTTGCCATCGATATCGTCGCGCACGTCGTGCCCCTCGACGGCGATGCGGTACTCGCCGTTCGGGAGCGGGCCGATGCGGAACGACGCGCCGAGCCGATCGGTCCGCGAACAGGCGACGACTCGCTCGTCGGCGTCGATGGCCGCCACCCGGACATCGACGATCGGAATGCCCAGGCGACCGAGCACGCGCCCGGAGATCGACGCGAAGTCGAAGCGATCGTCGCCTCGCTCGCCGCGGAGCTCGATGCCCTCCACGTCGTCGAGGTCGACGATGACTCCCTCGACGGCGCGGGTCAGCCCCTCGGCGTGCAGCGAATAGACGCCGGCGGGAAGCGGCCCGACCGCAAAACTGCCGTCTGGGGCCGTACGCGTGGTTCCTGTCGTTCCGGTCATGGCGCTCCATGCGGTGACGCGGATCGAGGCGTGAGGGACGCCGTCGTCGTCGATCGCTCTGCCGCGTGCGAACGCCGACGCTGCGCCGCTCGCGCGCCGGAACGCCTCCGCGAACAGCGCGCCCGCCGACACGATCCGCCGGCCGCGGTGCAGCATCGTCCGCTGCACCGAACCGAGTCCTTCGACGTAGCGCGTCCAGTCGTCGCCGAGCTCGCGTTCGAGTCCGGCGCGGGCCGCCAGCCACGCTTCGGTCGAGACACCGCCGACCGGTGCGACATCGGTCCAGTCGAGCGGCGGCGCGTCGTCCGGAACGAATCGGTGCAGCTCGAACACGAGATCCTCGCCGGGGTCCTCCCCCGCACCGTCGAACAGCGGCGCGCGGAAGTAGACCGGCACCCGCCCCGTCGCTCCCGGAGGAAGCCATCCCGGCACGCCTCCCGCAGGCAGAGCGAGAATCTGCACGGGCTCGTCGCTCAAGCCGGCAATCGGGTCGAGGCCGATGTCGACGCCATCGGGTCCGCGGACCTCGAAGATCGGCGCGGCGATCTCCTCGTCGCCGGCGTTCTCGTACTCGAGCACCAATCGGCCGATCTGGCCGCGGCGGAATCCGGGCGGCGCGGCGAGCACGGCGCGCAGATCGGGCGCGGGCTCTTCTGGACGTAGGACGCGAACGGCGCGGGAGAGCACGGCCGCCGGTCCGGGCGGTGCGTTGTCGCCGGACTCCAACGCGACGACGCTGTAGCGTCCCGGCGCGAGCGACCCGAGGTCGAACACGATCTCCGCGCGTCGCGAGTCGACGATGCGCGGCGAGTCGTCCGACACGCGGATTCTCGAGCCGCTTGCGAGGCCGAACACCGTGCTCGCGTCGAAGCCCGCGCCGCGAACGGACAGGTGTACGACGCCGCTGCAGCCGTCACCGCAGCCGGACACGCGCTCGAGGACCAGATCGCCGGTCAGCGCCTCGATCGTCGCGTCGACCGACTGACCGTCGAATCGGCGGCGGCTCACGAGGACGTACCAGCGCGCGTCAATGTCGCCCGGATCGCCGACCGCGTCGAACGCGAGCCGCGTGCGAGGATCGGCACCCCCGGAGGCGAAGTCGAAGTCGGTCGGCGTCGGAAGCCGTTCGCGGCGGACGAACAGCGCCGCGTCGCCGGCGCCCGTCGTGAGCTCGAGAAGCCGGCGCCCCGCGCCAGGCGCCACGTAGAAGAATCGCCGCGGCGAGGCGGCCGTCAGCTCGACGCTGATCGGCGCGTCCGGGACGAGTTCGTCGACGGTCGGGCAGAAGGACATGTCGATCGGCGTCGACAGAGGACGGAGACGTCGACCGCCGGCCGAAATCCGGTTCACGATTGGCTGCCCCGATGCCTGCAGGCCGTCATGGAACTCGAGTCGACCGTTCGCGCAGCCGTCGTCGACGGGAGCCCGAACGGCCAGGGCGAGCAAGTCCGAGCGTCCGCGCGGCAGCACGGTCGGCGCCGTGAACGACAGGATGACCGTGCTGACGGCGCCGTCGTGGGGAGCGTCTCCGACGAGCTCCGTCTTGTGGAACCCGCCGGCCAGGGCCGGCTCGCCGGCGGTGTCGACGATCGTGGCGGACTCGATGCGGCACGCGCCGCGCGCGAGAATGCTCAACGACCAGCCGTCGACCGCGTCCTCCTCCGCGCCGCCGACGTCGCTATCGAGGGAGACGCGGACGTCAGCCGACGCCGCTCCACCCGGCGCACCGGTCACGACAGCAGGGGCGATGAAGCTCAGCCGCACGCGTCCGTCGCCGGCTTGCGGGACGAAGAGGTCGTCGCAGAGATCCGCTCCGAACGGCGTCGCGCATCCGACGTCGACGTCGGTCGACTCGTCGCTCGTGCCGCATGCGAACACGCCCTCGGGAGGGGTGCCGCCGACGAAGAGGAACTCCAGCAGCAGGACCGCGTCGGCGATGTCGACGCCGCCGGTACGGTTCGTATCCGCCGCCGCCAGACAGGTCGGAGCGGGGCCGCCCTGGAACAGATAGACCAACGTGAAGATCGCGTCGGGCAGGTCGACCGCGCCGTCGGCGTTCACATCGCCCCGCCGGAACGGGCCGACCTCCTGGGCCGACGCTGTCGTCCACGACGCGCAGATGATCGACGCCGCGGCCAGAGCTCGTCTCGAGAAGCTCATCTTCGTGCCTCCGATCAGACTCTCCCTCGTCGGGCCGAACGCGCCTCCGGCTCGTTCGGCTCTCGCCATCCAGTGGACAGCTGACCGCTCGGCGCCGTCAACAGGCTGTCCGTCCGGCCCGACGAGTCATGAACCGCTATTCGAGGCAGCTCCGCTGCAGCTCTGCGCAATCGAGCCCGTCCGGAGTCGGATCGGCACCGCAGTCCTCCGGGCCGTAGAAGAACGAGTTCCCGACGCTCGGCGGCCGTGGCGGCGGGCCCCCCCGGAACAGGAAGCTGGCGAGCGCGATCGCGTCGGAGCAAGCTACCCGCCCGTCGTCGTCGATGTCGGCGGCGTCCAGGCAGGGAATCCGAGTCGGATCGACGATCGCATCCCTGCAGGCCTGGGTCGGCTCGCCTTCCTCGATCAGCCCTCCGATGTCATCCACCGACAGATCGAGGGAGGACAGGATCAGAATCGCGTCGGCGAGATCGAGGCTGCCGTCGAGGTTGGCGTCGCCCCGAAAGAACACGGGACTGCCGGTCGACAGGACGCGCCACTCGGTCGTCTCGGCGTCGCAGTCGTCGCGGATGGTCACGCCGATCCACTGTGTCTCGTCGTCGCCGAGCGTCCAGCGCACGCCCTCGGCCGACAGCGTGACGGTGCCGTCGGTGACGGTCCACTCGTAGCTGCGGATCTCGCCGTCCTCGTCGTTGGCCTCGATCTCCACCTGGACCTCGGCGCCTGCGTCGATTTCGTCGACCGGGGTCGCGACGAATCGCGTGACTCGCGGAGCCGCGTTGCCCGGTGCGAATCGGATGGTCTCCGTCACCTCTCCGCCGTAGCCGTCACGGACGGTGACCGTTACACCGTGCGCCCCGCTCGCCGGCGCCTGCCACCGTACCGTCGCCGTGCCGGCGTCGAGGAGCTCGCCGCCAGTGGCACTCCACTCGTACGTGAGGTCGTCACCGTCGGCGTCGAAGGCGTCGGCCGTCAGCGTCCGCACAGCGCGGCAGGCCGCGACGATGTTGTCGACGGCGACTCCGCGGATCACCGGGGCGGCATTGTCGATGATCACGTCGGCGCGTCCCTCGGCCGTGCAATCGCCATCCGATACCGTGACCGAGAATTGCACGAGGCCCGTGCCCTCGACACTCCAGTCAACGCTGTCACCAGCGGCCTCCGTGCCGTCGGGAAGACGCCAGGTGTAGACGAGATCGTCGACCGGCGTGTCCTCATCGTCGACGTCGGCCTCGATGCGCAGGCTCGACGTCGTGCGCGGATCGACCGATGTCGGCGCTGACAGGCTGCGGATCTCCGGGCAGCACGGGCTGCCGACGCGCAGCGCGATCTCGCGACGATCGCTCGCTCCGAAGGCATCGGTTGCCGTGACGACCACGGTGTACACGCCATCGGCCGCGGGGGGCCTCCAGGTGACCGCGTTCCCCGACGCACCACCGACGAAGCTGCCGCCGTCGGGAGTCTGCCACGAGGTGCTCATCGCGTCCTCTTCGGGATCCCAGGCGAGCACCTCGAGTCGGAGGTCCTCGCCGCAGGTGCTGCCGCGCGTGTGGAGAAGACGCAGCCGAGGGGGCAGGTTGAGATCGAGCAGCCGCTCGCCCAGGTCGAGGCATCCGTCGACGTTGAAGTTCTGGACGCAGCTCGCATTGACCGCAGGCGTCTCCATGGTCCATGCCGAGTCCGCATCCGCTGTCAGAGTGAATCCGCCGATGCCGTCATCCACCAGCCAGAGTCTCACGCCATCGATTTCGACGTAGAACCGAACGCGTTCGGTCGATCCCGTCATCGAGCGCTTGACGGTGAAGCAGTACGTCTCGTCGTCGTCCTCGAGGCGTCCCGGCGACTGTCCGTTGTAGGTGACGCCGGCGGCGAAAATCTGGAGGTTCGCGAGCTTCCGGCCGTCGATCGTCCGGACGGGACGGAACCGGATGCACGAGTGGTACCGAATCGGCTTGTCGACGTTCCACCACGTGAAGTGACGCGCTCGGGCCCGCGTCCACAGCAGTCCGTCCAGGCCGGTGAAGACCTCAGCCTCGCCATCTTGCACCCAGATGCCTTCCGCCTCGTCGTAGTACCACCACGGGATGCGATCGCCGGGCGCGAAGTCGTCCTGCTCGTCGTCGCCGAGGCGCATTTCGAGTGTCGCCTCCCCGTCGAGCTCACTGATCTCTTCGCCGGTGACGTTGTCGGTGATGCGCACCTCGACGAGGCCGAACGTCTCGAGGATCGCCGTGCCCGTGTCCCCGTTCTCCTCCGTCGGCGGCACGGCCGCGAGGAAGTCGCTGCCCGGGAACGCCTGGATCTCTTCGGTACCGGGGTCGATGCGCGCGAGCTCGACGGTGACCGGGTTCGAGGTCGGCATCACGGTACCGGGGATGTCGAGGCGGAACTCCTCGTCGCCCTCGCCGGAGATCGTTGCCTGGACGCCGTCGAACGGATCGACGTCGACGATGATGGAGTCGAGGGCGGCGACGACGACCGTGGCGTCGTGAATCGCGCTCGTGCTCCCGACGGCGAGCTTGATCTGATTGCTCGTGTAGCCTGCCGCTCGCACGCTGATCTGCAGTAGGCCGCCTCGAACCCGCGCGGAGCTGACGCTCGCCGCGAAGAAGCCGGTCGAGTCGGATCGCACGACCGTGGCGGCCGGGTCCTCGACACGACCACCGATCGCGACGCGTGCGTTCGGCACGGGATCGCCGAGGAGGTCGATCACGCGTCCGACCACGTGGACCAGGCCCGCGGGGAATCCTTGCGGAGGCTCCGAGACGCAGTCGCCGTTATCGAACAGCTCGCACGACGCCGCGTCCTCGGTCGGGTCGGTTCCGCAGCCCGGAAACGGCGGCGGCGGACGCATGTCGCCGTCGACGAACAGGTAGTTGAGCAGGTAGATCGGGTCCGCGACGTCGACCTCGCCGCTGTCGTTGACATCCGCAGCGTCCCGGCAGCTCGCGAGCGGACAGCCGAGAAAGAGCTCGCAGATGATCGAGAGCGAATCGCTCATCTGGACCGCCCCATCCTGATTGACGTCGCCCCGCACGAATGGCACGTCCGCTCTCGCTTGCGGTCCGGAGGCGATCGCTCCCAGCAGCACCGGCCCGCAGAGAAACAACGTGAGGATCGGAGGCCGCATCGCGCTTCGTGTGTGCGTTCTGAACATCGCACCACTCCTTGAAATCGAAGACCGTCTGTTCCAGCGCGGCTCCCCGCGGAAGCCGTCTCGCGAGGACACGGTGTTGCGAGGCCTCCGAGCGTTACATCGAATCCGGGAATTCCCGGTGCAGCGGCGGAACTGTTACGGTGTAGCGCGGATTCGATAGCCCGATAGGCGAGGAGAGCCCATGACCAGCCCTTCCGCAGCGATCGTCGTCGTCCTGCTGTTTCCTGTCGCCGCCGTCTACGCCCAGAGCCCGGGAGATGTCGAAGGGCTACGGCTCTGGCTCCGCGCGGACGCCGGCGTGACGACCGAGGACAACTCGGGCCACGGCGGCACCGCGCGCGACGTGAAGCGCTGGGAGGATCAATCGACGCACGGCAACGACGTCGCGAACGACCGACCCGATCGAGCGACGCGGCCGGAGCTCATCGCCAGCGTGCCCGAGTTGGGCGGTCTGCCGGCGATCGAGTTCGCTGGCCGCGGTCGCAGCGACTTCACGGTGACCGAGTCGCTCCTCGGCAAGGTCGGCTCGGAGTTCGACCTCAACCGCGCGACGTGTTTCCTCGTCGTGCGGTGGGAGAAGGTCGAGGCGACGTCGCTCCTGACGCTCGGTCCGAACGCGGACTTCAAGACGGGCCGCGGCGGCGTGGGCATTCGACGCGGACGCAACCGCGACGCTTGGTTCTGCGTGCACAACGGCGGGGACGGCAACGTCGAGAGGCTGCAGACCCGCGAGCCGCCGCTGGATGATCGTTTCCGTGTGCTCACCGTGGCGTTCGACAAGCCTCGTTCGAGCATCCGCATGTTCGTCGACGGGGTCGATCAGAAGGTCGAGATCCGAGACGGCTCCACTCGCGCGCTACAACCGGTGAAGTACGTGCAAATCGGCGGGCACGGTCTTCTCGACGCGCCGGGCGAGCCGGGCTCGGAGTGGTACTTCGGCGGGCGGGTCGCCGAGATCCTCGTCTACGACAGACTGCTGGCGAACGACGGCACGGACGATGCGACGAAGAACGAGCTCAACGTCGTCGGCTGGTACTTGCAGGAGAAGTACGGCCTCGAGGGCAGCTTCGTGAAGCCCGTGGTGCCGAAGGACTCCGACGGCGACGGCATGCTCGACGGCTTCGAGGGCCGTCACGGGTTCCTCGATCCGACCGATCCCGCCGACGCGGCGGCCGACCCGGACGGCGATGGGCTGAGCAATCTGCGCGAGTGCCGTCTGCGGACGGCTCTCGATCGGATCGACACCGACGGCGACGGACTGGCGGACGGCGTCGAAGTCGATACGTTGCGAACGGATCCGCTGCGAGCCGACACCGACGGTGACGGCCTCTCGGACGGAGACGAGATCGCCGAGCCGAGGACGGATCCACGGCGTCGCGACTCCGACGGCGACGGCGCGCCGGACGGATACGAGGTCTTCGAGAATACCGATCCGCTCGACGCGAAGAGCAAACGGCCGACCTTCTTCGAGGTGCGTGACGAGGAGGTCCGCGTTGGCACCGTCGCGGTGGCGCTCGACGGCACCGTCTTGCTGTTCGAGGATCAGCTCGATCGGCGCGTTCTCGAGGTCAAGCGCAGCGAGGATGGCGGCGCGACGTGGGGAGACCCCATCGTGATCGGCGAGCTGGTGCGCATCGACGGCGACATGTCGGACGACGGCAGGTACCGCGGACCGCAGGTCGGGTGGGGCGACCTCGGCAACGTGACCGTCGACGAGAACACGGGCGACATCATGCTGTTCACGTCGAGCTTGAAGCCGGCGCAGGTCCTGTTCCGCAGCCGGGATCACGGCAAGACGTGGAAGCGGGAGGACATCGTCATTCGGCCGGACGTGAACGGGTGGCTGAGCGCGACGATGTGCTCGTCCGATCCCGGCGTCACGCTGCGCTACGGCGCGAAGAAGGGTCGCCTGCTGATGCCGACACGCGTCATGGTCGGCTACTTGAACAAGGGCAAGAACCGCAAGTTCTTCGGCCAGCACTACGCCAACGCGCTCTACAGCGACGACGGCGGCAAGACGTGGACGCCGAGCGCGCCTTTCCCTCTGGGCGGTACGGGCGAGTCAGGGCTCGTCGAGTTGAGCGACGGTCGCATCTACCACAACTCCCGCACGCATTTCCGCGGCGGCAACCGGCGCATCGCCTTCAGTCACGACGGCGGTGAAACGTGGCAGGGCGAGCACGAGGACGACGAGCTCTTCGACGGTCCTCCCGACGTCTACGGCTGCAAGGCCGCGCTCGCCCGCTTGCGCTACGACGATCGTGACGTGTTGATCTTCAGCTCGCCGGGGCGTCGCGATATCCGCGAGGACATCACGGTGTGGGTCAGCTTCGACGGCGGCGAGACGTGGCCGACGCACCGTTTGGTCCGCAAGGGGCCGGGCAACTACACGTGGCTGGCGATCGGTCGCGACGGAACGCCGAGCGCGGGCATGATCTACCTGCTCGCGGGGAAGGACTGGCTGGCGCGGTTCAACCTCGCGTGGGTCATGGAGGGGGCCAGTGTCCCTGCTACAGCGCCCGGACGGTCACGATGACGGTGACGAGCCACGCCACGCCGCACGCCGTGTTGAGCAGGGCCAGGATGGCCGAACGCCGACCGAGATCCTTGCGGATCGAGAAGCCGTAGACCATCGGTGCGATCGGATACAGGAACAGATTCAGCAGGCCCCAGCCGACACTGCCTCGGAAACCGGCCACGAGGCTCCACACCCATCCCACGAGGTTGAGAAGCAGGCCTGCTCCGAACGCGATGGCGAGGCCGATGATCCTCCGGACGGGCAGCCGCTTCATGTCCCCGAACAAGATCTCGCCGTCCGACAGGCCGTCGAGCTGTCCTTGCACCGACGCGCGACGCTTGCGCACGAACACCTTCAACACGTGAGGCTCGTGCTCTGACGGACCGTCCGCGACAGCCCTCTCGAATCGCGTCAGCGCGTCGGCCCCGTTGATCGAGATATGCCGACGCACGAAGTCCGCGGCATCGGAGATCTGCTGTCGCATCTTCTCCTGAGCGAAGATCGTGTCGAGGTACTCGGCGAGGTACGCGCGGTAGGTCTCTCGATGGCGGGGTATCCCCAGGACGCGCTCGATCAGCGTGTTCTTCTCTCCACCCGGATGGTCGATGCTCAGCTCGCAGCGCGACTGCGGCGTGCCGAGTAGCGGAAACGCGCCGAACGAGTGATCCATGTCCCAAGGGAGGAACTGGAACCTGTTCGAGGTCGGCTCGAGATAGACGTAGTAGTTCTGCGTCGCACCCAGGAAGCTGTCCAGATTGCTGAGCAGGACGTTCACCGCCACGAAGCGCAGGAACTGATCCGTGTCGAGGTACTCGTCGACCCGCGAGTCGAACGTCGGATCGTCCGCCTCGTGCAGCAGTCTGGCGAACTCGATGACGCGCTCTTGTTGCTCCGGACGAGGATCCGTTTTCGGGACGTAGGCCTTCTCGTATTCGGCCCAGTCCGTACCGAAGTAGAGAAACACGCCGAACGAGCTCGGCTTCATGAGCAGCCCGTCGGTCGAACCGAAGCGGTCGGCGAGAAACCGCTCGTTCACCTGTTCCACGACGGTGTAGAGGCCGAGAGGCTTCTGCTCCGACTCGCCTGTCACGGTCAGGCTGACCTTCGCGAAGCCGACCTGCGAGCAGTGGACGCCGGCCTCGCGGAACAGCTCGTACGACAGCGCCTCTCGCAGCATCGACGGATCGGCGACGCTGTTGTGCAGGTTGATTTTCGTGAGCCCGCGGAACTCCAGCGTTTCGTCGAACTCCTTGAAGTCGATCTTGAGCGGCAGCCGCGTATTCCTCATGCGGCCTTCGATGAACGTCCCATTGCCCTTGTAGCGCAGCCCGACGCCCGCGATGGTCTCGCCGTCGATCGTGACATCGGCCTTGCCGTAGCGGTGGTCGATCCCGAGGTAGCCGCCCAGACCGGGCCGCGCGGCCCCCTCTCCGCGGAAGTGTCGCCCCTCCATGGCGTCGTCCAGCACGTCCTCGAACGCCAGCAGAACGGAGAGCTCGTTGAAGCTCGCGTCCTCGTCGGGCTGCATCTCAGCCCATTCTTGCGGTTCGATTCGAATGTGCACTTCGACGACGCGATCGAGTCCGAAGACCGACGCGGCGTCGTCCAGCTCGTCCTGCGCGCGCGCGTGCGCGGCGATCAGCGCGAACAGAACGAGTGGGAATCGAACGCTCGGCGAGCGGGCTCGGGCGCGAGGCAACGAGCACAGTGGCGGGGTGCGGGGAGCTGTCACTCTCTTGCGTCTGAAGCCGGGGCCGGAACTTTCAGAACGGCGAGCCGCCAGGCTACTCCGACCGGTCACCCGACACCAACAGCTTCCCCGTGTTGAAGTACAGGAGCTGCGTCACGGTCTTCGGGTCGTACTCCGCCGCTTTGTCGTAGCTCTTGCGGCTATCCCACTTGGCCCTTATCGCACGTCGATAGTCGGCAGCGTCAGGCGCATGCCTGCGGTACTCGTCGACGTACAGCCCGATGCGCGCGAACGGGATCTCCGGGAATCCCTCGGGCCGCTTGCCGTCGCGAAAGCGGAAGTCGAGGCTCGCCGGGTCAACGAAGCTGTCGCGCGGCACGTTTCGATTGCCGACCGCGTCGATATAGTCGACGTCGTCGATGCGCCCGAGCTGCTTTTCGCCCCAGCTGCGCCGAAACGCGGTGTTCTGGTGATTGCCGCAGAACAGATTGTGCGACACCGTGCACTCGATCGGGTAGTAGCGGCGCACCGGCTGGTTCATCACCTTCTGAAACAGCGGGTATCGCGTGCTCCACGGCGGGCGATTCCAGCCCTGCTCGCCGACGACGCGCTCGGTGCGCCAGACGTGGTCGTTCTTGTCGCCGCGCTTGAGCTCGCCCGAGTCGTACTTCGGCGCGGCTTCGATCATTCCCCGCGACCAGGCCTCGGTGCTGTAGATGCCGATGTGTCCGTCGACGAAGAGATTGTGCGTCGCGACATTGGCCGCGCCGCCGTTGAGCAGCACGGCGCGGTGGGCCGCCTTGAAGAACACGTTCTCGACGATGGTGTCGCCCGCGTCGAGATCGTCGGGGTAGATCCCGCCGCGCGGGTGAGCCTGCGGCACGCACATCAAGTGGTGCAGGAAGTTGTGGCGGAAGACGTTGCCGTAGCTCCACATCTGCGCGCCCGAGTAGATCGCGCCGCCATCGCCCTCTTCGATGCCGACGTTGAAGATCTCGTTGCGCTCGATGACGTGGTCGTTGCCGCCGAGCGTGATCGGTTGGCCGACGAAGTTGTGCAGCAGGTTGTTCTGGAACAGATTGCCGACGCCGCGAATCCGCACACGCCCGTAGAAGTCGCGCGATTCGAGCTGCGTGAAGTGGTTGTTGCGCGCGTAATTGCCGGCGGACCGCAGCGTCCGCAAGTCGCCGCCGTCCAGCGTCAAGTGGCCGCCGAGGTCGTAGAGGTCGCACCCGACGACGCCGTTGCGCTCACCGCCCGTCAGCACGACGCCGGTGCGTGCGGAGTTGCGCAGCGTGCAGCCGGCGATCAGGTTGTCCGATCCGCCTTCGACGACGATCAACGCGCCACCGGAAGCCGTGCACTGCACCGTGACGTCGCGGATCGTCGTGTGCGATACGCCCTTCAGGTGCGCAAACGACGGTCCGGCCCATGAGCCCAGGCGCGTGTCGGCATCGATCGGCTCGAACGGCCACAGGAAGAGCGTCCGCTTCGTTGCGTCGAAGTACCACTCGCCCGGCTGGTCGAGCTCGCACAGCAGATTGCGCACGACCAGTCGCCGCGGGATCTTCTCGCGGCTCAGCACGCCGTAGCGGCTGTACTCGAGGAGCTGGATCTCGCCGTCGCGAATGCGGGCGATGCGGTGTCCCTCGCGGTACCAATCGTACGAGAGGTATCCGGTGACCGCCGCCTTCTGCACGCGTTCGAACTCGGCCTCCCAATCGCCCGACGGCGGCTCGACGATCGCGAACACGCCGCCGATGGGCTTCTCCATGCTGTACTGCGGCACGGGGCCCTTCGTGCGGCCGTGTGCGTAGACGGCACCCTTGTCGACGATCTTCGCGATGTGGCAGTAGCCGACGTTCGGAAATCGCGCGAGCTGCATCATGCGGCCGTTCATGCTCAGCAGCGTGCCCGAGCTCGACAGCGCGTGAACGAGGGCTTCGTCCTCGACGACGGCCTGCAGCACGTTCCCGCGCGCGGGGGGGCACAGCCGCGCGAGTGTCGAGGCCGACTCGACTTTGCGCAACGCCGTCGCATCGATCGGACGGCTGCCGTCGAAGACGACCGTTGCGCCGGGGGCCGCGCGGTACGTGATCGGCGAGTCGCTGGTGCCGGAGTCCTCCGGGCCGAGCGTCAGCGTCGTGGTAAGACGGTAGGCTCCGCCGCGAATCCATACGGTCACGCCACCGTCCGGCAGCGATGCGGACCGCTTCAACGCGCGCACCGCGCCGCGAGCACGGGTGAGCGTCGCGAACGGAGCGTCCTTCGTGCCGGCATTCGTGTCCGCTCCGTCGAGCGCGACCCAGAACTCGGCAGCGCCGAGGCGGGCGCTGGCGAGGAGGAGCGCGATCGAGAGGAGGGTGCGAAGATGGGTCGTGATGCGGGTGCGAGGGCTCGACATGGGATCCTCCGAGGGTCTCGTCAAGGTCTCAGCGACCGTCGTGCGAGTTAGCAGCCTGGAGGCCGACGGGCGTGCTCCTCGAGCTCCCACCTGCCGCCTCCCCTCTTGAGGGGCGTGGAAGCCCGGACCGAGAGTGATGTGACGGCTGAACCGTACGCGCTAGAAGCCCCGCTGCGGGCAAACACCGGGTACGCCGCTGCGAACGAGGAAACCCCTGTCTTGCCGCCAAAGGCGGCTCCTCTCTTCCTGATGACGAGTTTTCGCGCCACGGCGGCGCCAGCCGCCGTGGCACAAACCGTCAGTTGCTGGCCGCCTGCTTCGCCAAGCTCTTTGCCCGGCGGACGAGATCCGGGTTCTTCGTCGCCGCGAGCACGTTCTTCATCGCCGGCCCGACGGCGCCGCGCTGCTTCGTGCGGATGAGCCGCTCGCAGATCGTCACCGAGGCCGCCGCCGCCGCCTCTCCGAGCGTCGCGCTCTTCAGATGCGGCTTGAGGACGTTGAGCGTCTTCGGAGCGGGGATGCCGGCGAGGGCACCGATGGCGATCTTGCGCTCGTCGTCCGTCTTGGCGATCTCGATCGCCGTGACGCACGAGCCGATGCGGCGGTTCTTGTCGAAGCCGAGACGTTTGACGATGTCCTGGAACGACTGGTACGCCTTCGTCCGATCGGTCGTATTCTCGAGCTTCGGCACGATTTCGAGCAGCTTGAAGACCGCGTCCTCGCGCGGCCAGTTGCCGAGCGCCGCGAGCGCCGCGTGGCGCACGCCCGCCTCCGAGTCGCCAGCGCTGCCGGCAACGACATTGATCGCCTCCGGACCACCGACCGCGCTGAAGACGCCGAGCAGCTCGGCCTTCGCCTTCGCCGGCGCTCCCTTCATCGCGGCGGCGAGCGCTTGCGAGCACGCGGCCGGGCTCGGCATGCGGCGGCTCGCCATGCCGAGGGCATCGCGCACCGCTGCCGTTTCCGCGTCGTTCTGCGCCGCGGCCAGACGCTCGACCAGCGCGCCGAAATCGTCGAGCCCGACGGTCGTGCCGAGCGCGCGAATCGCGGCGAGCCGCACGGTCTCGTTGCCCAGATCGGCAGCGGTGCGGAGCAGACGGACGGACGATGCCATCTTGCGGCTTCCGACGACATCGACCATGGCGCGGAGGAATGGCGCGCCTTGTTCCCCTCGACCCATGCGTACAGCGATATCGAGCAGCGCGAGCGTCGCGCCGTCGACATCCTCGCCGCCCATCTCCGCGAGCGTCGCGAGCGCCGCTTCCGCGACCTTCGCGTCCTCGCCGATGGCCGCCCAGGCCAGCCGCGGCACTGCTGACGCATCGCCGAGCTTCTCGAGCGCGCGGATCGCTGCGACGCGTGACATCGTCGGTCCCTCGTCGGCCAACTTCAGCACGCCGGGAACGGCCTCCGGATCGCCGCGATCGGCCAGCGCGCGCAGGATCTGCGCCTGCTTCTCTTGCGGCAGGCCTTCGATCGCCGCGACCAGCGCGGCGGTCACATCCTTGCCCGGCAGCTCTCGCGCGACGCCGTAGGCGACCTTGTGCATCACGGCATCGCCGCCGCGAATCGTCTCGAGGAGAAGCGCCATGCCGTCGACGCCTTGGACCAGCACTTCGCCGCGCATCGCCGCCGCTCGAATAGGCGTCGGCAACGCGGATTTGCGCACCGCCGCGAACGTCGTGACGGCAGCATCGCGCTTGCCGGCCGCACCGAGGACCTCGCCGCAGACGATCGCGGCCTCGCCGAGCCGTCGGCCGAGCGCCTTCGCGTTCTTCGCGAGCGCGGCCTGCAGCGCCGCAGCGGCCTCCGGCGTGCCGATGCGACCGAGCGCCGCCGCCGCCGCCAGGGCCATCTCCTTGTGGTCGGAGCGCAAGAGACCCAGAAGCGCGTCCTGCGCCTTGACGTCTCGGCGCATGCCGATCGAGTTGATGACGCCGATCTTCAGGTCGCCCTCGAGCTTCCCGAGCGCGGCGCGCAGCACGTCGTCGACAGACGGATCCGGAATCGGCTCGAGACCGAAGCGCGCGTAGTGCGCGAGCTCCTTGTTCCCCAGCAGTCCGGCGAGCACCGGAACGGCATCGACCGTACCGACGACCGCGAGTCGCTGACAGGCTTTCGCCTTGTCGAAGATGCCCTTGTCCGACTGCAGGACCTCGATGAGCTTCTTCGTCTCTTCCTTCGACCCGCCGGCGCGCAGCGCAGACGTCATCGTCAGCGGAAGAATCGCCGTCAACGCCGCGGCGATCAGTAGTCTCGATTGTCGTCTCATGGTTGTTCTCGTTTTTCTCGTGCGTACTCGGCTACTTTGCATCGGCCGCATTCAGATGCGCCACGGCTCGCGCGCCATGCGGTTGGCTTCCTCGTCGCCGGCGAACTCTTCCTTCACCGGGTCGAAGGTCAGCTTGCGGCCGAGCTGCCACGAGATGTACGCCGCGTGGCAAGCGACATGGGATTGCGCAACGACCGTCGCGTACGCCCGCGGGCGCGTCCGCGACTTGACGCAGTCGAGGAACTGTCGCACGTGATGCTTCGGCGACGTTCCCCGCACGGCGACCTTCGTGTACTCCGCGCGCAGCGACGCGGGAGACATCTCGAGACGGCCTGAGTCGCCGGCCTCGACCCAGCCCTCGTCGCCCTCGTAGCGCACGCTGCACGTGCCGAGGCCCATCCAGCCGTTGTCGCGCATGACAAGCTTGATGCCGTCGGCGTACTTAGCGACCACGCCGCGCGGCGTCGGCACGTACTCGACGGGCGCCGTGTCGTCCTTCTGGGCGGCCCACTGGCACAGGTCGACGGTGTGCGATCCCCACTCGAGGATGCCGCCGCCGTGGAAATCCCAGTAGCCGCGCCAGCCACCGCGCACGTACGCGGAGTTGTACGGCCGCCACGGGCAAGGACCGAGCCAGCGGTTCCAGTCGACCTCGTCCGGGTGCGGCTCCTTCTCGGCGGGACGCCAGTCCTGCGTCGTCGGCGGATTCAGCGTGTTGGCGTGCACGGTGTGGATCTTGCCGAGCTTGCCGCTGTGCGCGAGGTAGGCGGCGTACTCGAAGTTCTCGACGTTGCGCCGCTGCGTGCCGGCCTGGTAGACGATGCCCTCGCGGACGATCGTGTCGGACAGCGCGCGGCTCTCCTGGATCGTCACCGAGCACGGCTTTTCGCAGTAGATGTCCTTGCCGAACTTCGCCGCGGTGATCGAGGCCATCGTGTGCCAGCGATCGCCGGTCGCGATAAGCACCGCGTCGATGTCCTCGCGCGGCAGCATGTCGAAGCAGTCGCGGTACTGCGCGCAGTCCTTGTTGCCGTGGTGGCGATCGGCCACGTTCTTGATCGCGTCGCGTCGCGAGCGTCGGATGTCGCAGATCGCGACGAGCTGCACCTCCGGATTCTCCAGGAAGTGGCCGAGGACGTGGCCGCCGCGGCCACCGATGCCGAAGCCGGCGAGCACGATCCGCTCGCTAGGGGCGACGCCACCATCTTTGCCGAGAATCTTCCCCGGGACGACCCAGGGCGCGGACAAGGCGGCGCAGGCTCCAGCCGCCCTCTTGAGCGCTTGTCTTCGCGTCAGTCTTGCCGGTCGTCGGGGCATCTTCTGGCTTCCTCCTCGTGCACTTGTTGATCCGTTGATTGTGAGGTTGTGGAGAACCCCTAGAGGAGAGGAAAGAGAGGCCCTGGTCAAGTGCGAGCCGGTCTTGGCGATGTACGCGTGCCCAGTTTCGGCTGTACGCCTGCTGTCCCGACGCCTCCCAGTGGGTACAATCTGCGCCCGTGGCTCCCGTCGGGACGCAAGCGCACTGAGGAGAAGTGAAGGGACGCGGTGAAATCCCCCACTGAAACGCCGAACGAGCTCGCGAACACGCTGACTCACGGTCTCGGTTTCCTGCTGACGCTCGTCGGCGTGCCCGGGCTCGTCGTGATGGCGTGTCGCGGCGACGCGTGGCATATCGTGAGCTGCAGCGTCTACGGCGCGACGCTTTTCGTGCTCTACGCGGCGTCGACGATCTATCACTTCGTGCGTCACCCGCGTCGCAAGAGGCTCTTGCGCATCGCCGACCATGCGTGCATCTACTTGCTCATCGCCGGAACCTACACGCCGTTCACGCTCGTCACGCTGCGTGGCGGCTGGGGCTGGACGCTGTTCGGGCTCGTTTGGGGTGGCGCCCACGTCGGGAACAGTTTCAACGTGATCTAGACGGGGCGGTTCCAGGTCGTGTCGACCATCGTGTACGTGCTGATGGGCTGGGCGGCGTTGATCGCGGTACGGCCCATTCTCGAGGCCTTGCCCGTTGGCGGCATCGTCTGGCTCGTCGCCGGCGGACTGTGCTACACGGGCGGCATCGTCTTCTACGCGCAGGATCGCAAGCCGTACATGCACGCGCTGTGGCATCTGTGCGTACTCGCCGGGAGCGTGTGCCACTACGTGACGGTGATGCGGTGGGTCCTGCCGACCGATCTGTGGACGTGAACCCGTCGAATGCTCTCGACTCCGGTCGAGCGCGCTGCTCGAATCGGGAGTGCTGCACCTGATAAGAAAGGAGCCCCCGATGCCGACGCGACGATTCCGCTCGCTCTCGTCTATCGCTCCCGTTGTCCTCATCGTCTGTGCTGTCGACGCGGCCCACGCCGCCGACTTTGTCTGGATCGAGGGCGAGGCCGCGCAACAGCACGACATGCGCCGCCACGGCTGGTACGACAGCGTCACGAAGGACAGCCTGTCCGGGGGCGAGTGGCTGTCGCATTTCGCCAGCGGCGAGCCTCCGGAGGCTCGCTATGACTTCGACGTCGAGATGTCGGACACGTACGCGTTCTGGATCCGCTGCAATACGGTCGCGCGGCCGCGCCTGTCGTATCGACTCGGACGCGGCGAGTGGGCCGAGGTCGACCTGTCGCGATCCGTCGGCTCGATCAACATCGCATCGGACGGCAAGCCGGACATGCGCTTCATCGCGTGGGTCAACGCGGGCAGCGTGAAGCTGCGCAAGGGGCCACAGACGATTCGGTTCCGCTTCGACAGCAAGAATCAGAACCATGGCGCGATCGACTGCTTCGTCTTCTCGCGACGGCCATTCCGACCGCGCGGCGTGTTGAAGCCCGGCGAACGCTCGGGGCGCGCGGACGAGGGCTTCTTCGCATGGGAGCCCGACGTCGACTCGTTCGACGCAGGCGCGCTCGTCGATCTGCGCGCGCTCAATGAAGACACCGCGGGACAGAAAGGCCGCGTCCGCAGGAAGGGCGCGGGCTTCGTTCTCGGCGACGGCAGCAGCGTGCGGTTCTGGGCGGCGAACGCGGGGCCCGGGGTATGGGGCCTCGACGACGACGCGCAGGTCTATCTCGCGCGCCGCCTGGCGAAGTGCGGCGTCAACATGGTGCGTCTGCACGGCAGCATCTACTCGTCGAAGGATCCGACAGTCGATCGCGGCCGTCTGGAGCGCCTGCACCACATGGTCGCGGCATTGCGCGATGAGGGGATCTACGTCGCGCTGAGCTTCTACTTCCCGCTGTGGTTCCAGATGGACGGCGATCGCCGCACGTTCATGCTGCTCTATTTCGACAAGGAGCTGCAGGGATACTGGAAGTCATGGGCGCGCGCACTTCTGGAGACGCGCAATCCGTATACGAAGAAGCCGCTCGGCAAGGACCCGGCCGTTGCGATCGTCGAGCTCGTCAACGAGGACAGCCACTTCTTCTGGACGTTCGGCACGAAGAACATGGCGTCGCACCGCTGGCGCGAGCTGAAGAAGCTGTACGGTGCGTGGCTCGTGAAGAAGCACGGTTCGCTCGATGCGGCGGTCGAGGCGTGGGGAGGGGCGCGAGCGCGGGACGACGGCGACGCGCCGGGCGAGGGACGCATGGAGCTCTTCGACGCGTGGTCGATGACGCGCGACGGCGTGCGGGCGAACGCGCGGCGCAAGGCGCGGATCGAGGACCAAGTGCGCTTCCTCGCCGAGAACATGCGCGGCTTCTATGCGCGGGCGAAGAAGTTCCTGCGTCGCGAGTGCGGCTACGACGGTCTCGTGTCGTGCAGCAATTGGCGGGTCGCGGATGCGTCGCTGCTCGATCCGCTCGAGCGCTGGACGTACACTGCCGGCGACGTGATGGATCACCACGGCTACTTCGACCACGGCCACCGCGGCGAGGCGTCGAATTGGTCGGTGCGACCCGGGCACGAGTTCACGAGTCAGTCGGCGTTCGAGCTGCGGCACAATCATCCGCAGCCGTTCGTCGAGACGGACGGCTACCCGCACATGATCTCGGAAATCGGCTGGCCGATGCCGAACGCGTATCGCGCCGAGGCGACGTTCTTCACGTCGGTGTGGGGCTCGCTCCAAGGACTGGACGGCGTGTTCCACTTCGCGATCGGCGGCGAGAGCTGGGACGAGCAGGTGAAGAAGTTCCCGATGAGTACGCCGGTGACGCTCGGGTGCTTCCCGGCGGCGGCGTGGATCTACCGCAGCGGTTACGTGCGCGAGGCACCGGTGGTCGTTCGCGACGAGCTCGACGTCGACGATCTGTTCGCGCTCGAGGGATCGGAAGTGTGGGTGCGCGGGGCGATGGACGAGCTGCGCGCGGCAGCGATCCCGGCGGGCGAGACGAAGACCGGCCCGGTCTCCGGCATCGATCCGCTGACGTTCTGGGTCGGGCGCGTCGTGCGGAGCTTCTCGGGACGCAGCGAAGACTCGTTCCGTCGCAGCATGGCCGAGTTTATCGATCGACGCGCGAAGAAGCTCCGCAGCGCGACGGGTGAGGTGTCGTGGGATTGGGGCCGCGGCGTCGCGACGCTCGACGCGCCGAAGGCAAAGGGCGCGGCGGGCTTCCTCGGCCGCGCGGGCAAGCTCGAGCTCGGCGGCGTGACGGTCGAGATGAAGAACGACTACGGCACGGTGTTCGTCGTCGCGCTGGACGATCGACCGATCGCGTCGTCGCGTCGAATTCTCATCCAGTCGATGACGATCGAGCAGGCGTACGGCTTTCGAGCGACCGGCAAGGGCAACCGCAGCGGACGCATCGAGGCGCTCGGCTCGGCGCCGTGGGGCGTCGAGCGATTCCGCGCGCGCGTGACGCTGGAGCTCGAGGGCGGCGGCAAGCCACGCGTGATCGCGTGCGACGAGCACGGGTATCCGCGCGAGCGCGAGGTGCGGGTGTCGGGAAGATCAGCGCGGTTGGCGGTGACGTTGGACGAGGCGTCGCCGTACCACGTCGTCGTGCGGTGAGGTCGACGTTCGAGCCTCTGTGGCGCGGATGGCGGGAGAGGGTGCTTCGGTTGTCCGTTTGGCACTCCCCGCGAGCCCTCTCTGACGGCGCGTTCGTTGCCGAAACGACGGAGCGGCATTAACATCGCGTCGCGGCTCAAGGAGGCCGTTTCGACATGCCGGATACGGAGAAGCAGAAGGTTCTCGATGTCGTGCAGCGTCTGCCCGACGACGCGACGTTCGACGACGCGATCGAACGAATCCTCTTCTTGGCCAAGATCGAGAAGGGGCGCGAACAGGCGGATCGAGGCGAGGCGATTCCCCACGAGGAAGTGAAGCAACGGTTTCGGAAGTGATCTCGATCGTCTGGACGCCACAGGCGGTCGCGGACCTGGACGCGATACACGAGTACATCGCTCGAGATTCGGTGCAGGCTGCTGACCGTATGATCGACAGGCTCATTCTGTCTGTCGACATGGTCGAGGAGTTCCCCGAGGCGGGGCGGGTGGTGCCGGAGATCGGCAGCTCCGAGTATCGGGAGCGGATCGTCGGGAACTACCGAGCTGTCTACAGGCTTCGAGAGGATCGGGCTGAGGTGTTGACCGTCTACCACGCCGCCCGACGGTTCGAGCTGCCGCCGGACGCACTCTAGATCCCGAGGCAGCGAGAGCCCCTCTTCTTTGCGAGCTTTGCGCCTTGGCGTGAGCCCTCTTCAAGAGAGATCCCCCCAAGGCGCACAGCTCGCGAAGGGAGACCCCATGTGGGCTCGCTCGC
>CAYMRB010000087.1:0-240 GCA_964392615.1 uncultured Planctomycetia bacterium | reverse complement strand
ACCCCCCCCCCCCCCCCCACGGCCCCCCCCCCCACCCACCCCCACCCCCCCCCCGCCCCCCCCAAACGCCCGCGAAGGAAGACACCATGTGGACTCGCTCGAACTCCCGGCTTCCCACGCTGTTTCGTCTCACAGCCGCCCGCGCACCCAGTACCACACCAGTCCGATCCACTCGTGAAGCGTCTGCTCGTTGTCCTCGAGCGTTCCTCCCGATGGCACGAACTGATCGACGCGCCACTC
>CAYMRB010000086.1:0-26889 GCA_964392615.1 uncultured Planctomycetia bacterium | reverse complement strand
GCGGGGGGGGCCCGCCCCGCCCGGGGGCGGCCCCCCCCCCCCCCCCCCCCCCCCCCCCACGCCCAGATCGGAAGAGCTGCGACTCCAGCGCGAGGCGTGTGGGCCGCTCGACTATTTGCCATCGGCTCGTGCCGTGACGATGTCGCTCTCGGCTGCGCTCAACGGTTTGCCTGCGGCATCGCTCAGGCACAGGACCTTGCCGTCGATCGTCGACACATAGAGTCGGCCGGTCGCCGCGACGAGGCCGTCGAATCGCGGCACCGCGTCGAGACGGTACGCGGCGAGCCTCTTGCCACCGTCGCGCGACACGGCTACCAGGAACGCGCCGCGGCCGCCCTCGAGCGCTGCGGCCTGCTCCTCGAACCGCCTCTGTGTCGCCGGGTCGAACGGCGTCTTGGCGGCTTGATCCTCGTCCGCGATGTCCGGCGTGCCCGCGGCGAAGAGCGCTCCTTTCGTCAGCACCATCGAGTTGATGTGCACAGAGACGTTGTCGGACCAATCCGGCACGAAGCGCGTCACGGCTCTCTCTCGCGTGCCGACCTTCTTGCCGTCCTTCCTGATCGGCTTGCGCTCGCTGCCCGATTGGACGACACGCGCTTCCTTCTTGGCGGCGAAGAGGTGGTACTCGAGAGCAGTCGTCCAGCGGTAGTAGCGCGCCAGCCTGCCGTAGCCGTACACGTTCTCGTCGTCGAAGACGAGCGGTCGACCCGCGGGGATCACTCGTCCCGCCTGGTAGTATCCACCGGCACCCGACGCCCACGCGCGGCCGTAGCCCCAATAGCTGCGATGCCAGAGCGAATCGTCGAGGAAGCCCGTCGGACAGAACAGGTGCGTGTCGTCGCCGCGTTGCTCCTTGACGGGGACGTACTTCACGAACTTGCGCTTGCCGTGCAGGTCGAACGGCAGTGATCGCATGTACACGTACTTGCCGTCGCTCGACAGGATGTCCGGCAGCGCGGCCGGCATGTTGAGGCCTTGGATGTGGGCCTGCAGGTTGTCCTCTGATTTCGGATCCTTGTCGTCGAGAATCGTCTCGGAGAGCGTGCGGCCCGTGCGCGGATCGAGACGCAGCAGCCGCAGGCCGCCGTCGAGGAACATCGACCGCCCGGCGACAAAGTGCAGCACGTCGTTCTGGATGAGCACGCTGCCGTGCACGGGCCAGACCGACTCGATCTGCTCGTACGCGATCATGCGGAGATCTTCCGGCGCGGCGCGATAGCGCCAGGCGAGCTCGCCGTCGGCGGCGTTGAGGCAGTACACGTAGCCGTCAGCGGCACCGAATAGCGCGCGCCCTCGCCAGATGGTCGGCGGCGAGTCGACGCGCCCGCCTGCCATGAAGCTCCAGAGCTTCGCGCCACTTGTTGCGTCGAGCGCGTGGACCTCGTGCGTGTCGATGCTGGCGACGAAGAGCTTGCCGTCCGCGACGACCGACGTGCTCAGTCGACCGCCCAACGTCGTCGTCCAAGTCCGCTTCAAGCCCTTCGGCCGCACCGACGTGTTCGCGGCGCCGCTGCGGGCGGCATCGTGGCGGAAGGTCGGCCAGTCCTGTGTCGCGCGATTCGAGGTTGCGGCAAGAAGCGGCGCGTCGTACGCCGGGCCACGCGTCAAGCGTTCGGAGTCCGGAATCTCGCGCCGCACGCGCATCGTCGGTGACGGCGGCGCCAGCGCGGTGAAGCTGTGCAGCTTGGCCTCGATGTAGCACGCGCACGGATGCTGCGGCGCATAGAGCAGCCCGTTGCACGGCATGATGCCGTAATGGCACGCGCCGCGGACCCAATGGTGACACGTCCAGCTCTTCGCGGTGTGGTCGATGAACTCGACTCCGGTGCGCGAGAAGAGGAGGTACTTCTCGGTCGCCTTCGCGCGATAGCAGCGGTGGTGGAACCAGTGCGTATCCACGTCGGGCGTGAACTCGCGCACGATCTCGCCGGTCCGCACGTCGCGGCCGGTCATCGTTCCCGAGTCGGTCCCTTGCGCCACCGCGCCGTTCCACACCAGCCCGCCCGCGACGAGGAGATCGTCCGGCGTCCCTTGGTGCCCGCACGGGTGATGGTGCGACTGCCACAACGTCGTGCCGTCCTTCGCGGACAGCGCGAACATCGTCGTCGCGCGTTGCAGCTCGGTTCCGCGCACCCTCTTCTTCGCTTGCTTGGCGCCGCGCTTCTTGGCGCCGCGTTGCTTCGCGCCCTGCTGGGCCGCTTGCTGCTTGGCCGCGCGCTGCTGCGCAGCGGAGGCGACCTGCCCGCTGTAGAGGACGACGTCCTCGTACAGGACGAGCGTGGCACCGCCCGAGCTCTTCATGCCGGCCTTTCGCGGCATCGGGGCTGACCTCCACAGCGGCTTGCCGGTCTGTCGGTCGAGGCTGCGGATTCTCTCGCCGTCATGGAACACGACCTGCTTGGCGTCGACTGCCAGCGACAGCGAGACGAGCCTCGACGTCTTCTTCCAACGCACGGCGCCCGAGTCGGCATCGACCGCCATGATCGTCCGCGGCGCTTCCGTCCACAGCGGGTTTGTCGCGTCCTTGCTCAGGTCCGCCTGCGTGCGGTAGCGTCTGGCGGGATCGCTCCGCAGCGGCTGGCCGTCCGCTGCGACGGACAGGAACAGCGTGCCGTCGGAGCACAGGATCTCCTCCGTCGCCTTCGTCTCATCGCAGGTGCGAATCGTCTCGCCGGTCGCCGCGTCGAGGACGGACAGCGGCGCGTCGATGCCGAGCGTCACGTACAGGCGGTCGCCGACGGCGACGAGACGTCGCGCCAGAAGCTGCGGGCCGCTCTTCAGCCGCCACAGGTGTGGATGCCAGACGTCGATCTCGCGCTTCCACAGAAACGTACCGTTGAACGCGTCGCGCGCGATGAGCCGCCAGCGCGGCGGTGTCAGGATCGACGCGCGGTGGGCTTCGTCGAAGATGTAGAAGAGACGCCCGTTCGCCGAGACGACCGCGCTGACGCTCGACATGTGATCGTGCTGGCGCGAGTATCGCGGGCCGGCGATCCACTGGTATCGGCGCGGCGGCTCGATCTCGCTGTCTTGTGCGACCGCGTTGTTGCTCGGATCGTGCAGGTAGTGCGTCCACTGGTCGATCGTCGTCGGCCACGGCTTCTTCGCCTTCACGCGACCGCCGTTGGCGCAGTCCCAGATCGCGCCTCCGGGGACGAGCACGCGCATCGCCTCGCCAACCGATACGCCGCCGCTCTCGAGGACGATCAGGTTGACCGAGTTGTCGATGTACGGCAGCCGGCCGCCCGACCACGACTCGACGGATATTGGCCCGTACAGCCCGAGCGACTTCACGTGCTGGCGTGCCGCGGAGACGCTCGTGTCGACAGCGAGGCCGTGGACGCGATAGGCGTCGTTGGCGCGCAGCGCGGCCGTCAGCTTGCCGCCGCCACAGCCGACGTGGACGACCAGCCCGCCCCGGGTTCCCGTCGCATCGAGGATCTGGCGTGCCGTCTGTTGCTCTGCGGCGACCGCTGGAGTCGCCGCGAGGCACGCGGCGAGAGCGATGTCGAGTAGACGCATGTCGAAGGTCTCCTACGAAAGTGCCGGTAAGATCAGCGGCATTCTATCTCAGCGACCGTGTAACTCGTCTCACGGGTCGCCCGTGTCTCTGCTGGAGGATCGGCCGATTGCGTCGGCTCGGTTGCGGTACATCTCCCACATCGCGGAGACGAACGGATTGGCGCTCTTCTCCTCCCGCCACCAACGGTCGACGTAGTCGAAGAACGGCGGGTGATTCCAGCCCTCGCGCATGCCGGTCAAGCGCGCGGCGAGCGCCTGGCCGACCCATGTCGGGCCGTTGAGCTTGCGGTACGCCTCGGCCTTGACGCCGTCGTAGCAGTGAGTGTCGCAGAAGCTCTTCCAGGTCGCCGGGTCGGCATCCTCGTGACATCGATTGGCGCTCTTCGGCGCGATCGTCCAGAGCGCCTATTGTCCGGCGAAGCCGCGGCCGTGGTAGGTCTGCTGGTCCTCCTGGAACGTGGCCTTCACGCGCATCATGCCGTCGTGATCGAGCAGCAGGCCAGCGAAGAGAATCGGCCACTTGCGACCGGAGTTGTGGCCGCCGTTGGCGATCCACAGGTCGTTGTCGGACTGCGTGACGCCGTAGTAGTCGATGCCCTTCTGCACGAATCGCAGGAGCAAGGTCTCGCGTTCGCCGCGCGGGTCATCGAGAAGCAGCAACAGCCCGACATCGGACACGACGTTGGTGATCTCGCGGCCGTAGTCGGGCATGTTCTCGAGCGGGTGCATCTTGCGGTTGACCCATTGGCGCATGTGGTCGAGCCAGATGCGCTCGAGATCCCGCTCGTAGACACGGTAGTCGAGTACCGACGCGGGAGGCTTCAACCGCGGTAGTCGGTCCCGTCTCAGCTGCGACGCGGTGAACATCGCCTTCCACGATCCGACGTAGGCCGGCCGCAGCGCGTCCGCCGGCGGCGGCTTCGCGACGCACGTCAGCACGACGGCGGTGCGCAGCGGCCCGCGGCAGTATTGTCCGCGCACGGTCTGCGGTGTCTTCGCGCCCACGCGTTCGACGCTCGCGGTGCTCACCAGGGATTGGCCCGGCTCCAGCCGCAGAGGAAACTCCGCGCGCAGCGATGGATCGAACCCGGCGATGCGCGCGTCATAGCCTTGCTTGCTGCCGGCGGGCGGGTTGACGACCGAGCCGTGGCATTCGGCCGTCGGCGTCGGACTGACTGCAGTGATCGTTACGGGCCCGACGATCCACGCATCGCCGGTGACGAAGCGCCCGGCGGGGCGAGGCGACGCGAACGACCAAGTGACGCCGTACTGCGCGATGGAGTCGCGCGACTCGGAGCAGCGTCCCGTACTCGGCGCGCAGAGGACCAGACAGATCAGCGCGAGCAGGGCGTGGAGCGTTCTCATCGACCCTTCTTCCTCTCGAGGCGTTGGTGAGCGAGCGCCGAAGCCTCGGTAAAGCGTGCTACGATGGCGGCTCGAAAGCAACCCGACGAGGGAACCGACATGCACCGACCGAGCTGGAACCGGCGCTGTTTCGAACGATTCGTGATCGCGGCATTCACGGTGGTCGCAGTGATTGCGTCGAGCCCGTGTCTCTCGACGGCAGACGAGGAGGCTCCGGGCATGCCTCCCCATGCTGTCGTGTCGCTGACGGAGGCGCAGGTCCGCGCGCGGCTCGAGCTCGACAGCGACAAGACGCTCGCGGTCAAGCAATTCGATCCGGCGTGGATCGGGACGCTGACGGAGCGCGGCGAGCCCGTCGTCTACACGCGCGAGAACAGCGCCGACTTCGAGTTCATCGGCATGCCCGTCGGCGGAATCTGCACCGGACAGCTGTACCTCGGCGGCGACGGCAAGCTGTGGTATTGGGATATCTTCAACACGAAGTCGATGCGGGATACGAACTCGATCCACAGCCACCGCAATCCGTACCGCCGGTCGCAGCCCGACGATCGGGCCCAGCATCGGGTCGAGCAGGGTTTCGCGCTACGGATCCACGAAGGGGACGGAACCGTCACGAGAACGCTCGATCGCGACGGCTTCCAGGACATCGAGTTTCGCGGGCAGTACCCGATCGGCACGGCGACGTACGAGGACGCCGATCTGCCCGTGCGCGTCGAGCTAGAGGCCTTCAGCCCGTTCGTCCCGCTGAACCTCGACGACTCGACGTTTCCCGCGACGATCATGTCGTTCGAGGTGACCAATACGAGCGACCGTCTGGTCGTCGGCAAGCTCGTCGGCTGGCTCGAGAACGCGGTCTGTATTCGCAGTCGTCAGGGCACCGCGGGGAAGCTGTCGAACCGCATCGTCCGCAAGCCGGGGCTCACGATGGTGACAATGAGCGCGGCGGAGCCCGATCCCGTCGCGACGATCGACAAGCCGCGGCCGGAGATCTTGTTCGAGGATTTCGAGATGGCCCTCGGCAGGTGGACCGCCGAGGGCACCGCGTTCGAAGGGAATCCGAAGCCGAACTTCCATCACCAGCCGCTACAGGGACACCGTGGCAAGGGACTCGCGGACTCGTTCCGCAACGGCGGTGACTCGCAGGCTCTCGCCGGGCCGAGCGATGGGGCGACTGGCAAGCTCATCTCGAAGGCGTTCACCATCGAGCGCAAGGCGATCCGCTTCCTCATCGGCGGCGGCGACCATCCGCGCAGAACCTGCATGAACCTGGTCGTGGACGGCAAGATCGTGCGATCGGCTGTCGGCAAGAACAGCGAGACGCTCGCGCCGCACGTCTTCGATGTGACTGCGCTTCAGGGCAAGACGGCGCGCCTGGAGATCGTCGACCAGCACACCGCCGGCTGGGGCCATGTCCTCGTCGATCACATCGTGTTCAGCGATGACACGCGGGCAGCGATGAAGCCGCTCGATCAGCTTCTCGATTACGGCTCGATGGCGCTGGCCTTGCTCGGGGACCGGACCGCCGTGAAGGCGACGGCATCGTTCGATCCTCCGAACCGGGCTCTGGTCGGCGTGGGGCATGCTGAGGCGTCCTTCGCCGATCCGTCGCCCGTCGGCGCGTTGGGGCGATGGTTCACGCTGGAGCCTGGCGAGAAGGTCGAAGTGTGCTTCATCCTGAGCTGGTACTTCCCCAACGCGCCGCGCTTTCCGATCGCGACGGCCCAGGGGCGTCACTACGGAACGCGCTTCGCGAACGCTGGGGAGGTCGCCGAGCGGATCGCCGCGCGCTACGACGAGCTGGCGACGCAAACGCGTCTCTGGCGCGACACGTGGTACGACTCGACGCTGCCCTGGTGGTTCCTCGATCGGACGTTCCTCAATACATCGATCCTCGCGACGAACACCTGCTACCTGTTTCGCGACGGGAGGTTCTACGGCTACGAAGGTGTCTACCACGGCCACGGCACGTGTACGCACGTGTGGGGCTACGTGCAGGCGCCGGGCCGGTTGTTCCCCGTGCTGGAGCAGCGGTTGCGCGAGATGGTCGACTACGAGCCCCGAGTGTCGTTCGACGCATCGAGTGGCCGCATCGCGTATCGCAGCGAGGCGAATCGCGGCGACGCGGTCGACGGGCAGTCCGGCTGCATCATGCGCACGTATCTGACACACCAGATGCAGCCCGATGACGCGTTTCTGCGCCGCGTCTACCCGGTGGCGAAGAAGGCGATGAACTATCTGACCAGCGCCTACGATGCCGATCGCGACGGTGTTCTTACCGGCGGCCAGCACAACACGCTGGACGCGCGATGGTACGGCAAGATCACGTGGCTCAGCTTGCACTACACCGGCGCGCTGCGCGCCATGGCGGCGATGTCCGACGAGATGGGCAACGCGGAGTACGCCGCGCAGTGTCGGAGGCTGGCCGATCGCGGTCGCGGCTACATCGAGACGAAGCTGTGGGGCGGCGAGTACTTCTTCCACGAGGCCGATCCGCAGAAGCCCGACTCGCCGGGCATCTACGACGGCCTCGAGTACAGCCAGCTGCTGGGTCAGAGCTGGGCGTATCAGGTCGGGCTCGGCCGCATTCTCGACCCGGACAAGGTCGCCACGCACCTCGCGTCGCTCTGGAAGTACAACTTCACGACCGACGTCGGACCGTTCCGCGAGAAGTACGAGAACGGACGCTGGTACGCGATGCCCGGAGAAGGCGGTACGATCGCCTGCACGTGGCCGCATGGTGGCGACGAGGCGCTGCAGAAGGGCCACCGTCACTTCGCGGGATACTTGAACGAGTGTCAGCCCGGCTACGAATGGGCCGCGACGTCTCTGTGGATGTGGCACGACATGCCGTATCGCGCGTTGGCGCACACGCGCACCATGCACGACCGCTACCACGCGTCGAAGCGCAACCCGTGGAACGAGGTCGAGTGGGGCGACCACTACTCGCGATCGATGGCCAGCTACGGCGTGTTCACGGCAGCGTGCGGCTTCGAGTACCACGGGCCGAAGGGATACCTGGCCTTCTCGCCGCGGATTCACCCCGAGAACTTCAAGGCGGCGTTCACGAGCGCTGAAGGGTGGGGGACGTTCGCGCAGACGCGCGATCGATCCCGGCAGACGGAGACGATTACCGTTCGGTGGGGGACGTTGCGCGTGAGGACGATGGCGTTCGACCTGCCGGTCGGTGCGAGAGTCGCGGAGGTCGTCGTCGCGACGCCGCGAGGAGAGCTCGCTGTCGGAACTCGGACGACGGCAAACCGAATCGTCGTCTCGATGCGCGAGCCCCTGACTCTTGCCGCTGGGGAGCGGCTCTCGGTCACGATTCCGCTGCAGGATCGGTGACGGCGCCGCCACCGTCGGTCAACGGGATGCCGCCGCTGCGGAGGGCCGTGACCAATTCCTCGATATCGAACGGCTTGGGCAGGAAGCCGCTGAAGCCGACGTCGGCGCAGTCTTCCTTGACCTCCTCCGAGGCGTAGCCGGTCATCAGGATGACGGGGAGATCCGGGCGCAGCTCGCGCAGTCGTCGGCAGGTCTCCGGGCTCTCGAGCCCTGGCATCGTCAAGTCGAGGAGGACGCCCGCGATCGCGGCCTTCTCGCTCGCGAAGGCCGCGAGCGCGGCTTCACCCGAGTCGGCGAGTACGACGTCCGCTCCGAGCGTCTCGAGCACATCGCGTGTCAGGTCGCGGACGACGGCTTCGTCGTCGACGACCATCAGCTTGGGACGAGCCGGAGCCTCGGCGGGGCGCGATGGGGATACACACCGCGTCGCCGGAATCTTCGATGAGACCGGAAGAAGCACGCTGAATCTCGTCCCCTCGTCGACGGCGCTATCGACCTGGATCGCTCCACCGTGCGCTCGGACGATTCCGAGCGCGGCGGACAGCCCGAGCCCACGGCTGAACGGTTTCGTCGTGAAGAAAGGCTCGAAGACGCGGCTCCGCACGGCTTCGTCGATGCCGCTTCCGGTATCGCGAACGTCGACTCTGATGAAGTCGCCGTGCTCGAGCTCGTGACCGAAATGCCATCCCGCGAGCGACGCCGGGTCGGTTCGATGGTGCCGTGCGGCAACCGTGATCGTGCCGCCGCCGCTCGGCAGCGACTCGGACGCGTTGACGACCAGATTCAGCACGAGCTGTCGAATCTGCGCGACGTCGATGTCGACGGCGAGAGCGTTCCCGCCGAACTCGAACTGCAGGACGGCTCCCTTCGCGATCGAGACGTCGAGAAGTCCGCGCATCTCGAGAACCACATCGCGGAGGTCCTCCGTCGTCGTGACCGAGCGCCGTCTCCCCGCGTACGCGAGTAGCTGGCTGCAGAGGTCCGCGGCGCGGCGGGCGGAGCTGTCGATCCGCGACAACAGATTCCGCAGGTCGGCATCGTCCGAGACTCGCGTCATCGCGAGGCTCGTGTTGCCCAGGACCCCGGTGAGGAGATTGTTGAAGTCGTGGGCGACGCCGCCCGCGAGCACTCCCAGGCTCTCGAGTCTCTGGGCCTCCGCGACCTGTCCACGAAAGCGTTGTTCCTCGTTCTCCATGCGCTTGCGGTGGAGCTCGGCCGCGGCGCGTTCCGCGAAGACGCGAAGCGCCGGGACCTCGACCAGCTCGTCGCCGATCGGCCGGTCCGAAAGCAGCATGATGACTCCGAGAGCCTGTCCGCTCGAGTCCAGGAGCGGCAGGCCGAAGTATTCCGTGAACCGTCGCCCGGTGATCTTGTCACATTCCGGAAGCACGACGGCGGGTATGGAGGCCCGGCGGGGCGACCGATTCACGAAGACGTCCCCGCAGGGGTTACCTGCCAGCTCGTACTCGAAGTTCTCGCACAACTCATCGTCGAGCCAGACTGCCAGCGTGCGCGCCGCGGTGGGATTCTCCACGGTGAACTCGCTGATGCTCACGCACGGTACCGAGGCGGTCTTGGCCAGCGCGGCGACGAGTGATTCGAAGAAGCGTTCTCCCACGCTGGAGGAGATTCCCTCGGCCAGCACCTGCAAGATCCTTTCGGCGCGCTCCCGTCGCTGGGCCTCACGACGACGCTCTTCCGTCTCCGATCGGAGCTTGGCGGCCTCGTGCGCGAGTCGTCGGCGGGCGCCAGTCGCGCCGACGAGGGCGAAGAACAGGGTCGCGACGAGGAGTCCGATGGCGACCTGCTCGGTGCCTCGCTCGATCGCCGCCTGGATTCGGCTGCCGCGTCCCCAGAAGGGATGGTCCGGCTGCAGCTTGTTGGCCAGGTCGACCACGTGATTTGCGAGTAAGAACAGCGCGACGCCCAGCAGGGCACGACGTACGAGCCTGCCCGACACGGATCGCACGATCACGTAGCCGGCAAAGCAGAGAAAGGCGAGCAAGGCCAACGAGCAGATCAGATCCTCGGCAAACCTGCCGATCAGCTCCCAACGCTCCGCGTAGTCCGCCCCCAGGCGCGCAAGGGTGACCGCCGCGATCACGACGCCGATGAGGATGCACATCCGGGTGTCGGAGCGGCTGCTCGAGGACTCGGGCGCCGCCGAGGGGCCACCATCACTCATCCGGTCGGTCCTTCGCGCGGTAGCGCGTCAGATAGACTCAGCCAAAACCGGTGCTCTCCCAGGCCCACAGCTACGCGTTTCGATCAGCGGAGTCAAGGGACGACTCCGTACGGCCGCGATCGCGAAATCGTTGCCGGATCGCATACAATCCACGGCGAGCCGCAGGATCAGGGAGAGACGTACGATGATCACAGTCCGAGGTTGCAAGCGAAGCCGAGTCCGCCGACGCAGGAGCGAGGACCGTTCGAGGGGAGCGCGCCGGCGCACGGGAGGCTCCGTCGTGGCTGCGGTTTGCCTGGCCGCGTGGTTCTCGTCGACAGCTGCTCGCGCGGAAGGGCCCGACTATCCGATCCGGCCCGTGCCGTTCACACAAGTCGAGGTCTCCGATGAGTTCTGGGGCCCGCGGCTCGACACGAACCGCGACGTGACCGTGTGGTACGACTTCCGAAAATGCGAGGAGACCGGCCGCATCGAGAACTTCGAGGTCGCTGGCGGCCTGAAGAAGGGCGGCTTCCAGGGCATCTACTTCAACGACTCCGATGTCTTCAAGGTCATCGAAGGCGCTGCCTACGTGCTCAAGCTGCGGCCTGACGCCAAGCTCGAGAAGTACCTCGACGACCTGATCGCCAAGATCGCGGCCGCGCAGGAAGACGACGGCTATCTTTACACGGCGCGAACGATCGGCGATCCGAAGTACAACTACCCGGGCCGCGGCGGTCGCTGGACGCACCTCGGGCACGGCCACGAGCTGTACAACGTCGGCCACATGTACGAGGCCGCGGTCGCGCACTGGCAGGCGACCGGCAAGCGGGCGTTCCTCGACGTCGCGATCAAGAATGCCGACCTCGTCGACAGAGTATTCGGTCCGAAGCCGGGGCAACGCGTCGACGTGCCGGGGCACGAAGAGATCGAGATCGGCCTCGTCAAGCTGTTCCGCGCCACCGGGGACGAGAAGTACCTGAATCTCGCGAAGTTCTTCATCGACATGCGCGGGCGTGAGGATCTCCGCGGTCGCGTCTACGGTACGTACGCGCAAGATCACGAGCCGCTCGTCGAGCAGACCGAGGCGGTCGGTCATGCCGTGCGTGGCGGCTACCTGTACGCAGGTGTCGCGGACGTCGCCGCGATGACGGGAGACGAGGACTACATCGCCGCGATCGGGCGCATCTGGGACGACGTCATCACGCGCAAGCTCTACCTGATCGGCAGCGTCGGTCAGCACGGTGCCGGCGAGGGCTACGCCGGCGCGTACAAGCTGAGCAACGTGCGCGCGTACAACGAGACGTGCGCGGCGATCGCGCTGGCGCTGTGGAACCACCGCATGTTCCTGCTCCACGGCGATTCGAAGTACGTCGACGTGCTCGAGCGGATCATCTACAACGGCTTCCTCTCCGGCGTCAGCCTGAGCGGCGATCGGTTCTTCTACCCGAACCCGCTGGCCTGCGACATGGCCTTCAAGTTCAACCACGGTGCGCTCGAGCGCAGCCCGTGGTTCGGCTGCTCGTGCTGCCCGGTCAACGTCGTTCGATTCCTGCCGTCGATTGCGGGCTATGTGTACGCACAGCGCGAGGAATCGATCTGGGTCAATCTATTCGTGGGCGGCACGGGCAAGGTCACCCTGGACGGCGACAACGACGTGCGTCTGACGCAGAAGACGCGGTATCCGTGGGACGGCGCGGTGGAGATCACGGTGGATCCCGCGCGCGAGAGCGAGTTTGCGCTGCGCGTGAGGATTCCGGGCTGGGCGCAGGGAGAGCCGATTCCGAGCGATCTCTACCGCTACCTGGACGGGTCGAAGTCCGCGTGCCGCATCGCGGTCAACGGACGAGCGGTCTTAGCGAAGCTCCAGAGAGGCTATGCGGTGCTCGAGCGTCGTTGGAAACGCGGCGACGCGATCACGCTGCACTTGCCGATGACCGTTCGACGCGTGCTGTCGAACGACAAGGTCGTCATGAACCGTGGTCGCGTCGCGGTCGAGCGTGGACCGATCGTCTACTGCGTCGAGGGGGCGGATCACGGCGGCAAGGTGATGCAGCTGTCGCTACCCGACGGCGCCGGTCTCGAGGCATCTCATCGCGGCGACCTGCTGGGCGGTGTGACGGTCCTGACCGGTGCCGGCAAGGCGTCGGTGCGCGACGACGATGGATCGGTGACGTCCACGGACGCTTGGCTGACGATGATCCCGTATTACGCGTGGTGCCATCGCGGTGCGAACGAGATGGCGGTGTGGATTCCGCGGCAGGCGGCCGCGGCCAAGGTCGCTCCGAAGCCGACGATCGCGTCAAAGAGCAAGGTGACGGCGTCGCACATCTGGGATGCCGACCACCTCGACGCGTTGAACGATCAGGTCGAGCCGAAGAGCTCGGGCGACCACGACATCGCTCGCTTCACATGGTGGCCTCATCGCGGCACGTCCGAGTGGGTGCAGTACGAGTTCGCGCAGCCGACGCGCGTGTCGTCCGTCGCGGTGTACTGGTTCGACGATACAGGTCGCGGTCAGTGCCGCATTCCGGCGTCGTGGCGTTTGCTCCATCGCGCCGGCGATGCGTGGAAGCCCGTGCAGGCGAAGGGGTCGTACGGTACGGCCAAGGACGAGTACAACCGCGTGTCGATCGAGCCCGTCACGACGAGCGGCCTGCGGATCGAGGTGCAGCTGCAGGACGACGTGTCCGGCGGCATTCTCGAGTGGACTGTGAACGGCGCGAAGTGACGCGAAGCGCATGTTGACGAGCACGATCTGTCTGCTGACAGCGCTGGCGGCGGCTCCGGACGGCGATTGGCAGAAGGACTTCGCGCGGCAACCGATCACCGCGCGGCCACCGTTGGAGGTGCGCTACGAGAGCGCCGCGCGGACGGCATTCTCGATCGAAGCAGCCGCCTACCGGTTGCGCGGCGAGCTGCGCGCGCCGCATCGGCTCATCGACGTCGCCACCGGACGCGAGTGGCTGCGGCTCGCCGTGGAGGCGGACGATGGCAGAGTTCTCTCGGCGGCGAACGCATCGAAGCCGAGTCGCATCAACCTCTACCGTCGTGGCCCGTATCACTGCGAGGTGCACTGGCTCGATCTCCGCGTTGCCGACGGGGACGGTCGCGCTGCACCGCTGCGCGGCGATGTGACGCTGCACTGCTGGCCGGACAAAATTCTCGTGTCGGTCACTTGGCACGCGACAGCCGATTTCGCCGCGAGCTTCCTGATCGTCGAGGGCCTCGAGAAGCGACGCGAACCGATGCGGCCGTTTCGCAACGGCGAGAAGCAGACCGTGTCCTGGGCTCTCTTCGGCGAGACTCCGCCGCTCGCGCCCCGTGCGCTCGAGACGCTCGAGGCGACGCGGCCGCTGCGCTATGACGCGCGACGGGGCTGCTATGTGATCGGATCCCACAACCCCGGTGCATTCGACGGGCACTTCTTCCGCCATCCCAATCACTACGAAACGGTCCGTTTCCGCGTCCGCAACGACGCGACGCCGCGGACGGTCTGGGTCTGCCACGAAACGGTCAGCGGCGCGCCGGGTACCGTCGAGGGCGGCGTGCTGCTCGACAGCGACGGGCACCCGCTGCCGATCGTCGTGCAGATCTCGAAGAACTTCGCCGGCGAGAAGGAGGAGCGTTTCTACAACCCTCGCGACACCGCGTTCAGCGAGACGTACTTCCCGCTTTGCCTCGAGTCCGGCGAGACGTGCACGGTGGCATCGCTGCACCTGTATCAGAACTGGGGCCGTCACATGGTCAAGCAGTTCTCGTCGCTGGGCGCGTGGATGGATTACTTCCACAGCTCGACCGGCGTGACCGAGACGACGTGCTACGTGCCGTTCAAGTTCGGAGGCTTGAAGGGCCTCGACATCGCCGACCTTCGTGCGATGAGCCAGGCGACGTTCTGGCGCGGGCAGCCGCAGCATGACAACATCGCCGGCCACAGCTTCCTGTCGTATCGGGCCGACGGTGCGTGGCGGTACCTCGAGTATCGGGGGACGACGTACCACAGCACGGGCCCGAACTGGATGGACATCGAGCTGCGGTATCGCTCGAGCGACGAATGCGTCGAGGCGTCCGTGCGGACCTTCGAGTTGCCCCAGGCCGACGAGCTGCGCAATTTCGTCCGCGTGCGATACCGATTCGTGAAGCCGCTGACGGTGCGCAACGCGCTCGAGGACTTTCGCTTGCTGAGAATTGCCTCCTATCAGCAGAGGCTGCGGTACGCGCGTTTCGCTGCGACGGACGTTCCCGATCGCGATCTCGATTTTTCGCGGGACGGCTTCCCCGTGAGGGGAGTGCGGCTGCCGGCGCGCAACGCGTTCGCGGCGCTGTACGGCGAGGCGAAGGGGTCGAACGCGTTCGTGATTCGCGACTGGCAGTGTCGGGTGCGGGGCGCATCGTTCGGCCCCGCGGCGAGCGTGCGGTGCGAGAAATCCGGGAAGACGCGCCTTCTCATCGTTCCCGATGCGGAAACGGTGCGGTTCGAGGCGGGCGACGAGATCGTCATCGACGGTTACTGGCTCGCGTACGGTCCGACGGACTCGGCCGCGACGCCGCGGCGCGAGGTCGTGCGCTACGGCTCCGAAGCGCCGCGCGTCGAGAGCGTGACAAGAGGGCGCAAGGTCGCCGATTTCCCGTCGGTTGTCGCCGCGGACGGCAACGAGGCCGAGTTCGCACTGCGCGGAGGCCGCGACGTCGTGCCGGTGATCGTCACCGGACTGAGCGACTACCGCTGGCCGCGGATCGAACGTCGCGAGAGCCGACGATGGGCACCGATCCCGCACTCGCGCGTCGGTGATCTCGACGGTGTTCAGGTCTTCTGCCAGCGCGACGGACGGTACGGTGCGGTGTTCCTCGTTCGTTCGACCGCCGCGTCACAGCGTCTTCGGGTGACGGCCGGTGCCGCGTCGAAAGCCGCCGAGAGAATCTCGGTTCGTCCTCTCGCAGCCGGTCCTGACGACCCGCGGCACGTCGCGCTCATCCGCGCGCCGTGGATGGAGCGCGCGATCTCGTTCCGCTTCCCCGAGACCGTCGCGACGGATCGGCTCGAGTTCATCGACCACCACCGCGAGGACATGCCGTCGCGCGTTCCGTCCGCACCGCTCGCGCAGGTGTGGCGGGAGAGCGAGGCCGGCTCGCTATGGTTCGAGTGGGCCGTTTCGGGGGTGAAGATCGGCGGCCGGTTGACACCGAACGAGGAGGACGTCGACCTCGAGCTGTGGCTCGAGAACGGACGTCGGGGTGCGGTCGATGTCGGGTTTCAGCTCTGCCCGGTCCTCGCGGGCACCGCATTCGCCGACGCGAGCCTCGAGCGCACGTGGATCCATACGGGCGGCGCGTGGAAGGCGATGAGCGCGACCGATCGCGGCAAGGGACGCCGGGAGCTGTGTCACTATCCCGTCGAGGGAGGCCCGCCGCTGAGCGTCGGCCCGCCGTGGGGAGCGAGCTCGGACTCGGTGGACGCGCCGGTGGTCGCGGTGACGAGCCCGGACGGCAAGTACGTGTTCGCGATCGCGTGGCCGCGTCCGCGCAGCGTGCTGAGCAACGCCGATCTGCCGTGCGTGCATGCCGACCCCGTGCTGCCGAAATGTCCACCGCGCCGGCGCGTCCACGTGCGGGGGAAGCTCTACCTGTTCGAGGGAACTCTCGACGATCTCCTGGCGCGCGTGCGGCGCGATATCGGGGAGTGATCGACGGCTCTGGCGCTGGGTATCGAGTGGCGCGGCTCATCGGCTACGATGACTGGACACGTACGCCGCGGTCGCTGTGACCCGCGCGCCGCCTTCTCCTCTCCGTCGACGCGTCGTCAGCACTTCAGACCCATGATGATCGCATTCTCTCGTTCGCAGGTTGCGCTTGCCTGTGTGCTTTCCTTCCTGTCGGCAGCTCCGTTCGCGAGCGCATCGCTGCGCGCGCAGGACGCGCCGTCTCGTGCAGTGCCCGAGGCATTGGCGCCGGCCTATGGCAAGCTCGGCGCCGCGATGTCGGATGAGGAGAACATCCCGGCATTCATGGCCGCGTTCTCTCTCGACTTCGTGTTCGAGCGCCGCGACGGCAGCACGACCGACCGGGGGCCGTACCGTCGCGTCTGGCTCGCGGAGATCGCCGCGCTCGACTACCTCGACGTGCGGTTCGATCTGGACCGTCTCGTCGAGGAGGATACCGACTTCATCGTCGTCGAGTCGCGACGTGTCGCGATTCTCCGACGTGAGGGCGAGTCGGCGCGGCGCATCCAGGAGACGCACTTCGAGGACACGTGGGAGAAGAACGACAGCGGGTGGCAGCTGCGGTATCGCGTCGAGAGGGGCGCGTTGATCGAGGGCTATCTGCGTGAGGATTCGAGCAGCTCCGGCGAGGCGGCTCCCATCGCGAGCCCGCGCATCGCCGACCTGGCTCGCTCGCTCGACGATCGCGGCCAGGTCGATCTGAGCGCGTTCTGGGACGACATCGCAGGCAAGGGGCCGCTCGTCGAGGACGCTGAAGCCGCTGACGACAAGCCGCAGCGCCTGGTGACGTTTCTGTGGCGCGGCAGCGGTGGCGAGGAATCGGTGGGGCTCGTCGGCGGATTGCCCGCGCGCGGCGCGAAGCCTCTCCTGCGAATGGGTCGCACCGATCTGTTGTATCGCAGCGAGCGGCTGCCGAGCGACGCGCGATTCCTCTATCGGTTCCAGGTGACATCGACGATCGCGCTCCCGCCGGCTCCTTCGGGCCCTGCCGGGCAGCGCGTCGTCGTCGAGACGCCGCATGTCGACCCGTTGAATCTCGTCGATAGTGACGGCTCGTCGATCTGCGAGTTGCCCGACGCGCTGGTCCAGCCTTGGCTCGAGCCGGTCGAGGGGCGGCCTCGCGTCAAGCTCGAGCGCCACGTCGTGCCGAGCGCGATTCTCGACGAGAGTCGTGCGATCGTCGTGTGCGTTCCCGCGGGCGCGCACGCGACCTCCTCCGACGGGCTGCAGTCGCTCTGGCTCCTCGATGGCGAAGACTACCGCACGCGCGTCCCGGTGCCGACGCTTCTCGACAACGCGCTCGCGGCGCGGAAGGCCGCGCCAACCATCGTCGTGTTCATCGACCACCAGAGCTAACGCGATCGCGATCTGGGCAACGGATCGCGTGCTCCCGCGTTCGAGCGCTTCGTGGCCGACGAGCTCGTGCCGTGGGTGCGCGAACGGTACGCGCTCGACGGCGATCCGCGCCGCGCGATCATCGGCGGACACGGCATCGGTGCGTTGACGGCAGCGCGCTGCGCGCTGGACCACCCGAAGCTCTTCGGTGGCGTCTTGGCGCAGTCCGGCGCGTTTTGGCTTCCAGGCGATGACGGACGATCGATCGCGCGTCGTGTCGCGCAGCACTCCGGATCGACGCTGCGCTTCTCGGTCGAGGTCGGCACGCTCGAGTCGCATGGAGCGGTCGTTTCGAACCGCCACCTGCGCGACGTGCTCGAAGCGCGCGGCTGGCCGCACCGCTACGTCGAGCTCAGCGCCGGTGACGATTTCCTGACGCGCCGCCACACGTTCGTCACCGCGCTTGTCGAATTGCAGCGCGACAGTCGACGGGGACGAAAGAAGTGAGCGACGGCGGCGGGCACGGACGCGGAGCGACGACCCTTCGACGTCGTCGCCGCGTCCTGTTCCGTCTCGCCGCGATTCTCTTCGCTCCCGCGGCTCTCGTCGTCGTCGAGCTCATCTTGACGCTCTTCGGGTGGGGCGATCCCAGGCTGTCGGAGGATCCGTTCGTCGAGCTCGAGTCCGAACGTCCGCTCTTCGTCCTCGATGACTCGGGCGAGAGGTACCGCACGTCACCGGCCAGGACCGGCTGGTTTCGCCCGGATTCGTTCCGCGCGCGGAAGCCGGACGACGAGTTCCGCATCTTCTGTCTCGGCGGGTCGACGGTGCAGGGGCGTCCGTTCGCGATCGAGACGTCGTTCACGACGTGGTTGGAGATCGGTCTGCGGGCCGCCGCGCCCGATCGGCGCTGGGAAGTCGTCAACTGCGGCGGTGTGTCGTATGCGAGCTACCGCCTCGTGCCGATTCTCGAGGAGGTGCTGCGCTACTCGCCCGACCTCGTCGTGATCTACACGGGGCACAACGAATTCCTCGAGGATCGGACCTACGCGCACGTGAAGAACCTGCCGGAAGCGGTGCGAGCGCCGTACGGGTTGCTGGCCCGTTCTCGCCTCTTCACGCTCTTGCGCACCGGTTGGCTGCGGTTGACGGGGCCGCCCGCGGAGCCGGTCGATGAGGCGCGCCCCGTCCTGCCGGAGGAGGTGAACGCGCTGCTCGATCACCGCGGCGGGCTCGAAGCGTACCATCGCGACGAGGAACGTCGGCGCGGTGTTGTCGAGCACTTTCGCTTCAACCTTCGACGCATCGTCGAAAGCGCCGCCGCCGAGAACGTCGAGGTGGTTCTCATCGACCCGGTCTGCAACCTGCGCGACTGCCCGCCCTTCAAGTCGGAGCACCGGCGCGGCCTCTCCGAGGAGGACGTCGCGCGCATCGACGAGCTGCGTACCTCGTCGGCCCGGATGGTCGCGGGGAATCGGTACGACGGGCGTAGGGAAGCAGTGACGCTCATCGAACGCGCGATCTCGATCGATTCGGAGCACGCGGCGCTGTGGTTCGATCTGGGCAGGTGCCGCGAAGTGATAGGCAACACGGCCGGCGCACGCGAAGCGTATCGTCGCGCCAAGGAGCTCGACGTGTGCCCGCTCCGCATTCTCGACGAGATGCGCGCTGCGATCGTCGAGACGGGAGCCGCGTTCGGCGTGCCTGTCGTCGACGTGCACGCGTTGATCGAGGCGCGGAGCGAGAAGGGCATCCCGGGAGGCGATTGGCTCATCGATCACGTCCATCCGTCGATCCGCGGTCACAAGCTGATCGCGGCTGCGCTGGAAGACGAGCTCGTGCGTCAGGGTATCGTATCCCGCGCAGAGGGATGGCAGGAGCGGCGCGATACGGCTCGCGTCGCGCACGAGCAGACGCTCGACGCGCATTACTTCGCCACGGGCGAGACTCGCCTGAACAACCTGAGGCTGTGGGCGCGGGGCCGCGCTGGGCTCGACGCGGTAACTATCGGACGCGAGGCGATGTCTCGGGACGCTGAAGGTGCGCGCGGAACGGCGCCGCGAGCGGATCGCCCGTCGCCTCGAGATGGTCGAGGAGACGACGGCGAAGCGCGTCGAGACGCTTCGCATGGCGCGGATCGTTGATGAGATTCACCAGCGCGTCCGGGTCGTCTTCGTAGTCGTAGAGCTCCTCCGGCGCGCGATAGAGGAAGTGCTTCACACGTGCGGCGATCTTCCCGTTGGCGCCTGCGGCGGCTCGCATCGCGTTCATCGTGCGACCGCTTTGCGACTCGTTCTTGAACTCGTTCTTGCCGTCGGCCCAGGCATTGTAGATGTACCCGTAGCGTCGGTCGGACACTGCGCGCATCGGGTACTCGCGCTTGCCGGCGGTCTTGTGGAATTGCGTGAAGACGAGGTTGCGCCCATCTTGCTTGCCGCCGGTGAGCAGCGGAGCGAATGACTTGCCGTCCATCCCCGCGAGCGGCGGCAGGCCGAGCGCATCGAGGAGAGTCGGTGCGAGGTCGATGCCGCTGACGAGATGCGTCGCGTCTACGCTGTCGGGCTTCGTTTTGCCCGGCCAGCGAACCACCCACGGCGTGCGCGTCGAGTGGCGCCAGCAGTTCGTCTTGGCGAACGGGAGGGGCATGCCGTGGTCCGACACGAACATGACGATCGTGTTGTCGCGCAGGCCGGTCTCCTCCAGCGCGCGCAGCACAGCACCGACGATGCGATCGGCGCGGCGCACCGAGGTGAAGTACTCGGCGATCTCGAGGCGCACCTGCGGCAGATCGGGCAGGAAGCCCGGGACGTCGACGTCCTTCGGTCGGTACGGGTCCTTGACCTCCGGGAAGCCGCTGGGCTTCTGTCGCGGCTCGGCAGCCCGCCTCTTGTTCTGCGCCTTGCCCTGCGCCTTGCCCTGCTTCTTGCCTTGTTTCGTGTTCTGCTTCTGTGCCCGGCCCGCCTTCTTCGTCCTGTTCTTTCTGGCTGCCTCCTGCTGGCTGCCGGCGAACGGGCGGTGCGGATCCTGCGAGTTCGCCATCAGGAAGAACGGCCGGTCTTCGTCGCGAGCGCGCTGAAGGAACGTCCGCGTGTGGCGGTAGTAGGCGTCGGGATCACGACCGACACCGAGCGCCGACGCGGGGACGATGACGTCGAACGCCGCCTTTCGCGTCGGCACGACGTGAGGGCTCTTCGCGAAGAGACCGTTCAGATAGCCGGCCGAGTCGAGCGCCTCGGGGAGTGTCGGAACTCCCGGGCGGATCGCCTCGAAGCCGCGCGCGCCGTTGCGGTGGGGGTAGCGTCCGGTCATCCACACCGCGCGGCACGGCTGGCATACGGCGATCGTCACGTAGGCGTGCTCGAAGCGGATTCCCTGCGCGCACAGGCGATCGATGTGCGGTGTGGGCGACGTGCCGCGCGCGCGTCCTCCGTACACGCCGACCGAATCGCAATTCATGTCGTCGACGGTGATCAGGAGGACGTTCGGACGTCGGCGGCCAGCGGCCTCGCCGTCGGCGTTGCCGTCAGCGCGGATGGATGCTGTCGCGGGACAAGCGGTAACGAGAAACGCCAGGCAGAATCGGAGCGCGTCGCGGCGGTGTAGTCGTCTCATGGCTCAGGTGGTTTTCTTCTTCGCGCCGAGCTTCTGGATCAGCAGGCGGTGCACGCGTTGCGATGACTCGGCGAGCGCCTGGACTCTCTTGATCTCTCCGGAGTCGAGCCAGACGCCGTGGTCGGGGCAGCGGTCGATGACGAGGTGGACGCTCTCATCGATGTGCGCACGTTGCATCTCGACGTCGCAGTGGGGGCAGTTGGCGGCCGTCTGGTTGCCGGCGCGCGATGCCGTTCGCGTCGAGAGGATCGCCTCCCGCTCATCGTCCGAGAACTGAAGCGCGTGAGTCGAGAGGATGATCTCGAGCTCTCCGGTGTCGAGCCAGAAGCCCCAGCAGGCTTCGCACATGTCGGTCTCGACGCCTTCGTAGTCGACGGTCTTCAGCGGCAGCGCGCAGCGTGGGCAGTCCATGATCGTCCTCCGGAATGGAATACCATGACGGTAGACGAAAGAGTCAGGTGGCACAAGGCGGGGGGCTTGTAACGATCGGTCTCGTCGTGTATCTCGATCGTCTGATGGAGGTGCTCGTCGAACACATCAACCGCACGCCGCTCGCCGGGCTCATGCTCGTCGTGACGCTCGGCTATCTGCTCGGGCGGCCGGCGTGGCGCGGTGTGGCGCTCGGCCCGGCGGGTGGGACGCTTCTCGTGGCGCTCGGGCTCGGTCACTTCGGCCTCGACTTCCGCGCGCTGTACGGCAGCGAGGAGCCTCTTCTGACGATCGGTGGCTTCGGGTTCGCGCTGTTCATCTACTCGGTCGGCTTCGAGGCCGGCGCTGGATTCCTGCGGTCGCTGCGCACCGGGCGCGGCTGGCGGATGGTTGCGGTCGGCGTCGTCGTGAACGTGCTCGCCGTGGTCGCTGCGATCGGTACGGGAGCGATTTTCGCGCTCGGTCCGTCGGCCACTGCCGGCGTGTTGGCGGGAGCGATGACGAGCGCGCCCACGTACGCTGCCGTATCGGAGGTCTGCGGTGATTCGACCGCCCTGTCGGTCGCGTTCGCGTTGACGTATCCGTTCGGTCTCGTCGCGATGGTCCTTCTCGTGCAGACGATGCCTCGCCTCGTGCACGCCGATCTCGCGGCGGACGCTGACGAGGGGGAGGAGAGCGGCGGCGCGGAGACGGTTCGGCTGCCGCGGCGTGGGAGCGCACGGCCGGAGCGCGAGCAGTCGCGGGCGTTTCGTATCGTCAAGCAGAACGTGATCGGCAAGACTCTCGCCGAGCTCGACCTCACGCATCGAACCGGCTGCCTCGTCACGCGCGTTCTGCGCGGGGACACCGTGTTGATACCGAACGCCGACACACGGCTCGAGAGCGACGATCACATCCTCGCGGTCGGTCGCGTCGATGAGCTCCGCCAGCTCGAGGAGCAGGTCGGCCCGGAGGTCTGGGACGAGGACCGCCGCGAGCGTCTCCCGCCGCCGCGCCGCATCGAGATGCAGGCGCGCGCGGCCGCCGGCAGGTCGCTCGCGGAGCTGAGGCTCATCCATCGATACGGGTGCTCGATCGTCTCTGTCGATCGGCAGGGGGCGCAGCTCGAGCCGAGCGCCGAGTTCGTGCTCGAGCGAGGTGACGTCCTGGAAGTCATCGGGCCGCGCGCCGCGCTGCGGGGCGTGGCGGCGGAGTTAGGCCGCTTCGAACCGTCGAGCAACGAGACCGATATCGCGGTCTACGCCGGCGGAATTCTGCTCGGTGTTCTGCTCGGCAGCTTGCGCTTCCGCGTCGGCGAGGTCGACCTCGGCATCGGGATGGCCGGAGGGCTGCTACTCGCCGGCCTGGTGCTCAGCGGCGGCGGGCGCATCCGTTCGCTGCGTGCCTACGTGCCGCTCGCAGCGCGTCAGCTCGTGCGCGATCTCGGCATTCTGCTGTTCGTTGCGGAAACCGGCGTCTCGGCCGGTCGTCACGTCGTCGCGGCCCTGTCGAGCGGTCTGTGGCAGACCCTCGTTGCGGGCGCGATCGTCACGCTGCTGCCGATCCTCGGCGCGCTCTTCGTCGGGCGCAAGATCCTCCGCATGCGCTCCATCGACACGTGGGGTAGCGTCGCCGGCGGCATGACATCGACCGCGGCGCTCCTCGCGGTGAAGCGCGCGGCCGACAGCGACGAGCCGGCGGTGTCCTACGCGACGGCGTTCGCGGTGTCGAGCGTGCTCGTCACGATGGCCGGGCACGTCGTCGTGTTCGTCATGACATAGCGAGCGTCATCACTTGCCGCGGTACGTCTCCGCCAGGCACTTCAGCACGTCGCGCGCCTTCTCCGGCGGCAGGTCGTCGACGCGTCGGGTGACCTCTTCGACGACCGTGCGGGCTTCCTCGTCGCCGGCGACGCGGCGGACGAGGCTGCGGATGCGGTGCGCGTGGTGGATGCCGGCGAGCCCCTGTGCGAACAACAACACGGCCGCGGGCACCGGAGCGGCGCCGACGAGGAGACCGAGCGCCGTCTTCAGGAGCGCGCGATTCATCGCATCCTTGCCAGTCAGCTCGCGCGCCTTGTGGACGACGCGATGGATCTCGCTGCCGGTTTCGGGCAGCAGGTCCTTCACCGCTCGCCACTGCTCGCGAGCGAGCTGGCGGTGGTCGCGCGCCGCGCGCAGGGTTCCGATGTCTCCGTCGACGACGACGACACGCTCGTGATGCCACTCGATCTCGTAGGCGGACGGATCGTCTCCGAGGCCGCGATACTCGACGCGTCGATTCGCGGTGCGATCGTCAGCGATATACACGCCGCAGAGAATCTCGTTGTCCCGACCGGCGAGGTTGAACGTGACCGACGGCAGGATGATCCACAGGGTCGGCGTCTTCGGAGGGTGATCTTGAACGTCCATGATCGCGGCCCGCGCTTGCAGCCTGGCGCTGCAGATCGCGGCGAATAGCGGCCGCACGGCGGGATCGACCTGGCTCTCGTCGCGCAGCATCGCGACGCGGTCGAGTCCGTCCGACGTGAAGGTTTCGTGCAGATCGCGCACGAACGGCAGGTCCGAACCCGCCATCAATGCGTGAAGCGCGCCGCAATAGTGCGATACCGTCGAGTCATACCGCGTCCACGTGCCGAACACGGGACCGTGCTCCGAGCGATTCAGCGAGACGTGGGCGTTGATCTTCGCGACGATCACTTTGCCCCCGTCAGCCGTCGCTTGCGTGGCGAAGTGATCCTCGGTGAGCGGCAGGCAGCCCCATTCGTATCGCGCGCCGGGATTCGCGAGCCGAAACGGCGATTGGTGCGCGAACTTCAGCGATGGCAGGAGGTGCTGCACGACGCCGGTCTGAAACGCGCGGCTGCATTCCGCCTCGGATTCATCCGCACAGGTCAGCTGCAATGCGCCCACGACGGGCGTCTGGGCCTTCTGCGCGAGATAGCAAACCTGACGGCTGACCTCGTCGATCGAGGTCTCGACGCCGATAAGGTCGTGAAGGTGTTCGCGGTCGATCATGTGGCTCTCTTACTGTTGCCTCTTCGCCCAACGGTATCCGTTGACTCTCATGTCGAAGCTCATATCGCTCGAGCTCGCGCTGCTTTGGTGCACCTCGACGGCGATCGTGTTCTTGCCGCTGCGGAGCTTGCGCGGCGGGATCAGGTGCCTCCGCCACGCCGCCTCGATCGCGCCGCCGTAGGCCGTCGAGGCCCTCGTCGTCGGACCGATCTCGCCGTCCGACATGTTGAAGCGCCAGATCTCCTCGCCGTTGAGGTAGGCGACGCAGCCGTCGTCGATCACGCCCTCGAGCAGGATCAGGTCGAGGTTCGCCGAGTTGCCGGCCTCGAACGTGCGGCGGAAATAGTACGCGATGTGCTTGCTCTGCGCATCGTCTCCGAAGCTCAATACCGTCGTTTCCGGCCTGCCCTCGTCGGCGTCGCCGTAGCCGAACTCGGCCGAGCCTCGCCGCCAGCCCGTGTCCTTGAAGCCCGGCTTCGTCCAGCCCTTGCCCGGCTCGGTGCCGCGATCGTGATAGCGCCAGGTCGACCCGGCCGCGACGAGCTCGCGTTTCTCGAGCTTGCGTTGACTGTGGAACTCGATGGCGAGCCGCGTGAGCTCTTCCGGCGTCACGCGCACGACGGCGTCGGGCAGCGGGTCCTCGCGCGTCATCCGCGTCAGAGTCGACGCGTCGGTGAAGAGGAATAGCGGCAGCGCGCGCCCGTACGTCTTCAGCCCATCGGTCGTCAGCAGCTCCGTGAGCTGTGCGGAGCCGAGATCGTGGAACACCGCAGCGCCGCCGGCGAGGCGCGTCGCGGTCAACGGATCGAAATCGCCCGCGCGTGCGCTGTCGTATTCGACGAACACCGCGGTGCCCGCAGGCAGCTGCGCGAAGGCCACTTCGAGTCCGCGCTCGCCGAAGTTCTCGGCCGGCGGCATCTGCAGCCAACGGACGTCGCGTCCTGCCATCGCCTTGCCGAGAGCTGCGAAGAGCCCCTCGACCGCGGCGATGCGTCCGGCGCCGAGCACGCTCGCGTAGCCGCCCGGTGTCAGGCTGCTCGGGAGCGACCGGCCATGCGGTCGCGCGATGCCGGCGCGTTCGAGATACTCGTCGACGTACGGCCCGAGAAGCGCGTCGGCGTCGAGGGCCAGCGCCATGCCGACCGGCCCCGTCTCGTCGGCCGAGGTTCTTTGACGTCGACCGATCACCTCGCGAATGGCCTGTTCCATGTCCGGCGGGATGTTGCCGCCTCCCGACGATCGAGCCCCCGGCAGGGACGCGAAGCGCTCGACGTCGACGATCGCCCGGCGCTCGACCTCGGGCCCCAACACTGCGAGGTAGACCTTGGTCGAGTCGAGCGCGTGTGTCTTCTTGGCCGGTCGCGGCGCCGGCTTGCCGTTTCGCGGCAAGCGACCGATGAAGCCGAGGTTCGGCATGCCGGCGATCGAGACCCAACGCTTGGCATATCGCGCGGCGAGGAATTCGGTCGACCACGGCCGCGAGGACTCGAAACCGAGCACGGTCGTGTGCAGCGGCGCCGAGGCGAGAAGGCCGCGCGTGAGCTCGTGGAGTCGCCCCTCGACTTCGACCAACGCGTCCGTGCCGGGCGACGGAACGTTGTACGTGAAGACGCGATGCTGAACGAGGTAGTCGCGCACGGCCCACGTCGACGCGTCGGGAGGCACGTCGGCGAGGACGGTCGCGAGATTCGGCCGCAGGTGCGCCAGCGCGAACTCGAGCATCTCCGTCGCGGACTCGAACGTGCCGCGCAGGTCGAGCGTCGGCTCGAGGGCGTACTTCGAGACGTGCTCGGGCCATGCGACGAGGAGGCCTTCGATGCCGGCGACCATCGTCGCCAGGTTGAGCGAGCCGCGCAGGTCCGGATCGACGACGACGGCGCGCCGGTGTCCGACCATGCCGATGACGTCGCGAGCCGTCGCCACCTGGATCTTGGCGATCCGCCTCCCCTTGGCCAGCTGCTCGAGCCACGCGCTCGGGTTCCTGTTCGCGAGGAACACGGAAGGCGCTTCCTCGTCCGTGCGCTGGTGGATGAGCCCCTGAGCGCTGGCGAGGAGCACCTTCTCCTCGTCGGAGAGGTCGCTGACGAGCGTCCAGCGCACGACTCTCTTCGCGGGCGCGCCAGCGGGCAGAGCCAGCGGATCGTTCGATGCGGGAGGCGGGTTCGGCAAAGACACGCGCGGCGTCGGGAACGGCCGGACGATCTCGTTCCACTGCTGTGTCGACAGCTTGCCGCGGTTCTTGAGGCAGAAGGCCACCGCGCGCCGGATGAACTCGACGTGCACGTCCGGCTGCAGCTTTCCATCGAGCCACAACGGCAGCGTCGGCGTGTAGATCTCGAGGCACTTCGTGAACTGTAGCCGTTCACGGTTTGCGAGATTCCGCTAAAGTCACCGATGGGCCGCG
>CAYMRB010000085.1:0-26988 GCA_964392615.1 uncultured Planctomycetia bacterium | reverse complement strand
ACCAGGTACTCCGTGTCGGCGGTCGTCGCGAGCGACAGCTCGGACGTGTAGTTCCCGCAGTCGTCGCCGTCGTCGTTTCTAGCCTCGCACACGAGGGCGTCGCCGCCGCCCGAGAAGACGTGCAGCTTCGTGTCGTAGTCCGCCGCATCGCAGACCGAGACGAGCACGTCGCCACCGCCGCTGACGAAGCTGTACCACACGCCCGGAGCGGTGATGGAGTCGGTGCAGCCGGCAGCGGCCTGCGCATCGGCGTCGACCGTCGCGCCATTGGTCGAGCCGGAAACCGTGTCACCTACCGTCATGGCGACTGCGCCGGCGCACAGATCGTTCGCGGCCGGGCCAGCCGAGAGGTTGAGCTGGAAACAGCCGACGCTCTGGTTGTAGCCGTGGACGAGGATCAGGTACTCGACGCCGCACTCGGCGCCCCACGTGTAGCTGGACGAGAAGCCGGGGCAGCCCGATCCGTCGTCATTGCCTCCGACGCAGACGAGGTCGTCACACGCGCCGGTGAAGACGCTGATCTTCGTGTCGTAGTCGGCCGTGCCGCAGGTGGAGGCCGTCAAGGTGCGACCCGTTCCGATGGCCTTGTACCAGACGCCGGGCGCGGAAACCGCGGTGCCGCAGGCCGCGCCGAAGTCCGGGCCGTTCGCGGCGATCGTCGTGCCGAGCGTGGACGACGGGACGCTGACGGCGATCGCGTCAGCGCACTCGTCGTTGGTCGGGGTGACGTCGTCTCCGGCCGTCAGCGCCAGCGTGTACTCTCCGACGTTCGTGCCGAAACCAAAGACCTGAATGTAGTACGTCGCACCGGGTGCCGGGTCCCAGGAGACCTCGGACTGGAGGCTGCACGAATCGTCGTTGCTGGCGACGCAAGCGCCCTCGACGCAGTCACCCTGGTAGATACTGATCTTCGTGTCGAACGTGCTGCCACAGAGCGACGCGGTCATCTCGGCGCAGCCGCCGGTCGTCACATACCAGTGCGCGTTGTTCGCACTGCCGCACCCGAGATCCGGAACGGCCGGAGCACCGGTGGTGTCGCCGGTCACGGTGTCGCCGACGGCGATCGCGGTTGCACCCTCACAGGGCGGCGGCGGCGGCGCGCCGTCGATCGTCAGCGTATAGTCGCCGGCGCTCGAGCTGTAGCCGTGGACGAGTACGAGATACTCGACATCCGCGACCGACGCGACGGTCACTTCCGACTGCAGGCCGCAGGAGTCATCGTTGCCGCCGACGCAAGTCAGCGTCGCGCAGCCGTCGGCGTAGACGCTGAGCTTCGTGTCGTAGCTCGATCCGCACAGGGACACGATCACTTCGCCACCGGTGCCGGTGAACTTATACCAGACGTCCGGGGCCGTGTTTGACGTTCCACAGAACGGCGCCGCGGGGTCACTCGCGGTCGCGTCCGCCGTCGATCCCTCGGTCACCGATGGCACATCGACCGCGATGGCGTTCTCGCATAGATCGTTCGCCGGCTGCGCCGCGACCGTTCCACACCAACAAAGCGTCAGCGCGAGGCCAACACTCAAACAAGTTCTCGACATGAAAGCACCCTCCTTGCGAACCCTGTTGCGGTGAGCGTTCGCTATCGAACGCGACCCAAGTCTTCTACTTTCTACCTATTTCCAACCTCGAAAGCCGCACGGAGACCACGCTGGGGAGGTTGTCCTATGCGACTATCACAAACCAAGAGCTTCGACGACACGACCTCCAGCTCCCCCCCAAGTCCACGGGAAGCAGGCTCTCGGACCAGCTGTTTCTGGCGTCGTCTCCGACCCTACGATTCCGGTCCATTGTAGCCGTGGCGATGGTGAAGGCAACGAGTAGGTCTCGCCCGCTCGCCGTTTTTCTCGGTCGGACGATGCCTCCTCGACGCCTGCAGCGCACGAACAGAGCGCTGACGAAACGACAACGGCAGCCCTACCCTTCGGCCGCTTCCTCCGAGAGCTCGAGCACGCGCTGCCACTCCTGCGCGGTCACCGGGCACACGCTGAGTCGGGATTGGCGCACGAGCATCATCTCGCGCAGCACGTCGTCGGCCTTGACCGCAGCCAGCGGTATCGGGTGGCGCAATCGGCGCACGGGGCGAACGTCGACGCAGACCCAGCGCTCGTCGTCGGTCGTCGGATCCTGATACGCTTCGCGTGTGATTCTCGCGATGCCCACGAGTTCGCGCGGACCGACGGAGTGGTAGATCAAGCACTCGTCGCCGCGGCGCATCGCCTGCAGATTGTTGCGCGCCTGGTAGTTCCGCACGCCGTCCCACTCGGTCTTGCCGTCGCGCTCGAGATTCTCGAACGAGTACGCGCCGGGTTCGGTCTTGAGAATCCAGTAGGCCATATCACTTCATTTCTCAGCAGGCGGCGGCTTCCGCGGCCGGACGATCTCGATCGTGCGGTCGATCGTCGCGACGTCGTGACGGGTTCGCTCCCCGTTCGGCCACTCGACTCTCAACTCGTCGACCTGCGTCGCTGCCCCGAGCCCGAACGTCAGGGTCTTCTCCGAGGAGCTCAGGTACGACGACCCCGTGCGAACGCACCGCGTTCTCGTGCGTCCTCCCGCGTCGAGCTCGACCCGCGCGCCGAGAGCCTGCGGATTGCCGCCGCGGTCGCGCAGGCGGACGCGCAGCCAATGGGGTGTCGCGGCATCCGGCGCCGGGTCGTTGCGCAGCAGCACCGGCTCACCGCCGTTCGTCGTGATGGCGAAGTCGATGTCGCCGTCGCCGTCGATGTCGCCGCTGGCGAGCCCTCGCCCGACGCGGGGCGCCGAGAACGCCGGTCCAGATCCGGCGCTGACGTCGACGAATCGCCCGCCCTCGACGCCTCGAAACAGCTGGGCGCTCTGTGCATGGCGTTCGCGCCCCGACGAGAAGCGAGCGATCTCCGGCTCGATGTGGCCGTTGATGACGACGAGGTCCTCGAGGCCGTCGAGGTCGACATCGAGGAAGCGGACGGCGAACGTCAGCCGATCGCGCGTGCCCGCGGCGAGGTTCGCGTCACGAGCCCGCGGCCGAAAGCCGCCGTCCTCCCAGCGGTAGAGCGACATCGCCTCGTCGGTGAAGTTACCGATCGCGACCGCTGGAACGCCGTCGTCCGCGTGGATCGCGACATCGATTCCCATCCCGGCGCGCGCCCGACCGGCTTCGTCGTACGCGATCCCGAGCGTCAGCGACGACTCCGTCAAGCGGCCCTCGCCACCCAAGAACAGAAAGTTCGGGCGCGTGTCGTTCGCCACGACGACGTCGAGATAGCCGTTGCGGTCGAAGTCCCATACGGCGATTCCGAGCGCCTTGCCTCGATGCTCGAGAAGGCCGTAGCGTTCGCTCGCGTCTTCGAACGTGCCGTCGCCACGGTTGAGGAAGAGGCGCGATGGTAGTCCGCGGTAGCGGTCCGGCGTCGTGAACGCTTTCGTATGCCCGTCCAGCGTCGTGAAGATCTCGCGCGACTCCGTCCACTCGACGTAGTTGCAGACGAAGAGGTCGAGGTCGCCGTCGCGGTCGAAGTCGGCCCACGCAGCTGCGGTCGACCACTCCGGGTGCTCGACCGCTTCGCCCGCCCCGTCCGCGTCCTGACCCTCCGCGTCGCGCCAGCGGCCTCCCCGGACGCCCGCGAAGTCCGCAACGTCCCGAAACACGCCCGCATCGTTGCGCAGAAGGACGTTGTCGCCGAGGGCGGTCACGTAGACGTCGTCGTCGCCGTCCGCGTCGTAGTCCGCCACCGCGCAGCCCATGCCGTAGAGGGACAAGCCGGCGTTCGCCCGCGTCGTCACGTCGTCGAACGTGCCGTCGCCGCGGCCGCGAAAGAGAGCGCAGCGCGGGGCCGACTCGCCGGGATGCACGGCGCCCGGCCAATGGCCCGAGTTGACGAGAAAGAGGTCGAGGTGGCCGTCGCCATCCCAATCGAGGAGCGCGGCGCCGGACCCGACGGTTTCAGGCAGGAGCTTCTCGCCTCGAGCGCCACTGACGTGGCGGAACTTCACACCGGACGTCGCGGTGATGTCGGTGAACCGCCGCGCGAACGCAGCGGAGGCGACGGACGGTGCCGGGTGCTGCGGAGAATACGTGGTCTCGTCGGGCGCCGATGCGTCGCACGACGCGAGGAGCCAGAGCGCGGCGGCGACGGCTGTCGTCAGCGATCGCCGCATCACGTTCCACCTCCGCGCTGCGGGCCAAGGTCGTGCTTGCGCAGGTAGTAGCCGAGGTTCTTCGGATCGATGCCGAGCAGCTCCGCGGCTTCCCGCCGGCGCCCATCGGTGAGGGCGAGCGCCTTCTCGATCAACTCGCGCTCGAGCACCTCCGTGCGGCGGCGGATCGACAGGTCATCGTCGACGCCACTGCCCAGGGTCGTCGTGAGCGTCGGCTGGCCGAGGATCTGCTCGAAGAGCGCCGCGTCCGGCGAACCGGAGCGCGCCAGCAGCGTGGCGCGTTCGAGCACGTTGCGCAGCTCGCGGACATTGCCCGGCCAATCGTAGGCATCGAGGACGGCTAGACTCGTCTCGTCGAGCGGCTGCATCGGCGCATCGCTACCGCGTCGTGAGAGGAACTGCCCGAGGAAGTACTCGGCGAGCAGCGGAATGTCCTCCTTGCGCTCCCGTAAGGGCGGCAGCGAGATCGGGAACACGTGAAGGCGATAGAAGAGATCGGCGCGAAACGCTCCTTCCTTCACGCGAGCGTCGAGGTCGTCGTTCGTGACGGCGACGACGCGTACGTCGGCGATGCGCGTGCGCGATTCACCGACGACCTGGTACTCGCGCGATTCGAGGACGCGCAGGAGCTTCGCCTGCATCTCGGATCGCAGCGTGCCGATCTCATCGAGAACGAGCGTGCCGCGCTCCGCTTCGGCGAATCGGCCCTGGCGGTCCGCGATCGCGCCGGTGAACGAGCCGCGTCGGTGGCCGAAGAACTCGCTCTCGAAGAGCGTCTCCGAGAGCGCCGCGCAGTTGACCCGCACGAGGTTCTCTGTCGCGCGCTGGCTCCGCGCGTGGATTTCGCGCGCGACGAGCTCCTTGCCGGTGCCGCTCTCTCCGGTGACGAGGACGTTCGTATCGCTCGGCGCGACCGTTTCGATGAGCTCGCGGACTCTCTCGATTCCTTCCGAGCTGCCGACCATCGTCATCGGGCCGCGGAGGTCGCGGACCGTGTTCTCTAGGTAGCGAACCTTGTCGACGAGGCCGTGGTGTTCGATCGCACGCCGCAGGAGCAGGATGAACTGATCGGGCCCGATGGGCTTCTGGATGAAGTCGAACGCGCCAGCCTTCATCGCGGCGACCGCGTCCCGGACCGTGCCGACGCCAGTGAGCAGGACAACCGGGAGGTCGAGGCCGCGCCGGCGGATCTCTTCGAGCAGCTCGACGCCGCTCATGCCCGCCATCTGCAGGTCGGTCGCGACGACGTCGATGCGATTCTTCGCGACGATCTCGAGCGCTTCCGCACCGCTGGCCGCGGCGTGGACAGAGAAGCCTTCGCTCTCGACGAGGTCGACGAGGGATTCGCGTACGAACGATTCGTCGTCGACGATCAGGACCGAGTGTCGTGACGATTCCGGGCTCATCGCGCCGTGCCCTCCGCTTGCGGTGCGCCTTGCCCGTCCGCGTTCGACGCGCGCCGCCCTCCTCCTGACGCAGCGATCGTCGGCAAGCGAATGGTGAAGCGCGTGCCGCGTTCGGGCAGGTTCTCGGCGCTGAGCGTGCCGCCGTGGGCTCGTATGATGCCGTACGACACCGCCAGCCCGAGGCCCGTGCCCTCGGTTGTCGTGAAGAACGGATCGAAGATCTTGTCGAGGATCGCCGCCTCGATGCCGGGGCCCTCGTCGTCGACGCGGACCACGACCTGACGCTGCCGATCGGCGCCGGTCTCGGTCGTCGTCTCCGCCGCGATCCGGATCGTGCCGGCCGCGTCCATCGCTCGGCCCGCATTCAGCAGCAGATTGAGGAAGACCTGCTCGAGACGCCCCGCGTCGCCTTGCACGAGGAGGGGCGGCGAGCCGGCGGCTTCCAGGTTGACCGTCACGTGTCGCAGCTTGCGATCGTAGGCCGAGAGGCGAATCGCCTGCTCGATGACGGTCACGAGGTTCGCCTCGCCGTCGCCGACCGCCGGACGTGAGAAGTCCGACAGGTCGCGGACGATGTCGCGGATTCGCTGGAAACCCTTGCGCACGAGCTCGAGGTAGCGCATGCGCTTCTGCGTCGGCAGCGACGTCTTCTCGAGCAGCGACAGGTAATTGCCGATGCCCTCGAGCGGGTTGTTGATCTCGTGCGCCACGCCGGCGGTCAGAAGGCCGAGCGAGCCGAGGCGTTCGGAAATCTGCATATGTCGTTCGAAGTGCTCCTGCCGTTCGGCTTCGCGCAGTCGCATCTCGCGGATGCTGAGCCGCACGAAGAAGAACGCGGCGACCGCCAGGACGAGCGTGATCAGCACCATCGCGCCGATCACCCACGCGTACTCGACGCGCAGCTCGCCCGAGGCCGACTCGAGGCTGGATTCGGGGACGCGAGCCACAAGATACCACTCGGGGTCGCCGCTGATGCGGTCGACGAAGGTCGCGGCGTCGCCGGTCAGAGGCTTGTCGCGTGTGCCGTCGCCCACGAGGTACGCGCGCAACTCGGCTCGCTCCGCAGCATCGGACGGATCCGCGTCCCTGTCCGCGCCGAGGCTGTCGCCGGTCGAATCGACGAGGTACGCGCCGACGCCGGTGATCGGTGAGAAGCGGCGCACCGTGTCGAGAATCGGCGCGGCGTAGACCGTGAGGGCGACGAAGCCGCGCGCGTGTCTTTCCTTGCCCGCGACGACGACCTTCGAGGCGAAGTGGATGACCTGGCGGTCGGCCTCGGGCACCTCGACGCGCTCGTCGTCGAGGATGAGGTGCGATCGCGCGACTTCGCCGGGCGGCAGATCGCCCGCGAGGCCGACGACGGTGTCGTCGGGTGTCGTCGCCAGCAGCGGTGGCGGCAGGGCGCCGGCGCCCTTGCCGTGGCGTTCACATCGGACGAGCTCGACGCCGGATTCGTCGAGCACGCGGATGCGGTCGATGTTCCCGAACGACACAAGATAGGGCAGCAGCTCCGCCTCGAGCTCCCTGCGGACCGCGGTCGTCGGAGAGGCGACGAGTCGGCGGACGAGCGGCATCGCGGCGAGGTAGCGCGAGTGCTCGCGCTCTGCGCGCAGCAGGTTCTCGAGGCCCCGCGCGAGCTCGACGTGACGCCGCCCGACGATCTCGAGAGCGCGCTCGTGGTGGCGCGCTCGGATCGAGTCGATCCGGTGGATGCCGTGCACGATCTCGATCGTCGCGAGGCCGAGAAAGAACAGCACCAGGAGGATGTGTCGCAGCGCTCTCACGCGCCCAGTGTCGCGGTTCGGCGCCGCGAGTGCCAGCGTGTCATCGTCGTCCCGATTCCCCGAGGCAGAAGACGACATCGTGAGCCTCGGTCCGGTCCGGCAGGTCGATGCGGCGGGCCAGGTGGTCGATGACCCGCGCGGGGACCGGGCGCTCGCGTTGACCGTTGCGCGTGAGAATCGTGTCGCGCGACGCCTCGATCCAGACGATCCGCACTCGAGCGCCATATCGTCTCAGGAGCCGAACGACGCGCGAGCGGGTCGACAGCGTCGTGTTCGTCGCGTTCCAGACAAAGGCCTCGCCACGGCGCAGATACTCGCGCGCCCGCTCGCGGGCGACCTCCGCGACCGTGCCCTGATCGTCGGCCGGGTCCACGCCGAGCTCTTGTCGGACCGCGTCGAGCGAGACGACCGGGCGACCGGCGGCATGCTGCGCGATCCAGTGATCCTTGCCGGCGCCGGGCAGGCCTGCCAGGACGACGACCTCGAGTCGCGTGTCATCGAACACGTCGAACTCCGGCTGCCCGCGGCCCTCCTGGAAGTAGAGCACGCGCGCGTGATTCGAGGGGAATCTCCGCGGTTCGTCCAGGCAGCCATGCTCGGCGGCGTAGTCGCGAAAGAGCCGAACGCGTTCGATGAGATCGTCGCGATCGGCGCACTCCCGGCCGCGGGCGTCGGCTTCCGCCAGAAGCGCGAGCCAGTCGCAGCGGGCCGTCTGGCTCGCCTCGACGACGACGCGAGGGTCGGGCCGATCGAGAAGCCACATCGGAACGCCATGACGCCGTACGAGCGAGACGACGTGACGACGCGCCGCGAAGCTCGCCGCCGACGGCGTGTCGTCGAGGCACCAGAGCTCGTAGCCGGCGCGGTGGGCGCCGACTCGCGCGTGGCCGCGCGACGTGATGCGCGAGCTCTCCTCGCGCGTTCGAGGCGGCTTGCCGATGTCGTGCAGCACGGCTGCCGCGAAGACGATCGCGCGCGCCGACGCGTCGAGCGCGCGCCAGGTCTCGCTGGCGGCGAGCTCCTCGCACACGCGCTTCGTGTGCACGAGGACGTCGCCCTCGGCGTGCCAGATCGGATCCTGCGGGCAGCCGTCGAGCTCCTCGAGCCACGGGTAGCGCGCCATGAGCGCGTCGAAGTCGACGGACCACGGCGAGGTCGGACAGCCGGGGAAGTCCCAGGGCTCGTGATCAGCGCGCATCGACGCCGGCTACCTCCGCAGCTGTGAGAACAGATCGACGCCGTCCGCGAGGAGATTCGGCACGATCGGGCGAGAGAGCCAGTGGCTTTCCGACTCGCGCACGACCGTCAGGAAGTCGGCGCGCACGTACTTGAAGCGGCCGGTGACGCGGCCGCCCTCCTCGGTCTTGATGTAGAGCCCCTCCATGAGCGGTGACGGGTCGGTCTCGGAGAGCACGCGATCGACGTCGAGGTCGAGGGACGCGACATGCTCTCTCAGTCGTTCCCTGTGTTCGGCGGAGATGAACACCGACGAGCCGAGGTGTTCCGTCAAGCGCTCGATTCGATCGACGGCCCCTTCGTGGAGCACGCGCACCGAGACGATCGGCAGATCGGCCAGGAGCTCGTGCCGCGTCGGCGTATCGAGGAACGCATCGTCGACCGTGTCGAGGACGTCGAACTCGAGGAAGTAGTGGGGGAGGCGGTCGTAAAACACCGTGTGCTTCGCCCGCAGCCACTCGCCGTAGAGCACGTAGCGATCGCCGAGCACTTCCCACAGCCGATCGCGCCACGTCCAGGCCCAGCGCTTGAGCAGATCGAAGTGACGCTCGCGATGGCCGCCGGTCAAGTAGTGCCCGCGGCTCTGCAGGAGAAGCTCGCTCTGGGCGGAGAAGCTCACGCCGCAGTTCGCGCCGTCCATCTTCTCCTCGATCACGAGATGGCGTCCGGCGAGCTCGGCGAACGGCACGGCGGCGAGGTCGTGGTCGCCGGGCTGCAGTCGCGACCCCTCGACGTGTCGCGTGCGCGGGTACTTGCGGATCGACTGCAACGCTCAGTGCCTCCTCTTCGCGACGGCGACGGTGTGGCCGCGGACTTCTTCGAAGCTCGCGCCGGGCGCTCCGGCCTCGGCGAGCATCTCCTCGAGAAGCGCCGGGCGCAGGAGGTGGAGGTGCTCGGGGTTGTCGTCCGGGCGCGACGGCACCGTGATCAGGATGAACCGCCGCGCGACGCGCACGATCTCGCGAATGGCCAGCCGGGGATCGGGGAGGTGCTCGAGAACCTCGAGCGCCGTGATCGCGTCGAACGATCGATCCTCGAAGCCGAGAGCGCAGACGTCCATGCAGAGAGGCGAGAGTCGGGTCACGCCGCCGCGGCGTACCGCTGTCGCATCGCCGCCGCGGCTCGATTCGCGGTCGATGGCCGAGACGTTCAGGTCGGGAAACGCGTCGAGGAGCGGCCACAGGAACGCGCCGCGTCCGAAGCCGATGTCGAGCAGCGTCGCGGGGCGCATCGACCGCAGCGCGCCGAGAATCCGGCGCACGCGCGGCAGCTCCATCGTCCGCTTGAAGCGGTGCAGGCGCAGACCCGCCTCGCGGCCGCACTCGACGAGCCGCGCGCAATCGTCGGGCGTCAACGCGTCGAGGGGGGCGTCGAGAAGGCGGGGTTCGATCGCTGCGGATGCGTTCGAGAATCCTCTGACACAGGCGGCGGCGAGGGCCGTAAAGTAGAAGCTCTCGGGTTCGGTTTGCATGACTACGAGGCGTGCGCAGTGTCCAGGCCGCTGACGGAGAGCATCATGATCGATCGCGTGCGGATTCCCACGTTCCTCTGCGCATTTCTTATCGCCTTCCTCGGGCTGTCCTCTTTCGCCAGCGCTCAGTTCGACGCGTGCCGCAATTTCCGTCGCGGCGACGCGAACAGCGATGGCGGCGTCGATCTCGCCGATGGCGTATTCACGCTGAACCACCTGTTCGCGGGCGGCGTCGAGCCGGCTTGCGCGGACGCGGCCGACGCGGACGACTCCGGTGGCCTCGAGCTGACCGACGCGGTCTACACGTTCCAGTGGCTGTTCGTCGGCGGCGCCGAACCGCCCGCTCCCGGCGCGTTCGCGTGCGGCTTCGATCGCACGGTCGACGCTCTCGGCTGCGACTCGAGCCCGCCGTGCGATCCGGTGCCGGTCGACAACGACTTCCGCGGCTTCGGGACGTTCCAGTTCGTGAGCCAGCCCGGTCTGGGATTCTGCCCGCAGATTCCCGGCGTCCTCAGCGCGACCATTCTGCGTGTGGACGACGAGTACGTCGCGACGGTCACGCTGGTCGTCGAGGAGGACGCGCCGCCGGAGGAGTGCCTGCCGGGCATCTTCGAGGCGGAGTGCGCGGTGGCTCGAGAGCTCGAGCCGCGCGCGCTGACCGCGGACGAGGTCGACCGCATGATCGAGCTGTTCGCGTCGGTCGAGACGTACTTCGAGCAGGAGCCATTCTGCGAGTGCGTCGCCATCGACCCCTGCTTGATTCGCGCATACGGGTGGGACGACTCGCCGCGGTTCAGCGAGTTTCCGTGCTCGACCCTCCGCATCGGAACGGAAGACGGACAGGCGATCGCGCGCTTCGTCCAATCGCTCGTCCCGTGACGCGGCGCCTCTGCGCCGTTTTCAGTCCGCCGACTGCAGCGCGATCGACGCGCGGTTCAGATAGCTGCACACGCAACCGGCCGAGCCGTCCGGCACGAGCACGATGCCGCCGGCCGGGATCGCGTTGATCCAGCAGCCTGGCCGCACGCCGCCGTAGTTCGCGATCTTGCGGTTCTCGCGCAGATCGAAGTACCCCATCGTCGCCGAACGGAACAGCATGAGGTGCGTCGAGCCGGCGAGGATGCCGCAGCCGTACGAGCGTTCGAAGTTGAAGGCGCGCGGCACACCGGTCTTCGCGTCCCACGCGCCGCCCTGCGCGTAGATCGTCGGGCCGTTGATCAGCGGACGCGACGCGTACGACACGGGCTTGTCCCAGAGGCGGTAGCCGTCCTTCGTGTGGAACACGGCCATGCGGCCGCCCCTCTCCGACGGCAGGCGGAAGCGCGTCGCCTGGTAGCCCATGAGGAGCACGTCGCCTTGCGGGCCGAGGGCGAGCATCGTCCCCCAGATGTCCTCCTTGCGGCGCCAGATCTCCTCCCCGGTCGCGGCGTCGAGCGCGACGAGTTCGCCCATGACGTGCTCCGGATCCTTCGGCGGCTCGGGCTTCTCGCCGCCGGCCTTGTCGTCGCTCTTCTTCGGCGCCGGCCGACGGTAGTCGAGACGATCGATCGTCGCGATCTCGCGGTCGATCAGGTAGACGCGATCCGCCCCGATCGCGAGCGTGTTGTGGCGGATCGAGCGCTCAGCGCGATACGTCCAACGCAGCGCGCCGGTCTTGCGGTCCATCGCGAAGAGCGCCGACGACTCGCTGAAGAGCTGCGTCATGTCGCCCTTCAGATAGCGCCATTTGACGACGTGGTCGGTGTTGGCGAGCGTTCCCCATAGCGTGTCGCCCGTCACCGCGACCGTTCCCCACGTGCCCGGCTCGTCGTCCTGACCGGTCAGAATCTCCGGCGGTGGGAAGACGCCGAGCTCGCGTCCGGTGGCGAGATCGAGGCGTACGCACTCCTTCTTGCGGTGGACGTAGACGCTCTCGCCGCCGATGCAGACGTTACTGCCCGTGCCCGCCGTCCCCATCAGGTGGTCCGAATCGTACGGCGCGAGGATGTTCGGCAGCGAGTACTCCCACAGCGTGCGACCGTTGTACGCGTTCGAGCAGCGCAGCGCGTGCATTCCGAGCACGACGAGGTAGCCGTCCTTGAACAGCGGCGCCGGCGCGCGACCGTGACGCTGCGGCATCGGAAGGTCGGCGTCGCGGAACCACAGCATGCGCAGCGGCGCCTTGACGCGCGCATCGGTCGAGCAGCACGTGTTCGCGGGGTCGGAGTATTGGTGGGTCCACTCTCCAGCGCCTTCGAGACGACCGCGCCGTTCGACCTTGAGCGCTCCCGCGGCCCCGAAGCAGCGCACGCCGCCGAACGGTCGCGTCAGGCGCTCCGCTTCCTTCGCGTCGGGGCGGAAGTCCGTCGTCACCGAGCCCGCCGAGACGACGAGGTCGGCGCTGTATTTCGGATACGCGGTGCGTGACGGATCGCGGTGGTGCACGGTGACGCGGGTGCCGTAGAGGCCCAGCGCGTCTAGCTTGAGTCGCGCGCTCTCGACGCTCTGCGGGTCGGCGTCGGACGCGAGGATGTGTAGATCCGTCCGCGCCGCCAGCTCCGCCGCCAAGCGGCCGTCGCCGCACTCGATGTCGATGCAGTATCCGGCGCGCACTCCGGTCGCTGTGACGATCGCGGCGGCGGTCGACGCGAAGACGTCGTTCGACGCCGCGCGCTCCTTTGTTCCTCCGGCGAGGTTCGTCGCGACGCGCTCGATCGACTCTCGCGCTCCCGGGGCGAAGCAGTGGATCGTGCCCGCGTCGGTCGACGCGTACAGCCGCCCGTCCGCGACCGCCAGCCCGTATACCTTCCCGTCCACGGCGGCGCTCCACACGGGCTTGCGAGCGACCGCGTCGAAGATGCCGACCCTGCCGTCGCCGCCGGTGACGATCGCGTTGCCGGCGACGATGACCGAGAGATCACCGACGGCACCGGTCGCCGTCCACTGGCTCTCGATGGTGCGTGAGCGGACGGTGTTTCCCTTGCGGTCCTTCGTCTCCTTGTCGGCGCCGCGATACGCGATGATCTTGTTGCCGCGCACGCGCACGAATCCGTCGCCGAGCTCATTCCGCTCGGCGCCGAGCCGGGCGATCGTGCCGCGCCCCTTGTCGACGAGGAGTCCGGTCGTCGCGTTGTAGATCCGTCCTTCGTTGGCGAAAAACTCGCCGAGCGCGACGATCGACGTGCCTCCGAACTGGCCGTACTTCTGCAGATGGAAGTAGCGGAACTCGCCGGTCGTGCGATCGAGCGTGGCCGGCACGGCGCGACCCGTCGGCAGCAAGAGGGCGCCGTCGTTCACCGCGAGGTGCCCCTGCGCCGAGATGCCGCTCGCCGCGTTCGCGCCGCCGTGCGGTTGCGGCATGAACCGCGTGTCGTCCGAGTCGTTCGTCCACTTCCGCTCGCCGGTTGCCGCGTCGACGGCCATCACGAAGATGCCGTCCGTCGGCCAGATGCCGGCAGCCCAGTAGACGTCGTCGTCGACGATGGTCGGTCCGCCGCGCGCGGTCCACGCGGAGACGAAGCGGTCGTTGCCGAGCACGACCTCGTCCGACGGACCGCCGCGTCGCTTCCACGCGAGCGTGCCGGTGGCGGCGTCGAGCGCGTACAGACACCCGTCGTCACTGACCGCGAACACGCGGCCGCTCGCGACCGCGGGCGTCAACCGGACCGGGCCGTCGGTGAAGAACGTCCAGCGCTCTTCGCCCGTCGCGGCGTCGAGGGCGTGCACCTGGTGGTCGGCGGAGCTTCCGAAGAAGAGTCGCCCGTCAGCGATGACGACGTGATAGGCGCGATCGAACGTCTGGCGCGGCGAGGAGGGCCACGCCGGTTGCGGCCGGTGCGAGCGATACGACCAGTGTCGGTGGAGATCGGTCGCGAGCTGCTCATCGGTGAAGCCGCTGCGCGCCGCGTCACCGCGGTACGTCGGCCAATCGGCGGATCGCGCGGAAACGGATAGCGCGACGCACGCGAAGGCGACGAGACAGGAGAGTCGTCGGAGCGATCGTGAACTCGTTCGTGTCATGACGTCCACGCAGTGTCGGCGGCGCCAGCGACGGATGTCTCTCGAGTCAGACCTCGATGCCGACGATGTCGCGGCCGTCGCAGAAGACGATGTATTGGTCGATGTGCCGCGGCGTCGCGAGCGAGAACGAGCCCGTAACGTGGTAGAACACGTCGAGCGACAGGCCGTCGGGATGCACGCGGTGCAGGTAGACTTCGTACTCGGGCACCTGCTCGCGGATGCCGACGAGGTGCTGGAAGAGCACTTCCTGCGGCATCTTGAAGAAGCTCGTGTAGTCGACGCGCGAGCTGGTCGGATCGAGATGGATCGCGCTGCCGATGATGGCGAGGCTACCATCGCCGAGCTGCACCGGTCGCACGGCACAGCGGCCGCGAAGCTCGAGCGTGCCCTCGACCTTGCCGTTTGCCGCGATGTGGCGGTATTCCCAATGGTCCCAGCGCGGCGATTCGTTGGAGCCGACGAGCATGGCGAGCGAGCCGTCGGGAAGGACGGAGCCGACGCCGGCCATGTTCTCGTCCTTCCAGATCGTGTGGCCGTCCAGGCGCGTCATGCACGTCTCGAACTTGCCGTACCCGGTCACGCACCATACGAACACGGCCTCTCCCGCCGGGAAGAGATCGGACAGCGGGCCCGGATCCGACAGCCACTTCACGTTGCCGTCGCGCTCGAGGACGACGACGCGCCCGATGCCCGTGTCGTAGTCGACCACGCCGACGACGAAGTCGCCGCCGATCTCGAAAGCGTTGATGATGCGCACGCTCTCGATGCTCTGGCCGAGGGCCTCGCGGAAGTCGTACTCCCAAGCCGTTCGGCTCCACCGCGGCCGGAAGAAGAGCGACGTGCCCGTGACGGTCAGCAACGCCGGCCCGTCGGACTCGGCCGACACCGGAATCGCCGGGTGGATGAACTCCACGGCAGTCAGAAGCTCCTCGCGGACGTCACCCTCTCGCGACAGACGGAAGATGCCGCCGACACAGCTCGCGAGAATCTCCTCCTCGCCGAGTTCCACGACCCCGATGCACCGTGAGCCGAGTCCGGCTTTCCAGTCCTTCAGGTTGTCGTGGCTGTACGGCAAGCACTGCACGCCGTACTCCGTGCCGACGAAGGCCCGATTCGCACCGATGACGTAGTCTCCGGCGCCGATGTAGTCGCTGGCGAGTCTCCAGGTCGATCCTTCATTCATGGTCGTGAGATTCTATCAAATCTCGCGGCCATTTGTCGCCCGCCCGCTTCGAAGTCCCGGTCCGCAGCGGGCCCACGCGGCGCTAACGTCCGAAAATCCGGGCGGCATGGGGGCGCGGGGCCGGCGGCAGCTGCCGGCTGCTACCCGTCGGAGAGCGACAGGGGAATGACCCACAGGAGCAGCACCTCCGTTCGCCGCGGCATTCGGTGCGGGTTCACCTCGAAGCGGAACAGGTTGAGGAGCACGCCCCATTCGCGGTGCCGCTGGTGCTCCATGCCGCCGTGCGGCGTCTCCGTGATCGAGTAGCGCGTGCCGTCGTGGCAGAGCAGGCCCCACAGCAAGCGGAACTCGCGCTTGTTGGCGCGGCTTTCCCACGAGATGAGCCCGAGGGCGTTGAAGTCGATCTCGCGGCGCGCGTTTCGAGAGAGCTGGATCTCCGTCTCGACGTCACGGGTGCCTCGCTTGGCGGCCACGGTGACCGTCGAGCCCGACTCCCGCGCGTTCGCTGTCACCTCGAGGAAGTCGTCGATCGTCTCGACCGGCACATCGTCGATGCGCACGATGAGGTCGCGATGACGTATCTTGCTGAAGAACGCCGGGCCGCCGACGAGCATCCCGGTGACGAGGAGACCGCGTTCGGGGCCCGCCGTTCCTCTCACGATCGGGCGCACCTCGTCGGTGAGCTCGGCGAGGACGAGACCGCTGTGATTGGAATCGTTCACGACCGGCAGCTGGCGCTCGAACGCCGTCGCCGCTACGACGCGCGTCGTCGCAGCGAGTTCGACCGTCACTTTGAGCTCGGTGCCGGCGCGGGCGAAACCGACTTCGACCTTCTGGCCCGGCTTCGACGCGCGAATGAGCTCCTCGAGCTGATCGACCGAGTGCACCTCCTTCGAGTCGAACGTCCGGATGACATCGTCCTTCAGCAGGCCGGCCTTGCTCCCGGGGCCGTCCTTCTTGATCGAGCTGACGAGGACGCCCGTGCCGGACGCGATGCCGAGGCTCTCCGCCTTCTTGGCGTCCAGGTTGCGACCGCGAACGCCAAGCGCCGCTTCCTCGCGTTGGATCGTGCGATTGAAGAGGAAGCGGCCGTCGTGGTGAATCGTGTAAGTCTGACGGACGACGTCTTCACCCTCGGCGAGTCGCAGCTCTTCCGGCGCATCATCGCTCGCCAGCTCCCACGTCGTCGGCACCGGTACGGCCTTGAGCGTCGCGTCGCGCTCGCCGAGCTTCGAGGCGCAGGACGTCGTCAGCACGACGAGCGCGAGCGTCGCCGCGAACCAGCACCCCTGGCGTGTCGTTGTAGGCGTCATCGTTCGGTCTCTTTTTTCATCCGTCCGTCAGAGGTCCGTCTCGGAAGTCGTTCGCTCGCGAAGGGCGCGCCAGCGCTCCTCGAGATCGCGGCGGCGCTCCGCGCGGGTCGAGGCGCGGGTTTTCGATCGTGGTGTGCGGCTCGGTCCCGCAACGCCCTCGAGCAACGACGCGAAGACGCCCGGCGACTCGGCAGCCGCCGTTCGCTCCGCACTGTCGACGCGCGGTCCGATCAGGTTTTCGAGCGAGCTCAGTGCCAAGTCGGCGCGTCGCGGGTCGGGATCGCGGGCCATGTCGAAGAGTATCGCGACGACCTCCTCGCGCGAGCCGCTGTAGTCGACCTCCCAGCCTTCGGGCCGTCGCGTGAACAGAACACGCGGCTTGCCGCGCCCACGGACTCGGGTCGGGGGAGGGGCGGCGACGAGCGTCTCGGGCACTGCGTCGTTGTCCGCCTCATGGCTCGCGAGATGAGTCGCCAGATCGCGTTCGAGGTCGGCTGCGCGCGTTCGCTCGCGTTCGAGATCGCGTTCGAGCTGCCCCGCGACGAGCGTTGCCTCGCGTCGTTCATCGGTGATCGTGCGCTCGAGCCGAGCGATCGAGAGCGTGGCCTCCTCGAGCCGCTCGAGGGCCTCGCGGTGTCTCCGCGCGGCCGCCTCGGTGCGGTCGCGCTCCCGCTCGAGATCCGCCCCGTTCTCGCGTGCGGCGCGCCGCGCGGCAGCCGCGTCGGACTCGGTGCTGGCCACGAGATTCTCGAGCTCCCTCTCGCGTCGATCCGACCGCTCCTTCGTCGTGCGAGTCTCATCGCGCAGTGCGACGACGTCGGCGTCGAGAGTCTCGATGCGCGTCGAGAGCGCGGCGATCGTCGACGCCGCATCATCGCTCGACGAGCCCTCGCGAAGCAAGCCGGCGAGCCAGCCGAGGGCCGAGCCGGCGAGGAACAGCGCCGCGGCGGCGGCGATCCATCGGCGACGGCGTCGGCTCGTTGGAAGAGCAACAGGCGCGGCGGCGACGCGGGTAGCGATTCGGTCGGCCAAGTCGGCGGGCGGAACGTCGCGCGGCGTCTCGCGAACGAGCGCCAGCGTACGCGACAGCTCGCGGAGGTCGCGAGCACAGTCCGGGCAGCGCTCGAGCGCCGCGAGAAACTGCGCGCGCTCGCTGTTAGGCAGAGCGTCGTCGAGGTAGTCGCCGATCAATTGTTCGCAGCGAGCGCAGTCCATGACTCAGAGTTCTCTCTCGGCGCTGTCGGCCACGGGCCGCGTCGCGCCGTGTTTGTCCGTCGTCGCATCGAAGACGTCGGGGCACAGCCGTCCGAGCGCGTCCCGCAAGCTCGATCGCGCGCGGTGCACTCGCGACTTCACGGTGCCGAGCCGGCAACCGAGCACGCGCGCGAGCTCGTCGTAGGACAGGCCTTCGTACTCGCGCAGGACGAGCAGCGCTCGTTGACCGGGATCGAGGGAGTCGAGCGCCTGCCGCACGAACGCGGTCCGCTCGCGCTTCTCCGCGATGTCCGACGGGGTCAACGCGGCCGAGTCGGCGACATCCGCACCATGCGATGCACCTCGATCATCGCCGGCTCCGCGCCCCGACGGCGCCGAGAGCGACAGCTCCGTGCCGCGTCGCTGTCGGCGTCGCATGTGGTCGCGAGCGAAGTTCCACGCGATCGTGTACAGCCACGTCTTGAAGCTGCGGTTCGTATCGAAACGATCGAGTGCGCGGTGCATGCGCAAAAACACCTCCTGCGTCGCGTCCTCCGCGAGATCGCGGTCTCGCAGCAGACGGACCATCAGATGGAAGATCCCCGTAGTGTGTCGACGAACGAGCAAGTCGACACCCGATGAGCGACCTGCTCGCGCGAGGAGGACGCAGTCCTCGTCCGCGAGCGACTGCTGCTGGACGTCGTCGTGTCGTCGAGAGCCGCTCATCGTCGTACATCGACAATGTACGCGCTCCGGGCGGCACGGTTCCCGCGATTTCCTCGGCGGCTGTCAGCTCTTCGCGGCGAGGGAATCGAGGTCGACCTTCTCATCGCCGGTGGACGCGGCGGTCCAGCCGAGCCGATGGCCGGGATTCTCGTCGTGACGGAGCTCGTACTCCCCGGCCCCCCAGACCTCGTCGCAGAGCGCGCGCACCGCCGGTTCGGCCAGCGCCGCGGTCGGGGCGTCGTTCGGCATCAGGAGGCGGTCGTTGAAGATGATCTCGATCTTGTCGCAGGCGGCGCTTACGTCCGCCAGCTCGGGCTCGGCAAGCAGTTTCACGGACTTCTCGACGCACGCGCGGAACACGCTCGAGACGCGCGATTCGAGGTCGCCGGAGAGCCTCTGGGCCGGGTCGCTGGACGCCGCACGGCTCGAGTAGAAGAGCCCGGGCCAGTCGGCGAAGTCGATGCCGAAGTGCCAGCGTTTGCTGACGAGCAAGACGCCGGGACCCTCCGGCACGTGGCAGTAGTCCGCGAGGTCGACGATCTCCTCGCCCTCCTCGAGTCGCCAGCGGCCGAAGACGGGCAGGAGGCGGTCGGCGTCGACGGCCGACGCGAGGGAGATCTTGACGTTGATCTTCTGGATGTCCGGTGCGGTCTGGGGCGGTGCGGCCACGGTTCGCTGGTCCTCCTGGACGACCTCTACTTGACGACGCTGCCGGCCATGCGGCTGTAGACGACGTGGGCTTCCTCGACGAAGAGGTTCGCCTCCTCGACGCGCTGACGCGCGCGCGTGGCGCTGACCTCCTGATCGCCCTCGGCAGCGGCTTTGTCGAAGTACTCGGCGACGCCGGGGAAGAAGTCGCCCGGCTTGAAGAAGTGCCTGTCGAGCTCGGCGCCGGTGTCGTAGTTATCCGACAGCAGCAGCCCGCGCGTCGACAGAAGCGCATCGCCCGCGGCCTTCATGCCGCGGAACGACGTCTGCGCCGCCTCCTGGATGCGATCGGCCTCCAGGTGGAGCGAGGCTTCGAAGATCAATCGTTCGCCGTCTTCGAGCTGGAACTCGGCCTGATCGACGACTTCGCCGGCGCACTCGCCGACGCCGACCTCCTTGACGTACTGCCACGGCTGGCGGTTGTCGTAGTAGTCCGCCTCGGCGTCGCCCACCTCGCCGAACTCCGCGAGCTGCTCGCGCAGATGCGCCTTGCCGAGGCGCGCCATGCATGCGTTGAAGCTCTCGCCGTTCTCCTTGCGGTCGTCGTAGAGCGACGTCAGCTTGCGGATGAGCTCCGGCGCGCGATGGGCCGCACACTTGGCGACCGCGAGGCCGTACGCGTCAGCGTTGTTCTCGGCCGTACCACCGAGCACGACTTGGAACAGCGGCGCGACCCTGCCGGACTTACGCTTCGACGTGCCGAAGAAGCCGATGTTCGCGATGTGATGCTGGCCGCACGAGTTGAAGCAGCCGCTGATCTTGACCTCGATATCGTTGCGCGGCGCGATGCCGTTCTCGGCGTCCGCGACGAATCCCTCGTGCAGCACGGCAGCGAGTCCGCGCGACGACGAGATGCCGAGCTTGCACGAATCCGTGCCCGGACACGCGGTGATGTCCGCAATGCTGTTCGCGAGGGGCGCTGCGAGGTCGATCGCGCGCAACGCGGCCCACAGCGCAGGCAGGTCGCCGTTCGCGACGTGGCGTAACACGACGTTCTGCTCGACGGTGAGTCGTATCGCGTCGCCGACGAACTCGCGCGCGACCCGGGCGAGGCCGCGGAACTGGGCCGACGTCAGATCGCCGAGCGGCAGGAACACCGTGGCGACCGAGCGGCCCGGCTGGCTCTGCGCGCGGACGTTGGCGTGATGCCACGCGCGGAACGCGTCGTCGAGGTCCGCGGACGCGAGGTCGAGATCGGACGTGGAACGTAACGGCGTCTCGACGCGCGCGAGGGCTGCGTCGAGCAACTCCGAACGCCGCGGGTCGTCCGGCAGCTTGGCGAGCTCCTCGTCGACGAGACGGCGGAATTCCTCGATGCCGAGGTTGGCGACGAGGAACTTCATGCGAGCGCGCGCGCGTTTGTTCTTCTCGCCGAGGCGCGCGAAGACGCGCGCGATCGCCTGGGAGACAGCGAGCATCTCGTCGGTCGGCACGAACTCGCTGTAGAGCTCCGCCTGGTGGGGGACGGCGCCGAGGCCGCCGCCGACCCAGACCGCGAAGCCCTGGACCGTCGCGCCGTCGATCTCGCGCGTCGCCGCGATGGCCCCGATATCGTGGATCCGCGCCAGGCCGCACGCGTGCTGCGCGCAGCCCGAGAACGCGATCTTGAACTTGCGGCCGAAGTTCTGCGCGTCGGGGTGGCGCAGCAAGAAGTACGCCATCGCCTCGGCATGCGGCGTGACGTCGAACGGCTCGTCGCCGCAGACGCCGGCGGTCGGGCAGCAGGTCACGTTGCGGACCGAGTTACCGCAGGCTTCCTTCGTCGTGATGCCGACGGCCGCGAGACGGCGGAAGATCGTCGGCGCGTCGAGGAGGTCGACGAAGTGGAACTGGACGTCCTGGCGCGTCGTGACGTGCAGGATCGAGTCCGCATATTCCTCGGCGAGGTCCGCGAGCACATCGCACTGCGCCGCCGACAGCCGCCCGAGCGGAATCTTGATCCGCAGCATCTGGACGTCGTCCTGGCGCTGGCCGTACGTGCCGTGGCGCAGGCGGAACTCGGTGAACAGCTTCTCCGACATTTTCCCGGCGAGGAAGCGCTCGAGTTCGGTCTGGAAGACCTCGATCTCGTCGCGGACGACTTCCGGAAGGTCGGCGGACAGCGGGTTCGGGGTAGATTCGGCGCTCATGACAACACGATCGTGGGGGTGGGTTTGCGGGCTGGCCGAGAGGCGGTCCAGCGGGCACAAGAGGCTCAGAATAGCGGGGAATAGTTCGCGAAGCCAGCGGTCTCTCGGCTCCGTTTTCGGCGGTTTTTGCGGAAATCTTCCCGGAAACTCTGCCGCGCGCTGGCGACCGATGCGATGATCGCGGGGCGGCGCTGGCCGCGGTCCGCGAGAGCGTCGAAATCGGTCTCCGGTAGGAGGTGACGTCATGACCGCACCGAAGTCGCGTCAGCGAGCCGGCCCCGTCCGGTCGTCCGGTGTGCGACGGGCCGCTGGACCGAGTAGACTTCGACATATGAAGGGCTCTCAGGCGCGATCGGCAGGCGACGGAAGCTCGGATGTGGCCGGCACGTCCGTCGGGCAGCAGCCCGGCGACCGGGTCGGTGAGTACATCCTCGAGTGCCTCGTCGGGCAGGGCGGGTTCGGCAACGTCTGGCGCGCGCGCCACGCGGTCCTCCCGGGCAAGACGGTCGCGATCAAGCTGCCGCGGGATCCGGAGCTGCTCGAGCTTCTGCGTCGCGAGAGCCTGCTGCAGCATGGGCTCGACCATGCGGGCGTCCTGCGCGTGTTGGGCGTCGATCTCGACACGGACCCGCCGTACATCGTCCAGGAGTACGCACCGGGCGGCGATCTCGCACGGCTGTTGCGAGAGCGCGGTGCGTTGCCGGCGCGGCGAGCGATGGAGCTCTTCCGCGAGGCGGTGCGCGTCATCGCCGCCGCGCATGCAAGCGGTGTCGTGCACGGCGATCTGAAGCCGGGGAATATCCTGCTCGACGGCGACGGTCGCGTGCGGGTCGCGGACTTCGGCCTGGGCCACGGAATACCATCGATCAGCGGTGGAGTCGCCGAGCACCACGGCAGCCATCTGAGCGTGCTGACCGATCGCCTCCTCGCCGCCGGCACATGGGAGTACATGTCGCCGGAGAGGCGAGCGCTCGCGGTCGGCGACCCGGACGCGCCGCGCCCCGACGCGCGAGTCGATGTTTACGCGCTCGGCATCATTCTCCACGAGCTTCTGACCGGCGAGCGACCCGCCGGCCGCGTCGGTCTCGAGCACGTGTCGCCGGGCGTCGATCACGTCTTCGCGCGCTCGTGGACGTCTCTCGATCGACGCTACCGCGATGCGGGCGAGCTTCTCGCCGACCTCGACCGCGTCCTCGGAGGCACGTACCGCGCGCCCGAGCCGTCGGCACCGCCGGCCGCGATGGAGCCAGCGCCGAGTGCCGCCCCGTTGCCGCAGCCTGTGCCGGCGTCGTCGACCGGTTCGACACCACCGCCTCGCCAGGACGCCACGAATCCTCGACCCCGGCCCCGCCGTCGGTCGCCGAGGTACTCGGGAATCGCCATCCTCTGGCAGCGCATCGCCGTCCTGGCGCCGCTGCTCGTCATCGCCGGCGCGGTCTACTTCGTCTGGGTCGGCGGCGCGATGAAGAAGCGACACCCGCCCAAGCTGCCGCCGGCGCCGGAGGCGCAGCGCGACGAGTTCCGCACGGAAGGCGCGGGACGCGAGATCAGCGCGATCGACGCGGCCGCGATCGAGCGCAGCAAGGGCGACGCGCAGCGCTTGGCCGCGGTTCGCGATTCGATCGAGGCGGAGCCGGGCGACGTCGACGGCGCTCTCGCGTTGCTGGACGGCTACATCTCGGTCGTCCGCAGCGATGCGCTACGCAAGAAGGCCGTCGATTGGCGCAACGCTCTCGTCGACGCGACCGAGGAGCGCGTCTACCGAGTGCAGCTCCGCGGCTACAGCGTCGACCAGGACGACTACCGCGAGAAGTTCAACACCGGCATCGAGCCGGGCGGGCCGGACGTCTACGTCTCCGTGACGCACGTGCGCGACGGCGAAGAGACCCAGGTCTTCTCGAACCACAAGTCCGCGACGGAGAAGTGGGCGCACCGCTGGGACGAGGGCGACGCGCCACCCGCGTTCGATCTGCGCTGGCGGCGCGGTGACGCGCTGCTCGTCGAGATTCGCGAGGCGGACCTCTTCGGCGACAACACGATCGCCGAGTTCGCGGTCGACGGCGGCTACTCGATCGTCGTCGTGTCGCGTCCGCTCATCAGCGACGCGGGGCACGAGGTCGAGCTCGACAGCGACTTCGCGTTCGGGAAGTAGTCGACGAGGAAGAGGCGCGCCGCCCGACATGCGGACGACGCGCCTCCGTATGGCTGCAGGTCGAGGACGAGCGCGATCAATCGCAGGCGTCGTACGCGTCACAGGTCAGCGCGTCCGCCGTCGGGTCGATGCCGCACTCGAGCCGACCCGGCGCGGGAACCACGTCCGTGCCGAGGAAGAGTACCCCGAGCAGGTGGATCGGGTCGCCGATGTCGAGGCCGCCGCTGTCGTTCGAGTCCGCGGCGTCGAGGCAGTCAGGAGCGGCAGTACCCTGGAACAGGAATCCGAGGACGCGAATGGCGTCGGAGAGCTCCGCACTGCCGTTGCCATCCGCGTCGCCGCGTCGGAAGACCGGTGCCGATTCGGTGATCGGATCGAGGATCCGGAACGACTCGAGATTCGCCGCGAGGATGTCGACGTATTCGAGCCCCGCGCCGTCGTCGAGACCCGCGACCCCACCCGAGCCGACAGGTCGCAGGAAGTGGAATTCGTCAGCCGTCACCAAGCCGCCGCTGGCGGGGTCGAGCAGCGAGATCGGTCCGGCGAAGCGGAATGCGAATCCGTGCGCCGACACGTTCGCGCCGACGAGCCGTGCGCGGCCGGCGAACGGGATGACGGTCCCACTGCTAGCGGCGACTTCGGCGGTCACGTCGCCACCGGAGTACGCGACGACGTCGACTCCGCTGACCCCGTCGCCCCAGTCGATCTCCATGCCCATCGATCGCGGACCGACGGCGCCGAGCCAGGCTCGCTGGTCCGACTCGTCCGCCGAGCCGTTGCCTCCGCTGAGCGCTCCGGCGAACTCGAATGAAGCTCCGGCGCCGAACGCGCCGTCGTGGGCGAGCTCGATTTCATCCAGGTCGATCTGGAACCCGTCGATGCCGCTCGACCCGATCTCGACGACGCCGTCCATACCGCTCGAGCCGATCATGCGAACTCCGTCCTGCCCGCTCGAGCCGATTTCCGAGACCGTGAGGCCGCCCGCATCGCGTTCGACGAACGCCGCACCGGAGGCGGCCGCGACCGCCGCCGCCACGGACGTGCCCGTCAAGATCGCACCACGACGAACTCGCGTCCCGTGGCTGTCGAACCCGTCGATGCCGCGGGCCCTGAACTCCAGCGCGGTGACAGCGACGCCGCTTCGCCACACGGGGATATTCTCGTTGTTGCACAGCGCGCGCAACACGACGCGGTCGCCGAAGGCCGTCTCGTCGCCGATCCGGAACTCCTCACCCTCCTGGCCACCGAGCCCGAAATCCTCACCCTCTTGGCCACCGAACCGGAACGTCGAGACGATCAGCAGCCCGGCATCGAGCGCGACGAGCTCGACCTCGACGTCGTAGGACGAGATCGACCCCTGGATGAAGAAGGCCGGCACAGCGGTCTCGACTTCCGCGACGGAGAGGACGGACTCGTCCCCGTCGAAGACCTCGACCGCGACCCGGTCGGCGCACGAGTAGGTCGCCGTCTGCTCGATCTCCAATCCCAGCGGTCGCAGCTCCCAACTCGCTAGCGGCACCTCTTCGCTGCCATCGGCGGTGAACCACGTTGCGCCGGCTGAGCAGTTGATCGTCGAGTTGCCCGCGAGGCTGTCGTTCAGCGACACCGCGCGGCCGTACGAAACGGCCTGAGGGGTCCGGAATCGCACGCCGTCGCGGCCGCTCGATCCGATGTTCCCGACGGCTACGCCGCTTCCTTCCGGGACGACCTCGGCGTCGCCGAGAGGCTCCCACGGCTGCCAGGGCAGGTCGAAGCCGATCTCGATGCCCTCGAGTGCGTCGATGTCGTCGCCGGCGCGGAGGCCGAGCTCGTTCGGGCGGTGGGCGATCGTCGTCGTCGCGCCATCGTACTCAAGCACCACGGCGCCCGAGTTCACGACCTGGCCCGCGACGGGGAACGGCACCGACGACGTATGCACCGAGAAGCGGACCTTGTCGGCGACCGCGTTTCCGAACGTGTCGATATCGACCTTCATGCTGAGCGCGTTGACGTCCGCCGCCACCGGAATCCCGAGTGCTGCGGTGTCGATGAAGACCGATGGCACGCTGCCGTAGGCGCCGCCCGCAACGAGGATGTCGCCGGGCGACGCGCCGATTGCGGCGAGAGTCGGTGAGCCCGTGCGCAGCGAGAAGAAGATCGGCTTCAACAGCGCGTAGTTGGCGCCGACACCGCCACCCGGGTTGCCGGGGTTCTCGACGTTGTCGGGATCCCAGACCTGGTTGTCGTTGCGCGGATCGAACCCTCCGAGACCGGTGGGATAAGCGCGGAAGCTCGACGCATCGTACGCGTTCACGTCGTCGCCCGGATTGCCGTTCGGGATGCGTAGCCGAGCGCGCGACTCGTCGCCGTCGTTCGACCTCCAGCCGTGCGGCGCAGGCGCCAGCGTGTTCGTGCCGGCGGTGCCGCGCCACAGGAAGAGATCGGACGCGTGGCCGTTGGGGAAGCCTCCCGCCGGGAAGCCGGAGTCGGCGAGCCTCTCGGACTCGACCGCGGAGCCTGGCGCGCCGAGAGCCGCGCGCCGCACCGAGAAGAGCAACGCGGGTCGCCTGCCGACGATCGCGACGAAGTCGGTCGCCTCGATCGCGTCGAGGATGTCATCGCCGTCGGACATCGCGTCGATGACGTCTTGCGGACCGAGCCCGATCGCCGGGCCGGGCACGGCGAGCCGCGGCAGGGACGGAAACGGGCCACGGTCCGTCAGGATGTCGTCGCTGTCGGGCCAGCTGACCGAAGGCGGGTCGAGCACCATCGTATCGGCGCGCAGGCCGACGGCGGCGACGGTGCCGGCCAGGATTGCGGTCAGAAGGACGGTTCGGGGGCGGAAGCTCGTGCGGGTCATGTCGGTCTCCTGGCAGAGGGTTGCCGTTCGGGCGGGTTTCACGGTCGTCGAGCGGCGAAACGCGCTTGGCGGCGAACCGTGACCGACTTTTCTGCTCGTTGCTCCACGGCGCCCGTCGGGCGCGAACGGCCCCGAGATGGCGGGCGACTTCTGCTCGCACTACAATCGCCGTCAGATCGCAGTATCGGAGGCCGCCGCCTTGCCCACTCAGTCCACTGTCGTACACACCGATTCTGACATTCTGGGAGGCATTCCGGTGTTTGTGGGAACTCGTGTGCCACTTCAGAACCTCATCGACTACCTCGAGGCGGGCAGCTCGATCGATGAATTCCTCGTCGACTTCCCATCGGTTTCTCGCGAGCTGGTAATCGGCGCGTTGGAGTTCGCGAAAGAGGCGCTCGCGGCCCATGCTCGTACTTCTCGATGAGTGCCTACCCCGCGGCTTGCCGACGAGCTGGTAGGCCACAGCGTGACCACGGTACCCAAGGCAGGGTGGTCGGGCGTCAAGAACGGTGAGCTGCTTCGCCTAGCAGCGCTCGACTACGACGCGTTCATCACGATGGACAAGCTCCTGACCGGCGAACAGGAGATGCCAGCTGAGCTCGGAGTGGTCACAATTCGTGCTGTCAGCAATCGTCTCGAGACGCTTCTTCCCCTAGGAGGCTGTCCAAGAAACCCTCGTCAGGACCGAGCCCGACAGGCCGAGCC